>DASYAR010000453.1:0-9963 GCA_036501235.1 Planctomycetaceae bacterium
GGGCCGGGCCCGCAGGTCGAACATGTGACGCAGCCGCGCGAGCAATTGCGGCAGTACTCCAGTGAGCGCGGTCGATAGCTCCACCGCGAGGGCGTTTCGGCCGGCGACCGGTTCAACGCGCAGCCACCCTCGTTGCTTTCCGACGGCGACCGTCCGGGCGTAACTCGTGCCGGAAACTATTTCTACTCCGGCCGTCGCTCGACCGGCCAGAAAACGGAGCATTTCAGGCCACGCCAGAGGTGGCCGGTACGTCAGCGTCAGCCGAATCGTATCACCCGGCGCGACGAAAGTCCGCGATCGCCGCAAGCGCGACGGAGGAAATCCATAGTGCTGGCGAAACAGCGCATTGAAACGGCGGACGCTGGAAAATCCACTGGCCAGGGCCACTTCGATAATTGGCAGGGCAGAGTCGGCGAGCAACTGCTTGGCCAGCAGCAGGCGGTTGGTCTGTGCCAGTTCAATCGGCGAGACGCCGAACTCCTGCCGCACGACCCGCCGCAGTTGCCGCGTGCTGATTCCCAGCCCTGCCGCCAGGTTTTCGAGTCCAGCGTCGTCGTTGAGCGCTCCGCTCTCGATCCGTGCCGCCGCCTGCCGGGCCACCGTAGCGACGGCGTCGATCGGAGCCAGCCCTGGCGCCAGCTCGGGCCGGCAACGCAGGCACGGTCGAAATCCCTCCCGTTCGGCCTGGGCCGCCATCGCGAAAAACCGGCACCGCGCACGGCCTGGCGTTCTCGCGGTGCATACCGGCCGGCAGTAAATGCCAGTCGACGTCACCCCCACGAAGAACAGCCCGTCGAACCGCACGTCGCGTGCAACCAGGGCTCGGTAACAGGTTTCATGATCAATCGTCATGTCCCCAGTTTACAGACGGCCCACTCGATTGTCTGGCCGTTTTCGGACATGACAATCAAATGCCTGCAACGTCCCGCGACAATCGACTTGCCGCGGTCGATTCACATCCGTTCGATGTGGGTGAATTCATCGAGCGCGACGGTCGTCTCTTCGCCTGCGACGGGGCCGTCTTTCTTCAGGAGCACCAGATCGGCGTACGCCTTGTCGTCGAAGTTGCGTTTGACGGCGAGCCCCTCGCGGCGGCGCTCCGTCCGCTCGACCGTGCCTGTGACGGCCGTCGTCCACACCTTCAGTCCCACCTTGATCCGTTGCGTGATCTTCACGTGATCACCGGGGTGGAGGTCTTCGAATGCGATCAGTGTGCTCGTGGACATGTCTATCACTCCTCGTGCCCACGCTCTGTGTGGGAACGGCTGTTGCGACGGTCTGCGTCGAGCATGCCAGGCGATGCACATCCGAATAATCGACGCGACGCAGAGCGTCCGGACGTGCGTTCCCACGCGGAGCGTGGTAACGAGAAGGGCTAAATCTCCTTGGCTTTGATCCAGGTCATCATGCTGCGAAGCTGCTTGCCGACGACTTCGACTGGATGGCTTCGCTCGCGCCGGCGGATGGCCTGGAACGTCGGCTGGTTGGCCTTGTTTTCCAGGATCCATTCCTTGGCGAACTGCCCTTCGCGAATTTCCTTGAGAATTTTCTTCATCTCGGCCTTCGTCTCATCGGTGACGATCCGCGGGCCGCGGGTGTAATCGCCGAACTCCGCCGTGTTCGAGATGCTGTACCGCATGTAATTGAGCCCCCCCTGATACATCAGATCGACGATCAGTTTGAGCTCGTGCATGCATTCGAAATAGGCCATTTCCGGCTGGTAACCCGCTTCGACCAGCGTCTCGAATGCCGCTTTGACCAGGGCACTCACGCCGCCGCACAACACGACCTGCTCGCCGAATAAATCGGTTTCGGTCTCTTCTGCGAAGGTCGTCTCGATCACACCGCCGCGAGTCCCCCCAATCCCCTTGGCATAAGCCAGGGCCAGTTGCCGGGCCGATTCGGAAGCACCCGGCCAGAACGCCACGAGCGACGGGACGCCGGCCCCCTTTTCGAACTCGGCCCGCACCAGGTGCCCGGGCCCCTTCGGCGCGACGAGGGCCGCATCGACCCCTTCAGGCGGCAGCACTTGCCCGAAGTGCATATTGAAACCGTGCGAGCAGAGCAGCAGGTTCCCCTTCGTGAGGTTCGGTTTCACCTCGGCCCGGAACAGGTCTCCCTGGACTTCGTCGGGGAGCAGCATGTTAACCAGGTCCGCCTGTTTGGTGGCGTCGGCAATGCCGAGCGGCTTGAAGCCGTGGCTGACCGCCAGGTCGTAGTTGGCCGAGCCTTTGCGTTGCCCGATGATCACGTTGCAGCCGCTGTCGCGCAGGTTCTGCGCCTGAGCATGCCCCTGGCTGCCGTATCCCAGGATGGCGATCGTCTTGTCTTTGAGGAGAGCGAGGTTGGCGTCGTCGTCGTAATAAACTTTTGCAGGCATTTTCAACTTTCTCTGGTTTGTTCGTCGCGAGGCGACTGAAAAATGACTCGGTTGATATTCCGACTGCCGACAGAACCTGCCGGCGCTTGCGGTTTCGCGTAGTTTTCCTAAACGGTGGCTTCCGGCGGTGGTTCCGGGCTGGGCTGATCCTCGACATCGGCGTCTTCCGAACTGGCGGCCGACCGCAGCAGCGCCACTCGCCCGCTGCGCACGAGCTCGATGATGCCGTAGGGTCGCATGACGTCGATGAAGGCGTCGATCTTGCGCTCCTGGCCGGAAATCTCGACCATCACGTGCGAGGGGCCGACGTCGACGATTTTGGCGCGAAAGATGTCGACCAGTTCGTGCACTTCGCTCCGCTTGCCCCCCTCGGTGCTGATTTTGATCAGCATCAGATCGCGCTCGACGAAGTTCTGTTTCGAGAAGTCGATGACCCGCACGACGGTCACAATCTTTTCCAGCTGCTTGCGGACCTGATCGAGGGTCTTTTCGTCGCCGTTGACGACGAAGGTCATCCGCGACAGCTCCGGATTCTCGGTGGCGCCGACCGCCAGGCTCTCGATATTGAAAGCGCGCGACGCCAGCATCCCCGAAATGTGCGCCAGCACACCGGGTTGGTTCATCACCAGCGCCGATAAGACGTGTCTCATGAAGGCGATCTTTCCTTGAATCTTTGGACGCACAGGCAGCGCAGACTGCAAGTTGTGCGAACGAACCAGTTTAGTGGCCCGCCGTCAGAGCGACAAGTCCCCCGGCGAGCCATGCCACCCGGTGAGCCGGGAGTGTCAGCTCCCGGATAGCACCAAACTAGCCAGTGGGGTCACGCGAGATGAGAGAAGCACGACAGCACGGAGAAATCGAAGAACATTTTCACCTCACCCTCCCCCCCTTACGAAGGGGGGGAGACATTATGCACCGCAAAAGCTGACGGCGGTGAGGGCGTACAGGTGGGCCACGCGCACCAAATCATCAATCGATACCCATTCGTTCAGCGTATGCGCCCCGCTGGCGTTCGGGCCGTGAGTGATCCCCGGGATTTTCGCCAGCTCCCAAAAGGTGTTGCAATCGTCGCAGAAGGGCTTCGCGCCGAACGGCAGCGCCCGCCCCTCGCTCGCGGCGGCGTGAGCCTCTTGAAAGATTCCGACGAACGGATCAGTCCGATCGAGTTGGAATCCGTCCCGCACGGGAAACCACTCGATGTCGATCGTCGTTTTCGTGCGATTGGCCACCTGCTGCACAAGCCCGCGGAACTCCTGTTCCACCTCTTGTCGTGAAACGCCCGGCAGCCAGCGCCGCGTGCCTTCCAGCCAACATTCTTGCGGGAACTGATTGAAGATCTCCCCCGCATGGACCTGGCCGATGAAAACCGTTTCGCAACCCGCCTCGGGATCGGTCCTGCCCGCCAGATGGCCACCGTACTGACGGACGCGGGCGATCAACTCGGCCGCCGCGTCGATCACACTGGGCTCGGTCGCCGGCCGCATGACTTCGTGGACCGGCGCTCCTTCGCGGCGGACAGTGATCTTCCACGTTGCCAACCCGCGCCCGACGACCGGGATCACGGCGTTCATATATTCCGGGATCAGCACGGCATCACCGACGTATCCTTCTCGAATCATCCCCTCCAGTTGCCGCCCGTCACCCCACGGCGCTTCGTGCAGGTCGTGAGCCGTGAACAGCACACTGCCGGCTTTAAATTCACCGCTGTCTCGCAAGACGCGCAGCGCTTCGACCGCCGCCGCCGTTCCTCCTTTCATATCGCATGATCCGCTGCCGGTAATGTGATCTCCTTCAACGTGGGCCGGAACAAAAGGAAGATGGACCGTGTCGAGATGGCCGTTGAATTGCAGCGTCTTGCCCGGCCGTCCCGAATCAAGACGAACAGCCACCGCGGGGGCGCTCGGGTGCCCGCCGGCGGGTCGTTCGACACGGAAGCCTTCCTCGGCAAGCAGCGTTCCCAGGCGATCGAGGACTGCCCCAGCCTCGCCGGTCTTGCTGGGAATATTCACCAGATCAACGACTGTGCGAACGAGCCGCTCGCGGTTGACGAGTGAACGCAAACGCTGAACGACTTCAGTTGATAGTGGCATAAAACGTAGGTCGGAATGAGGAATTCGGAATTGACGTATCACAAGCCGACGGGCCGCGCCCTTGGGTGAGGATGGAGAATCCAACCCACGTAGGGCAGGTTTTCCAACCTGCCATTGTCCAAATACTCTGATCACCAGCAAGCGACTCGGCGCGGATAGAATTTAGCTCACATCGACTGGGATCCTGACGGTCTCGAAAAATGATTCACGGGCAGGTTGGAAAACCTGCCCTACGTGAAAATAGCATGTGCAGTCCGTTAACTCGCGATGTGCATGGCCCCGGCAACTTGTGTCTCGAATTTGCGCGGCGTAAACTTCGCGCCGGTGGACTTTGCCGCCGACCGTCGATTTGGTACCGCACGAGCGTGAAGTCAGACGTCATCTTTGAGGAACCATCGCATGAACCGCCGTTTCGCTGCCGTTGTTATGGCCGTCGCTTCTGCAATTCTATTAAGCCGCGAAGCGGCACGTTCGCAGGAACAGCCCCGCGCGGGACGGACAGCGGCGAGCGCGGGGGCTGATGCCGGCGGGTTTCTGCTACCCAACGGCTGGCGATTGACCCCGGCTGGCAAGCAGATTCCGCTCACCGATCTGCCGCTCAACATCTTGTGTTCGCCCGACGGAAAGTATGTCTTCGTCGCCACGAGTGGCTACAACGCCCACGAATTGACCGCCATCGAACTGGCAACGGGAAAGAAGGTTGCCGTTGAAAGCGTCAAGCAGAGCTGGTTCGGCCTCGCCGCCGATCTAGAACACGGAATGCTGTGGTGGTCGGCAGGAGGAGACGGCACGATTCACGAATACACTTGGGTCGATGAAAAACTCAGACCGCGAGATTCTCCATTACCAAAGGCAGAATTGACGGTTGGCAAAGATGCCACCCACACGGCCGGCTTTCGCACAGGAGTGTGCTTCGAAAAAGAGGGAGGGACGCTGTATTCGCTGGCGATTCTCCCCAAGGGGGGCAACAAATCATTCGCCTGGGGCGACGCGACGACCGATGAAAAAGCCGGCGGCGCCATCACCCGCGTCGTGACGGGCAAACCCACGACGCCCTATTCGGTCCCCTGTGGCAAGCGGCCTTATGACGTGCTCACGGGACGCAACGGGTTGCTGTACGTCAGCGACTGGGCCGATCGCCGGGTGCTGGTCGTCGATCCGGAAACGCTGCGCACGATCTCGAAGATTCCGGTTGGCGAACATCCGAACCAGATGATCTTGCATCCCGAGGACGATCGCCTGTTCGTGGCCTGCGCGTCGAGCAATTCCGTGTGGGTGATCGACACGTCGACGGGAGCGGTGCAGGAGACGATCTTCACGGCGCTGTTTCCCAATTCGCCCGAAGGGAGCACGCCCGACGCCTTGTGTCTCGATGAAGAGGGAGAAACGCTGTTCGTCGCCAACGCTGACAACAACTGCATCGCCGTTGTCGATGTCGAGCATCCGCGCCACAGTCAGGTCAAAGGTTTCATTCCGACGGGCTGGTATCCGACGGCGGTCGCCATGACGCCGGATGACAAACACCTGCTCGTCGGCATCGGCAAAGGGAATCAGACCAGGACGAACAAGCCGGAGCAGCAGAAGCTGGATGAGGCGCGCGCCAAACCGGAACAGGAGGGGGGTTATCGAAGAATCCCGTTTCCTCACGTGGGGACGACTTTGTCCGGCGCGCTGTCGATCATCGAGTTGCCCGACGAGAAGCAGTTCGCCAGGTACACCGACCAGGTGTATCGCAATTGTCCCTATTCCGACAAACTTCTGACTGCATCCCCGAGCGACCGCAAAACGGCGATCCCCGCCAAAGTCGGCGATCCGTCGCCGATCAAGCACGTCCTGTACATCATTAAAGAGAACCGCACCTACGACCAGGTTTTCAGCGACATTCCTCGAGGCAATCGCGATGACAGCCTGCTGATGTTCGGCGAGCAAATCACCCCCAATCATCACAAGCTGGCCCATGAATTCGTGCTGCTCGACAACCTATACTGCAACGGGCACGTCTCAGCCGACGGACATCCCTGGTCGACGATGGCCTACAACACCGATTACATCGCCCGCAATTGGGCCCTCACCTATTCCAAACGCCAGGGAATCGACGACGATGACGACGGCGATCTGACGAACGCCCCCAGCGGATATATCTGGGATTCGTGCAAGCGGCATGGGCTGACGTATCGCAGTTACGGCGAATATGGCGGAAGAGTCAGTCAGCCGGACGGGACGTTTGTGATGGAAGGCCGCGTTCCGGGCCTCGTCGGGCATACTTCTCCCAGGTTCGGCCTGGCGCGCCCCAACGGAAAGAAATCTCGCGACACAGACCGTGTCGACGTCTTTCTCGAAGAATTCCGCGAGTACGAAAAAAACGGCAACCTGCCGCGATTTATCGTCATGAGCCTGGGCGAAGACCACACCGAGGGAACGACTGCCGGCGCTCCGACGCCGCAGGCCTGCGTCGCCAGCAATGATCTGGCATTGGGGAAACTGGTCGAGGCTGTCAGCCACAGCAGCTACTGGCCCAAGCTGGCGATCTTCGTGATCGAAGACGACGCCCAGAACGGGCCCGACCATGTCGATGCGCATCGCACGGTGGGACTGGTCATCAGTCCCTATTGCCGGCGCAAACATCTCGACAGTACGCAATACAGCACGTGCAGCATGTTGCGAACGATGGAACTGATTTTGGGGCTTCCGCCGTTAAGCCAGTTCGACGCGGCCGCCACGCCGATGTTCGAATCGTTCACGGACAAACTCGACTCGGCGACCTACAAGCACGAACCGGCGCGAATTGACCTGGACGTCGTGAACACCAGGCTGGCTTATGGCGCCGAGCGATCGGGGAAGATGGATTTCAGCGAGTACGACCGAATCGACGACTTCGAGCTGAACGAGATCCTGTGGCGGGCGATCAAAGGCCCCGACGCCCCGATGCCTCCCGCCGTCCGCCGCGCGATTGCCTATCGGGGAATCGAATTGCCGGAGGAAAAGTAACCATCCTCGTGTGGGCTGCTCGTACTACCTGCTATCCGTCGATTTGCTTTCCGGCCGCAAATTGTCCATTTAAGAAAAAGGAAGAGAACCGCGGATGACGCGGATACGCGCGGATAAATACGAACAAGGTCAATGGCCCTATCCGCGTTCATCCGCGGCCAATCCTTTTTTTGTTCGTTATTCGATTGCGCTGAAAGCCGCCCTGGCTAATCGCAATCCCGTCGGGATGCGCGCGGCGAATACGTTGCGGCACGCGAGTTCGATGACTTGGTCTTTCGGCCGAACGGCGTGCTAAAGGCAGATGAGAAGTCCCTCGACAATTACGGGGCGTTCACGACGCGCGGCGATGCGCTTGCGGATCGGACGAGCTCCAGAACTCGGTAGGGAGCGACTTGAGAATCTCGGCGATCCGTTTCAGGGATGCCGCGGCTTCTTCCGATTGCTCGCGTTCGACGATGCCATCCGCCTCGGCGACTTCCTGGGCGATCCGGCGGAAACGACCGGCCGCCGCTCCCAACGGAAATCCCAGATCGGCAGGCAACGTCTCGAGTCCGGCTTCCGCAATGCCGGCCAGCGCGCGTTCATTCAGCCATTGCGGAGATTTGTCGGCACTCTTCTGCTCCGACATCAACCGGACGGCGGCTTCGACGCTCGTTTTGAATTCGTGCATTCCCATCGGATCTCTCACTCGGGATGGATGTGATAAATCGACCCGCACGCAGGAAGTCGGCGATATCGTGGCTTCGGCGCCGCCGGTGCTCCGCGGATCAAGGACGGCCTTTTATCAGATTACCGCGGATCAAGACAATGCCATTTCTGCCGTCGCATATCGGAAATTCACCGTTTAGTCAGGGTGCCATCGTAAAGCCGAATTTGTCATAAGTTAATTTATATTTGACACTTGCGATTGCGCAGCGATCGTTCACCATCCCCGATGACTCGTCGTGAGGAATTGGAGACTTTAGCTCACACGACAAAGTTTCATGGGCTGTCGCCCGGCGCGTCCACGAGATACAGATCATGGCGGCCATCGCGTTCCGAGACGATCACCAGTCGTTTGCCGTCCGGATGCCAGGCGGGGTAGTCGTCGCTCTCCGGGTTCTGCGTGACACGGCGGACGCCGGTGCCGTCAGTCTTCATCACATAGATTTCGTAGTTGCCGTCGCGGCTGCTCATGAAGACGATCCGCGAGCCGTCGGGCGAATAACGGGGACGGATGTCCTGTCGGGGGCTGTTCGTGAGCCGCTTTGCGTCGGAGCCGTCGGCTGCGGCGCTGTAAATCTCATAATCGTCGTCGCGGGTCGACGCGAATACGACCCGCCGGCCGTCGGGGGAGAAATCAGGCCAGTTGTTGACGCCGTCGCTGTCGATGATCGTTTTCTGATCGCGGGCTTCGAGATTGACCGAGTAAATCCGCTGCCGTCCCTGTTCAGGATAGCTGAACAGCACGCGTGTTCCGTCAGGTGAAATCACCGGGCTTCGTGGGCCGGAAAAACCGGCGCCGGGAGGGACTTCGAAGTCTTTGCCGGTTCGCGCGTCGTGGATCATGAGCGCGAGACTCAAATTGCCCCGGCTTTGAACGTAAGTCAGCACGTTACCGTCGAGCGACAGCGCCGGTTCGAATTCGGTCTTCGTCTGTTGCGGATGGACTGGCACGACGCTCTGATCGGCCAGCTTCAGCCGCATCAGGCAGAACTGCACCGGCCGCTCTTGCAGCACATAGATCAGTTCGGCCCCCGAGCGGTCGACGAACACCGGTGAGTTCTTGATCCGCCCGTCAGTCGTCAGCCGCTGTTCGGCCGATGCAACATCGGGCAACAGGCAGCACAGGATGACTGCGAGAATCACCTCAGAGTAGCAGGCACACTCCGTGTGCCGTCCGTCGTTTCTTTCGTTACGGAAGACGACGGCACACGGAGTGTGCCTGCTTCTCTGAGCCGTCGGGCGCGATCTACGACACCAGCTCATGGATCACCGTTCCACCGTCGAGCACACTCAGCTCGGCACGCGCCTGCGTATCCAGGCCGGCCAGTTCCGCCATCGTCGTTCCCACCATCAGCGGCGTGACGGGACTCGTCACCGGATGCTCGCCCAGCTTGTCGCTGAGGCCGATCACTCGTCCTCCGGCCAGCCCTGCCCCGGCCCACAGTGAGGAATAGCAGGGATGCCAGTGATCGCGCGCCGCTCGATTGGTGATCTTGGGAGTCCGTCCGAACTCCCCCATCGCCACGACGAGCGTGCTGTCGAGCAGCCCGCGCGTATGCAGGTCGTCGAGCAGCGCCGACAGTGCCCTGTCGAAAATCGGACAGTGCCGATCCTGCAGCAATTCGAAATTGTAGATGTGCGTGTCCCAGCCGAAATCGCAATTAGCACTACAGCGCACTTTGAGTTTTCACTTCGGATCACATCTGGGCAATTGAGAAAGACGAATGCCGAGTTTTCGGAGTTTCTTCTTTCGGCGTTTGGCGTGGCTGCGGCGCGCGGTGGCGTTGCGCGTCTGCCAGT
>DASYAR010000454.1:0-23975 GCA_036501235.1 Planctomycetaceae bacterium
GGTGGGGAGTTGCACGGCCTGAATATTACCAGGGAATTCAGGATGGAATCAGCGGCCACTCAAACAGCCCTGCTGCCTCCGATGGACAATACGATGCGGGTTTCAATTTTGGTGTCCGCCTGGCGAACAATTCTTCAGGCCGTTGACCACCCAAATTGACTTGGATTATGTGCTGTTCCGGTTTCGTACAAAATGCCAACATGGCTGCGTCGAACGGTAAGGGCAATCGCCATTCTCACGCTCCGATGGTCTCCGTACTGGAAGCCAATCTCCGAGAAATTCATGCCTATACCGGAAACGATCCCTCTTCGATCAGCCAACGGCGGTGTTCGGTACGAACAGGGTCATTGATATCAAGGACATAGATCGTCACTCGGCCGATCGGCGTTGTAGCGCGGAGCGATGGGCCATCCCATCGAAAATGTTCGGACCAGCGATCGCTTCGCGGATGAAACAATCTCGTCAATTGCCCTGTGTCGGGGTCGATGCCGGCGAGGTTCGGCCCTTTGCAAGAGTTGCAACTGAAACAGGAACAGGCGAGATTCGACTCCACCGTAGGGCCGTGATGCTGCTGGGCGATGATGTGATCGACGCAAAAAGGGAGGGGATCGAATTCGGCGGCGAGGCGGCAGTACTCGCACGTCTCGTTGGCGCGTGCAAATACGAGTTGGCGCAGCGCCTCATTCATGCGACGGGTC
The DNA here is from genome assembly GCA_036501235.1 of Planctomycetaceae bacterium. Classification (GTDB taxonomy): domain Bacteria; phylum Planctomycetota; class Planctomycetia; order Planctomycetales; family Planctomycetaceae; genus JACQFH01. The sequence goes on from DASYAR010000454.1 coordinate 699, forward strand.
AGCCATCTGCTGCGCGGCGTGCTTGAGCGAGAGTCTCGCCTTGGACTGCATCAGCGCCAGAAAATTTCCGACTCGGCGAAAGCGGTCCATCTGCTCTTGTTCGGTCGGCGTGAGTTCGCCGCGGTTTCCTCGATCTGCCAGTTCAAGCATCCGGGCTTTTTGCTCGTCCGAGAATCCGAGGTGCAGCAAGGCGCGTGCCGCATTGACATCGAAGTCGGGCGTTCCCGAGCTCAGGACGCTCGAGAGTATTTCGACGTCATCCAAAACGGCGTCAGAATTCATAATCAGACTCGCGCGAAGCTCGGAATTCCGGTACACGGAATGCGTGGAACGTCATCCAGGATACGCATTTTGCACAGCTTTGTCCAGAATTTGTCCGAGGATGGATTTTGGCAATTCATCTCATTCCCAGGCTCTGTTCGGGAACGACAGTTTCGCAAGCCAGCGACGAATGCGCCGTCGTTGGTGCACTAAAAAACGTATTACGATCGGGGGAAACGGCGTGGGCAGTCTCCACGACCGTTGCGAATCATGCTCATCACAACCTAACTTATAGAACTCCGGTGGGCAGCCTGCCCGACAGGAACAGATTATCGCAGAAGGGACCAGCCGAGGCTTATGACAGTCGACGTGCAGAAGATCAAAGACCAGGTTCTCAAGTATTCCGAGCAGATCGATCGCGTCAAAGCGGAGGTGCGCAAGGTTCTGGTCGGTCAGGACGTCATGCTCTCGCGGCTCTTGATCGCCTTGTTGACCGGGGGGCACGTTTTGCTGGAAGGCGTCCCGGGTCTGGCGAAAACCACGGCGATCAAGGCCCTGGCGGCCGCGATTCACTGCAAGTTCAATCGCATTCAATTTACTCCCGACCTGTTGCCGGCCGATCTGATCGGCACGCTGATCTACAATCCACGCGAGGGGGCCTTCAGCACGCGCAAAGGGCCGATTTTCGCAAACCTCATTTTGGCGGATGAAATCAACCGGGCTCCGTCCAAGGTGCAGTCGGCGCTGCTCGAGGCGATGCAGGAACACCAGGTGACGATCGGAGACGAATCCTTTGCCCTCGACAATCCGTTCCTCGTGCTGGCCACGCAAAATCCCATCGAGCAGGAAGGGACGTATCCGCTCCCCGAGGCCCAGGTCGACCGCTTCATGCTCAAAGTCGTGGTGGGGTATCCCAGCAAGAGCGACGAACGGAAAGTCGTCGATGCGGTGCTCGACGATTTGCGTCGCGAAGTTCAGCCCGTGCTGGATCCAACGCAGTTGGCCGATATGAAGCAAACCACCGCTTCCATTTACATGGACGACAAAGTCAAAGACTACGTGCTCGACGTCGTTTCTGCGACCCGGCATCCCGAGGACTATCGCCTCAAGGACCTCCAGCCTCTCATCGAATACGGCGCTTCGCCGCGGGCATCGATTAACCTGTGCCTGGCGGCCCGCGCGAATGCTTTTCTCGTCGGCCGTGGTTACGTCACCCCGCAGGATGTGAAGGACGTGGCGCTGGACATCTTGCGGCATCGTGTCATCCTGACCTATGAAGCCGAGGCCGAACAGACGACATCCGACGACGTCGTCCGCAAAGTGCTCGAATCGGTTCCTGTCCCCTGACCCGCCCATGGCCACGCGACAGCTCGAAGACGTCTTGAAGGAAGTGCGGCGCATTCAGATCGTCGCCCGGCGGCAGGTGAACGACCTGCTGGCCGGCGAGTACCTGAGCGTCTTCAAGGGGCGCGGCATGGAATTCGATGCCGTGCGAGAATACGTCCCCGGCGACGAAATTCGCAGCATCGACTGGAACGTCACGGCCCGCACCGGGACGCCGTACGTCAAGACATTTTGCGAAGAACGCGAGCTGACGGTGCTGCTGGCGGTGGATATCTCGGCATCGGGTTCGTTCGGCTCCTTCCGCTTGAGCAAGATGGAGACGGCGGTCGAAGTGGCGGCCGTGTTGATGTTCACGGCCCTCAAGAATCACGACAAAGTGGGGCTGATGTTTTTCGCCGACGACGTGGTGAAGTACATTCCGCCGCGCAAGGGCCGGGCGAACGTGCTACGGCTGATCCGCGAACTGCTGGCGACCGAACCGATCAAGGCGGAGACCGATATTTCGAAGGCGCTCGATTATCTGGGCCGGGTGCAGCGGCGGCGGTGCGTCGTGTTTCTGATGAGCGATTTTCTGGGGCCCGATTGCTCGCGTGCGCTCAGTATCGCCAACCAGCGCCATGACTGCGTGGCGGTGACGCTGGGGGACCCACGCGAATCGAGCCTGCCCGACGTCGGCTTTGTGACGCTGCGCGACGCCGAGACCGACGAACTGCTCGAACTGGACACGCGCCATCCGCGAGTGCGGGCCCTGTTCGCCCAGGCGGCGCAAGCGCGGGAACAGCGTCTGCGAAGCTGGCTCCGCCGGGCCGACGTCGACCGCCTCGAAATCAGCACCGATCAACCGTATGCCACGAGCCTGCAAAAGTTCTTCCGGATGCGGGAGCGGCAACGATGAGGAGGGGAAATTGCAAATTGAAAATTGAGAATTGGAAATTGAAGATTGACGGCCGTCCGCGACCCATTTTTCAATTCTCATTTTTCATTTTTCAATTTTCAATCTTCTGCTTTCTGTTGTTACTGGCAGGCTGCGGCGGTACCGCAACCGAGGCACCTGGTACTGCGCCTGGTGCCGCTGCTGTGATTGAGCGGACTGCCGAGAAAGGGCCGGTAAAGCTGACTGTCAGCGTCAAGCCGCGCGAGCCGCGGCTGTCGGATCTGGTCGAGATGGACGTGACGGTCGAATCGCAGCCCGACGTCGAGATCAAGCCCCCGGCATTCGGGCAGTCGGTGGGTGATTTCCTGATTCGCGATTACAGCGAGCGCCCCGTGGAAGGTGCCGGCCCAGACCGCGTGCGGCGCTTCCATTACCAACTGGAACCGGCCCACGCCGGCAAACATCTGATCCGGTCGGTGGCTGTCGAATTCGTGGATCGGCGGAAGAATTCGGAAACGCACGGCGAACCGGTGCTGGTGGAAACGAATCCGCTCGAAATCAAGGTGACGTCGGAACTGGGAGACGAAGCTCCGGACCTGGCGAAGCTGGAGCCGATGTTGCCGCCGCAGCCCGTACCGCAGAAATTCGGAACGGCGTGGTTGATTGCCGCCGCGATCTCGGGAGTCCTGGCCATTGCCGGCATCGTGCTGTTGCGGCGGCGCAAAGGCCGTCCGATCGAGCCGCGCCGGCGGACGCCTGAAGAGATCGCCCATGCGGCCCTGGCGGCGCTGTTGGCCGAAGATCTGCCGGCGCGCGGACTCACCAAGGAATTCTTTCTGCGGCTGACAGGCATCGTCCGGCAATACATTGAAGACACGACCGGGCTTCGCGCCCCAGAGCAGACGACTGAGGAATTTCTGCGCGACATGCGCTCGCGCGAGGCGTTTCCGCCTGAGCGTTCGGTGCGGTTGGCGGAATTCCTGGAGGCCGCCGATATGATCAAATACGCCGGCCAACAGCCGCAGGCCGGCCAGATCGATGAATCGATCGTGCGGGCGAGAGAATTTGTGGATATGCAGGCAGCGACCACACCTCTCGTCGTGACACATGCAGAGAAATAGCAGCCCGGAAAAAAGCAATTGATTTGATGGATTCACTCCGATTTTATTCGCCGATCTGGCTGGTCCTCGCGCCGGTCGCGGTCGGGGCGCTCTGGTGGCGATTTCGCCCCCGGCGGCGGCCGGCCGCCGTGTTTTCGAGCGTGGCCGATTTCAAGCAGATTCCCGTGACATTGGCGCAGCGGCTGCGCCGCACGATGCCTTATGTCTACGGTCTGGGATTGTGTCTGGTGGCGGCCGGGCTCGCGCGACCGCAATCGGGCCGCACCCAATCGCGGATCACAGGCGAGGGCATCGCCATTGAGATGGTGCTCGATATTTCCGGTTCGATGGAAGCCCTCGACTTTCAGCTCGACGGCCAGGACGTGAGCCGCTTGACCGCGGTGAAACGCGTCATTCAGGACTTCGTGCTGGGTTCGCGCGAGCGCAAACTCGCGGGGCGTGACGACGATCTCGTTGGTCTCGTCGCTTTCGGGGGTTTCGCCGACAGCAAATGTCCGTTGACGCTCGATCACGGGGCGCTCGTCGATATCGTCTCGGGGTTGGAAATTCCGCGACCGGTTCACGACCGGCAAGGGCGGGTCATCAATGCGCAGTCGTTGCAGGAGGAACTGGCGACCGCCATCGGCGACGGCGTCGCCGTGGGGGTCGACCGTCTGCGCGGCGCGAAAGCGAAGAGCAAAGTGCTCGTGCTGCTGACCGACGGCGACAGCAACGCGGGGGTCGTCGATCCGCGCGAAGCCGCCAAGATCGCGGCCGAGTCCGGGATCAGAGTGTATACGATCGGCATCGGCAGGAACGGAGTCGTCCCGATACCGCAAAACGACGAGTTTGGGAACCGCGTGCTGGTCCCAGCCCAGTTTCATATCGACGAAGAACTATTGCGAGACATGGCTCAAACGGGAGGCGGAAAATATTTTCACGCCTCCGATTCCGAGGGGCTGGCACAAGTCTACGCCGAGATCGACAAGCTGGAAAAATCGGAGTTCGAGGAAACGAAGTATTCGGAGTATCTGGAATTGTTTCGCTGGTGTGCCGGACCGGGATTCGGGTTGATCCTGGCCGTCGGCGTGTTGATGGAAACGCGTTTTCGTTCGTTGCCATAACGAAATAAAAAGAGAAGGAGCCGTCGGATGACCCAGCGCGGCCTTCAGCCGCAACCAAAAACAGAAAAAAAATTAGCCGCGGATGACGCGGATCAGCGCGGATGTGCGATTTGACCCTTTCCGTGCTTTATCCGCGTGTATCCGCGTCATCCGCGGTTAAAATTCTTGTTTGGTTCTCCTCGTCGTCCGGGCCGTTGTTCCGTAGTGTCGATTTTTGGCTGGATGCGTGTTCGAAGAGGCATCGGCGGTCGAAGTGATATAAGGCGTTTTCAGTATGGAATGGTCGCGTCCTGAATTTTTGTATTTGATTCTGCCGCTGGCGGCGGCTTGGCTGGCGCTGGCGCTGTACGCGCGTCGCAAGCGGCGCCGGGCGGCGGCAGCCTTCGTGGCCCAGGCGATGTGGCCGAAGATCCTGCCGGCCGATTCGCGATCTCGATTCTGGGTGAAGCTGCTGCTGCGCGAAATGGCATTGATCGCCGGGCTTGTCGCGCTGGGCGGGCCGAGGTTCGGGACGCAGTATGAAGAAGTCATCCCGCGGGGCAGCGATCTGTATATTTTGATCGACGTGTCCCGGTCGATGCTGGCGGAGGACGTCCCTCCCAGCCGGCTCGGGCGGGCCAAGGCGGACGTGGCCTCGCTCGTCAATCGGCTGGAAGGGGAACGGGTCGGCCTCATCGCCTTCGCCGGTCAGGCAGTGGTGAAGTGCCCGCTCACGGTCGACTACGACAGCTTCCGGCGTTCGCTCGACGAGCTCGACCCGGGCAGCGCCCCGCGCGGCGGCACGGCGATCGGCGATGCGATTCGCAAGGCTCTGGAAGTGTTTCAAGCCAAAGCCGAACGTGATCAGGCCATCCTGCTGATTACCGACGGCGACGACCAGCAATCATACCCCTTGGAAGCGGCTTCGGTGGCTGCGGAACGGCAGGTGACGATCTTCACAGTCGGACTGGGGGACGCCGATCATGGCGCGCGCGTTCCCAAGGGAGGGCAAACACCGGCGTATGTCGAATACCAGGGACAGCACGTGTGGAGCAAGCTCGACGGCTCGCTGCTGAAAGAGATCGCCCTCAAGACGTCGGGCGTGTATATCCCCGTGGGGACCCGATCGTACGATCTGGGCGAGCTCTATGCCGACCATTTGAAGGGCCGGCGCGGCGGTGACGACGAGACTCGCAAACGTCTGCGCCGCTCGGAGCAATTCCAGATCTTTCTCGCGCTGGCCCTCTTCGCACTTCTGGCAGACTTGTTGATCAGCGCCAGCCCGATGTTGGAACAGCGTTCCCCTTCTGGATCGGCACAGAGATCCGTCCACGATGTCAAGAAGAGAGGGAGGGAAGAAGACAAGGAGACCAGGAGACAAGGAGACAAGGAGAGAAAAGGCATTACGGCCGGGTCTTACCTCGTCTCTCCTTGTCTCCCCCTCTCCTTGTCTCCTTGTCTAATCTCAATACTTTCGACATGCACGGCACTCCTGATCGTCGCGCTTCCATTCGGCGCGGCCCGCGCCGACGATCCGACGGCGGACGTTCGCGAGGGGCTCCAGCTTTATCGGCAGGACGAATTCGAAAAGGCGCGCGATAAATTCGCCGCGGCCCGCCAGGCGTTCGATAAAGGGGAGGCCGGCAAGGCGGCAATCGCGGCGTTCGACGAAGCCTGCGCCGCCCATCGCAAGGGAGACGTGGCCCAAGCTCGAGAGTCTTACCTGCAGGCCGGCCTCGCGCACGACAAGAAGCTGGCCGCTGCGGCCCATTTCAATCTGGGAACGCTGGCGGCGGAAGAGGCGCGCCGGCTGGCTGGTGAGCATCCTGAACAGGTGCCCCCCGACAAACGGCAGGAGATTCTGGACCAGCTCAAGGGGGCCGTGGCGTCATTCCGTCATTGCCTCGAATTGCAACCCGACAATTCTCGCGCCCGCCATGATATCGAGCTCGTGCGGCAATGGATCCGGTACTACTCCGGCAAGTGGCACGAACGCGATCGCCAGAAGCGGCGCGAAGAAGCAAACCTCGTGGCGTTTCTCGAATTCCTGATCGAGACGCAGCGCGGATTACGGGAATCGGTCAAGTCGCTCCCGGCGACCACGTCGGCGGACGCCTTCGCCGAGCTGAAGCGACTGCAGGACGAGCTCCTCGACGAAATCGAACCGCTCAAGGAAAAGATTCGGGCCGATCTCCAGCCCGCACAACCTCCAGGAGGCAACCAGCAGGCGGCCAGCTCGCAAGAGCTGGATCAGGGGATCAAAATGCTTCAGGAGTGGGCTGAATCGGCGGGAGAGAAAATGTCGTCTGCCGCGCGACGCCTCGGCAGCCGTCAGCCGGCGCCGGCAACCGCCGATCAGCAATCGGCAATCGACGACTTGGAAAAAATCTGGGACGCCGTGATCCCCTTTCCGGCCCTGTTGACCCGTGATCTGGCCGACCAGACTCAAATCGTCCGTTCGCTCGAACCTGAGCCTGGTGCAGATTCCAAATCGGAAAAAGACGAGGCTGCAAAGAGCGAGAATCTCGATGCGGACGATGCGCCGCCTGCGGCCCCGGGGCCAGGGCTGAACGCGGGCCATCAGGCGCTGGGATCATTGAGTGAAGACCTGACTCAGCTGACGGAATTGCAGGATCAGACGCGCCGCCGCACGCAATTGTTGAAACTGAAAGCCGAGACAGAGCTCGCCCGCCTCGAGAAGTCTCCTCCCGCTGAGGCGGCTGAGCCGACGGATGAATCGCAGCCGAAAGGGGTCGATCCCGAACAGGTCAAGGCAGGATACCAGAAAGCGATCGACCTGGTGCCACGGGCCGTCGAGAAAATGGGCGCGACGATCCAGTCGCTCAAGAAGAAGGCTGGGCCGGCAGCCTATCCGACAGCCGAAGAGGCACGTAAGATTCTCGAAGAAATTCAGCAGGCCCAGCCCAAGAACGAACAGAAGCAGGACAAGCAGCAGGACCAGGATCAGAAGGACGACAAGAAGAAAGACGATCAGAAGAAAAACGAGGAACAAAAGAAAGACGAGAAAAACGACGAGAAAAACAAAGACGAGCAGCAAAAGAAAGACGACGAGAAATCAGACGGCAAAAAGTTGGAAGATCAGAAGAAGCAGGACGATCAGGCGAAGCCCGGCGAGAAGAAAGAGAACCAGAAACAGCCGCAGGTCTCGCGCGATCAGATTGAAGAGGCGCTCCGCAAAGTTCGGGAACGCCAGCAGGAAAAGCGGGAGCGAGACCGCAAACTGAAGGCCCGCACGTCCGGGAAGGTGCCTGTGGATAAGGACTGGTGAGATGAGACGCATTGGATGTGTCGTCGCGTGCGCGGCCTGCCTCGCGCTCGCCGTGCGCGTCGCGCCGGCCCGTGCGGCGGGGCCCCCCGAAATCGCTGCCGAAGTAAGCGCCAACGAGATCTTCATCGGCGAAAGCATCGATTTTCTCGTGGAGATTCGCAACGTCCAGGACCCGACCCCGCCCGACCTGGCGGGACTGAACGACGACTTCGACGTGAAGTCGAACGGCGATGAGTCGCGAAATCAGTCGTCGACCATGATCTTCAACGGCAAAGTCACCCAGGAGAACATCTTCAGTCACGTCTTTCGGTATCGGCTGACGCCCCGACGCACAGGGCGGCTCAAGATTGCGGCACCCACGACGACGATCGAAGGCAAAACGATCGCAGGCCGTGCGATTACGATCAACGTCATTGCTCCGGAAGAACAAGACCTGGTCATTCCCGAAATCTCAGTCGATCGCGAGCGGGTTTATCCGACACAGCCCTTCGAGATAACGCTTCGAGTCCTTGTCCATCCCTTGCCGGACGACCCGGATCGCGATCCGCTGGCGCCATTGCACAGCCAGCCACCGCATTTGGACGTCAACTGGGTGGATCTGCCGGCGGGGCTGGCAGGCGACGACAAAGCGCGCTGGCTCGGGAAGTTGCTGTCCAGGGACGGCGCCGGTTTTACGCTCAACGACGTTTCGACGCGAGGGGGAGGTTTCTTTGAGGGACCGCGCGCGGCAGTGTTAAACCTGTACCAGCGGCGAGAACAGCGGGACGGCCTCGACGGTCGCTCGATCAATTATTTCGTGTATGAGCTTCGGCGTCGGATGACGCCTGAAAAGTCGGGTACGTTTGTCTTTGGTCCGGTGACCGTGAAAGGAACATTCGCCGTCGACAAGGACAAGAGGCAATACAAAGGTCAGCGCCTGGTGGCGATCGCACCGGCCGTGGATTTCGAAGTGCGCGAAGTTCCATCGCCGCGCCCGGCCACGTTCTGCGGCGGCATCGGCCAATACCAGGTGTCGGCATCGGCCAGCCCCTCCGAGCTGCGCGTGGGCGACCCGCTCACGCTGACGCTGAACGTCGAACGCGGCGCCGGCAGCGGTTCGCTGGAATCGATTTCGGCCCCCGACCTGACCGCCAATTCGCGGATTTCCGACGATTTCGAAATCGTCGATAAAAACCCCACAGGCCGCGCGGAAGGAGACACTAAGGGATTTGCGTATGCCCTGCGGCCGAAGCGGGCGGGAGTGGGCATTCCTGCCATCGGCGTCACCGTCTTCAATCCGGACACGGAAGAATTCGAGGAGATCTCGACCAGGCCGGTGGCGCTCAAGGTTTCGGAAGCCAGCCGTCTGGGCGCCGGCGAACTGGTCGGTTCGTTCACCGGGTCGGGACCACAAGAGATCAAGTCGCGCGAGCAGGGAATCTTTCAGAATGTCACCGATCCGACGGAACTGCGCGATCAAAACGTCAACGTGACCGCGCTGGCGGAACTGGCCGCCGGCTTGTGGGGGGTGGTGGGTTGTCTGGCCGTCGTCGTTACGTCTCGACGCCGCAAATCGGGCGACGTCGTCTGGCAGCGCCGGCAACAGGCGCGCCGCACGGCGGCCCGCAAATTGGCGGAGGCCCGCGCCGCCCAGGCCGCGGGGCGGTCGCCGGAGGCGCTACGGAGCGTTCGATCGGCCGTCGTCGGGCTGGTGGCCGATCTGCGAAACATGGTGGCGGAAGGGCTGACGGCCGCCGAAACCGAGGCCCTCCTGGCGAGCAGTTCCGTGCCGGCCGATTTGCAGGGCGAAGTTCGGCGATTGCTGGATTCCATCGAGTCGGCCGAATATGGGTCGGGGAGCGGAGCAGCATCGGCAGCGTTGATCGAACAGGCGGAGGGCCTGATTGTCCCTCTGGCCCGTCAACTGGATCGGGGTTCGTGAGAGATGCGCATGCTCGCGGCCGTTCTCAGCGTCTTGCTCCTCTCGACTGGAGTATCACGCGCCGCCGCGCCGGGAACACGCGAACGCACATTTTTGCGGGCGCTCGAAGTTTTCGACGCGGCCAAAGCGCCCGGCGACTATCATGAAGCGGCGGCGCTGCTGGAATCGCTGCTGACAGACGGCTTTCGCAATGGGGCTGTCTATTACAATCTGGGAAATGCCTATTTCCGGGCGGGCGAATATGGCCGCGCGATCGCCGCGTATCGTAAAGCCAAGCCGTTTCGCCCGCGCGATCCGTACCTCGAGGCGAACTTGCGGCAGGCGCGGTCGGTCGCCCCGGGGCGGTTGCCTGAAGCGCCCGCCGCCTGGTGGACGCATGTTTTCTTCTGGAGCGGCTGGTTGTCGTTACCCGAGAAGGTCTATTCGGCATTCGCGATATTTCTCGCGGCAGCGGCCGCAGCAACCTGCGGCCTGATGCTCCGTCGTCCCCGTGCGTACTGGATCAGCGGGGGCCTGATCGCCGTGGCGGCCGTACTCGGCATCGATGCGGGAATGGCGTATGCCGACGTCGCCTGGTCGCGGCACGCAATCGTCACCAGCGAAACAGTGGCCCGTAAAGGGATCGGCCAGAATTACGAACCGGCTTTCGATCAACCGCTCAAGGACGGGGCCGAGTTCACTGTCCTTTCGGAGAACGGCGACTGGGTCTTCGGGCACTTCGAGGGCATCGGCGACGGCTGGCTGCGCCGCCAGGATATTGTGCGGTAGGTCAGGTTGGAAAATCGGACCTACTTTTTCGTCAGGTCGATCCCCATGTCGGCCATCAGGAATTGCATGTCCTGCCAGACGTCTTTCTTGGCCGGCGGATTGCGCAAGAGATACGAGGGATGATATGTGCACAGTACCTTCGCACGACCAAACTGCGAAAAGCGGCCTCGCAATTTCCCGATCGCCAGTTTCGTCGACAACAGGTTCTGCGCTGCGACCGCTCCCCAGCAAACGATGTATTCCGGGTCGATTGCCGCCAGTTGACCGAGCAGGTATTCGCGGCAGTTGGCGCATTCATTTTCGGCAGGGGTGCGGTTGCCCGGCGGCCGGCACTTGAGGACGTTGCAGATGTAGATCTCTTCCCGCGTGAGGCGTGAGGCGGTGATGATCTGATTGAGCAACTGACCCGCCTTGCCGACGAAGGGCTCGCCCTGGGCGTCTTCGTCGGCACCGGGCGCTTCGCCGATGAACAGAATACGGGCTGCCGGGTTGCCGACGCCGAAAACCGTCTGTGTGCGGGTGCTGGCCAGTTCGGCACAGCGCGTGCAAGCCTTCACTTTGTCGTTTAGAACGGCCAATGCCTGTTTTGCGTTCCCCATACCCGCCGTTCGTTTATCTGCCATAGGTGCCGTGGTGCTGGTTTCCTCGAGAGAAGGTGGTGCTTGCACAGGAAAACCCGGTGTGCGCACGGGAACGGCCGGGGCAGACAAAGGGGAGACGACTTCGGGCGGCGACACTGCATTTGCAGCGGCTGTTGCCGCCGCGCGAGGCAAATGCGTCAAGCCCGCCAGAGACAGGCTTTCGAGTTGTTGCCGAAGCGCACGCATCATGCTCGATTGGCCTTCGGCAAACTACGGCTTCGCCTTCTTCTTTTTTGCGGCGGCGGAGTTCTTCCGAGAATTGTACCAACGGCGCCAGGTCGGTTCGTCGTAACCGAAATTCTCGCCGGAGATGATGGTGAGCGCCGTCAGAACCGATTCGTTTTCCTGGTCCTTTTCGTAGGTCACCTCTTTTGCCCGTGCCGAATTCATGGGCGCTTCCACCTGCACTCCATAAGGAAGCTGCCCTGTTGCCAGCAGGCCCTCGATATTGGCGGGGAGCACGGACTGCCCTTCGGGCACCATTCCACCATTCGTGGTCATGCCCGGGACAGGATCGACAACCATGTCGGTGTACACGTGCCTGGTGACCAATGCGTCAATCAATTGAGGAATGACGGCTTCGCTCCCCAATTGGGCGAGTGCGTCGGCGGCGCGGTTCACGACCAGATTGACGCTGTTTTTGAGGGCCCGCAGATAAAAGGGGAGCGCCTTCGCGACGTCCCGCAGCCTGAGGCCCGCGATCGCAGCGTCGCGCACGATGTGCGACTCATCCCATAACGACTGCAACACGAGCGGCGAAATCGGCTTGTCGCCGCCGATCTTGCCGAGAATCTCGACGTACAACAGCCGTTGATCCTGATCGGCGGTATCTTTGAACGAGCGAGCCAGGGCCGGCACGGCTTCTGGATCGTGAATCGCATGGAGCTGGGCGAGCGCCTCGGCCTGCCGGTCGGCGCGCTCACCGTCGAGCCAGCCGTGCCACATTCGCACTTTCTTGAACCAGGCCTTTTCCGTCTCGCTGGTGCGTGCGTCGTGCTGAATCAGCTCGAGTTCCTGGGGCAGCACATATCGCCCCTTGTACTTGACGTACCCGCGGGCCGTCATCACCTCGTCCTGCGTCGTCCAGCCGCCGGTCTTCTTGTCGCGGATGTGGCCCAGTGCGCGATGCGCCAGGGTGTGGTCGGGGTCGTGGGCCACGACGCGCCGCAAATGGGCTTCACGCTCTTTCGACAACGATTTTTGCCGGCACCACTCGGCCAGGTCCCACTGGGCGCCGAGCGTGTCAGGAGTCGCGCGGCGGCGCGTTTCGTATTCTTCGAGAAGGATCCGCCGGCGCACGACGGCATCGACGTCGGTCTTGACGACGACGACCGTCGCTCCCGAAAGCGTGCGAATCGTCACGAATTCGGTCCGGTCTTTGGCCTTCGCCTCGACCTGCAATTCGCCGCGAATCTCGCCGCCGGATTTCAGGGTGACGTAATCCGCCCGCGCGTGGCCGACAACCGTCGCCAGCCCGATCAGAATCGAAGTGACGATCGCCCAGGCAATCCGTCCAGGCATGGCTCATCCTCACAATTTTCCGGGCCGTAATGTCAGAGTCCAAAATAACCGCAGCAGACCGAACGAGCCCTCCGGCGGCTGTTATTGTACCGAGACGGCGGGCGGAGATACAAGAAACAATCGGCCGGTGGAATCAATTGGCGGCTATTCGTACGGGTTTATCCACTTGCCCCGGAAATCCCCACGGCGATCCGTACAGCATCAGCGTAATATCCCCCCTGAACAACCCGCAGATTCCGGCCTTCCGGCAGATCTGTGAAGGTTCCCTCTGGCTTCCGGCTGTGCGGGACGCCTAGAATAGGTCTAGAATACTAGTGACAGGTCGCGAGAAACCAGGCAACCCTCGGCACGGAGGCGGCGGTTACTGCAGCATTTTTCGGTGTGACAATTTTCACTGTGACAATTTTTGTTGCGGCATTCTTCTTGGGGAAGTACCAGACAATGCAATTGTTTCGCATCGCCGTGCTGTCTGTCCTGGCCGGATTTCTGGCCGTCAGTCCCGCCGCCGCACAGAGTGCTGCGCGCAAGGGTTCGCAGCTCCCCAGTGAACAATCGCTGAATCGCCAAGGGCTGACCCGGTCGTGGTGGAGTCATGCCACGATCAACTCGCGCCGCGACAAGCTGGCCTATATGGTCGTCGACGAAACGCACCTGTTCCTGCAGGCGACGAGCGGCACGATCACGGCCTTCGACACGGAAACGGGAAAATATCTCTGGACGAAGCAGATCGGCGCACCGGACCGCGCGGTTTTTGAGGCCGTCAGCAATGACACTCTGCTGTTCGTCGTCAATGGCCTGCGATTGTTTGCGGTCAAGAAGGACACCGGCGACGTCAAATGGCAATTGCAGTTGCCGGGGATGCCGGCTTCGTCTCCCGCGGCCGACGAGCAGCAGGTGTATGTGGGATTCGTCGACGGCAGCCTGTACGCCTTCGATTTGAAGAAAACCGAGGAACTGTTCGCCGCCGGTATGTTGCCGCAATACTCCGAATCGACGGTCGTGTGGCGTTACCGAACCAGCAAATCGATCACGACGCCGGCCGTGCCGGGCGACGTCGTCGTCGCTTTCGCCAGTCGCAACGGTTCGCTGTATTCCGTGACCAAAGATCATCGCAAGCTGGTGTTCCAGTTCGAGACAGATGCGGCGCTGTCGGCGCCGATCATCCGCTACCGAAACAATCTGCTGCTGGCCTCCGAGGATTCCAATTTTTATTCGCTGGAAATCCATAAGGGGACGCTGGGCTGGCAATTTACGGCAGGCACTGTGATCAAGAGGGCGCCGGTGCTCGTCGGCGACGACGTTTACCTGTTTCCCGAGCATGGCAACATGTTCAAGCTGTCCGCCGAGACGGGCATCCCCGCGTGGTCGGTGCCGCGAATCCAGGATTTCTTGTCGGCCAGCTCGACGCGCGTGTACGTGACCGACAATCAGAACAATCTGGTCATTCTTTCGGCCGACCATGGAGAACCGCTGGGGAAATTTCCGCTGGGAATGTTCACCCGGCATCTGGCGAATGAACGCAGCGATCGAATCTATGTCGCCACCGAAGCGGGCCTGGTGATGTGTCTGCACGAGCGCGGCCGAGAATTCGCCCGCTTCCACATGCATCCCGATCGACAGCCGATTCTCCCGGAGTTCGCACCTGATGACGATGCGGCTGGGGACAAGGGCGAGCCCGCCGAAGCGACCGAAGACATGCCGGCCGACGGCGAGAAGCCTGAGGCCGAAATGAAAGATGACGACAAGCCGGACGCTGAGATGAAGGATGAAGACAAACCTGAGGCAGAAGCCGACGACAAAGAAGAGATGAAGGACGAGGACAAGCCTGGAACCGAGGAGGGTGATAAGGCAGAGAAAGAGGAAATGGAAGAAGGCGATAAGCCGGCAGCCGATAAATCGGACGACGAAGAGGGATCGGATGAGAAGCCCGAGGGCGACAAACCGGAGCAGGCCGATAAAGAAAACGAAGAATAATCTGCGCCCGCTTGTTCCGCAGTTTCTCTCGTTCAACTCGTTCGCAAGCAGCGTTTGAGGACGCAACGCTTGAGGCGCCGCCTCGCGTCTGTCCCTTTGCGAAAGCCCCGTCGCAAACCCTCGTTCCACCACCTCCTCACGACCACGGGCAGGCCAGTGAGACGGGCCGTTTGGAAACCGGTCCTGCGTGGAAGGGCCGAGAGCCGCTTGACGCAGGTCGGGCAGACAGACTAAACACGGTTCACGATGCGCTACCTGCCGCTCAGGATTCGAGTCGGTAGCGTGGCGCGTGTTTGATGCTCCCGCGGTCATCCCCGATTTATGCCGAAAGATTCACGCGATGAGCCTGCTGGAGGTCTCTCACCTGCGCAAGACGTACGGTAGCACCGTGGCTGTCGACGATTTGAGCTTCGGCGTCGATGTGGGAGAGGTCTTCGGTCTCCTGGGACCTAACGGCGCGGGTAAGTCAACGACGATGATGGTGTTGGCCGGGCTCCGGCACGCCGATTCGGGAACCGTGACGATTGCCGGATACTCAGCCGGCACGGGCCGGCACGAACTGCAAATGATGCTGGGGGTCGTGCCGCAGGATCTGGCCATTTATCCGGATCTCACGGCGGCCGAGAACCTGCGATTCTTCGGAAAAATCTATCGACTGCGCGGGGCCGATCTGGAACGCCGTGTGGGGCAGGTGATCGAGCTGATCGGTTTGGAGCCGTATGCCAACCAATATGTGCGCAGCTATTCAGGCGGCATGAAGCGCCGGTTGAATTTCGGGGTCGCTCTGCTGCACGACCCCAAGTTCGTGATCCTCGACGAACCGACCGTGGGCATCGACCCGCAATCTCGGACGCACCTGCTGGAATGCGTCCAGCAACTGGCGTCGCGGGGCGTGGGGGTGATTTACGCCAGCCATTATATGGAAGAGGTCGAGGCCATCTGCCGGCGCGTGGCGATCATCGATCACGGCCGGCTGCTGGTCTGCGGGACGCTCGATGAACTGCTCGACAAGGCACATTCGGACGTCTATCTGCGCGTCGCCGCGTCTGCCGAGGTCCTGAAGCGAACGATGGCCGAAGAGGCCGACGTCGTGCCCATCGGCGGCGACGAGTCGTACGTGGTCGTCAAACGCGAGCTGCATGCGGCCCCCGGTGTGATCACATCGCGGCTGGCCTCCGTGTTGGCTGCCCTGTCGACCGCCGGGCTGGAAGTCGTGTCGACCGAAACGCGGGAACACGATCTCGAGCGCTTGTTCCTCGAACTGACGGGACGGACGCTGCGAGACGCATGATGAACGCCTGGCAAATCACCGAAAAGGACTTGCGGCTGTTGCTCCGCGACCGGCGGACGTTGTTCGTCCTGATCGCGCTCCCCATGCTGTTCATTACGATTCTGGGGTTTTCGGCGGGCCAGATGTTTGTCGAAAAGGAAAAATCGAAAAAAGTGCGGCTGGGGGTCGTGAATTACGACGCTTCGGAGTTGTCTGAAAAGCTGCTCGGCGAAGTGGGGAAGCTCGACGCCCTGGAGATCAGCGAGTTCACCGACCGCCAGCAGGCGCTCGAGCTGCTGTCGGACGGCAAGATTGAAGTGTTCGTCGTGATCGGTTCCCATTATCATCAACGAGTCGAAGAGCTCGACTTCTCTGAAGTGATCTACCTGGAGAGTGGAAAGCTGGCGGGCAAGCTGCACAGTCTGGACATCGAAGTGCAAGCCGGGGCGTTTCTCGCCAACGCCGCCGAGATCGTGGAAGAGCTTATGTTTTCATTCGCCGTGAAAACGATCGCTCCCGGCGTGCTCCAAAGAACTGATCCGAAACTGGCGGAGCGGTTTTTTCTGAAAGTCAACGAGCTGCGCGCCAAACGTCTCAAAGAATCCGACGAATCGGCCCCGCCGCCGCGCGTGGCGCTGCCCGCCAAGTCGCGGTCGGACATCATCTACCAGTTTCTCGTCCCCTCTTACACCGTGATGTTCGTGTTCTTCATCGTGAATTTCATGTCTCGCAGCCTGATCGGCGAGCGCGACATGGGAACCTTGTATCGCCTGCTCATCGCCCCCTTGAACCGCACCGAGCTGATGATCGGGAAGACGATCCCGTTTCTGCTGATTTCGGTGGTGCAGACGTTTCTGTTGTTCCTCGCCGGCAGGGTGCTATTCCACATGTCGTGGGGCGCGCACCCGTGGCTGCTGCTGCCGGTCATGCTGTGCACGTCGCTGGCCGCCACGGCGCTGGGGCTGATGGTCGCCACGGCGGTGAAAACCGAGTCTCAGGTGACGGCCTACGCGAACTTCCTGGTGTTGACGATGGCCGCACTCAGTGGTTGCCTGATGCCTCGCAGCTGGCAACCCGCAGTGATGCAGCGGGTCGGGTTGGGGACGCCTCATGCCTGGGCGCTGATCGCCTATGACCAACTGCTCAATCGCGAAATCACCAATCTGCACACGGTTTGGAGCTGCTGCGGAGTCCTGCTGGCTTTCGCGGCGGCCTTCTTGATCGTGGCCTGGTTGCGGTTCCGTACGCTGGAATAAACATCGGGCCTGTGCCAATGTACAAAACCTCGGAGGTCATCCGAGGTTTTGCGAAGAGATTGGCTGCTACGAACGCGCAGTTACCAGTTCTGCGGATTGAGGAACCACCACCAGCGTTCCGTGCGGGCGCGGAAGTTCAAATTCCAGTATCCGTCGTCCCATTCCAGCGAGGCCTTACGCCATCCCAGCGGAACCTGCGGATATGGGTAAAACGGACCGATGTACGGCCAAGCCGATGCCGAGTATTGCGACGGATAGGTCACCCCCGCATAGTTCGGGGACTGAGCATAAGTCGGCCACGAGTTGTTCGGTAAGTTGGGTTGGTTGTAGATCGCGTTGCTACCAGTGCTCTGCGGATACGCGCCCGGAGGACACGCCTGGGGCACCGGAGCGAGCTGCGCCGGAGCGGCCTGTGCGTAGGCCATTCGGGACGGTTCGCCATACTGAGCGGGCAAGGCCTGCATGTTCGGGGGCGGCCCGGCATATTGACCCGGCGGCGGACCGGCAAATTGACCGGCAGGAGGACCTGCTGGCGGACCTGCCGGTTGCATGCCAGCCGCTTCAGGATCGATTCCCGCCCCAGGGGGACGAGTGCCGTTCGTCTGGCGGATGGCCTGCGCAGGTCTCGCCGACTGGCGAGGCATTGTCGCGACGGCATGTTCCACAGCGGCCTTCGGCTGCCTTCCCGTCACTTCGAGGCGGTTGACCACGCGGGTGACTCCGGCCACCGAGCTCACGGCTCGCTCCGCCGCAATCCGCTGTTCCGCCTTGGTGATCGAGCCCACGAGAGTCACGACGCCGCTCCGCACGTCGATGTCGATCTCGTATTTATTGAGATGAGCCTTGCGCAGGGCCATCGCCACACGCTCGGCCAATTCCTGATTGGGAGAGTTCTTTTTCCTCTGGGGCGCGGCAGCCGCCGGGCCCGCGTTCTCCGCAGGAGACTCAATTCCGTCCGCGAGCGCAAGGTGCGGGGTCAGCGTCAACAGCCCCATGGACAACCATTTTTGATAGCGTCGCATCAACCTATCTCCTTACAGGTTCCATTCCGAGGATGGCCGGATGTAGGCCGGCGAAATGTTCGAGACCGAATCGGCAATTCAAGCTGCTCGGAGGCGGGCTTGCACCGTCCTATCTCTAATCATCGGCTAAGATATCCGGGCTGTAACAGTTATTCCGGATATTTCGGTTGGAAAGGCTGGGATGAGACCCAGAGGGATCTCCAAAATCCCGGCCGTGTCTGTTCACTCGTTCACGTGAATGACGGGCGGTAAGGAGCAGTGTCGTGACGAGCAGCTCGGCGGTTTCACTTCTAAGGTGCTCGATCGGCGTTTTCGAATTCTCTTCGATACCGACACCGCTGGTCTGCTAGATGGGAATCGCGACAGTGCGCGATGTTTCTTCCGGCTGAGACTGATCGAACGCGGGGATTGAGTCGGTCGCTGAGCCGGCGCCCACGGATTGCACCAGCGGTCGCCAGGTGACGTCGACGCGTGTGCTGAGCCGGCTGGCGAGTTCTTTATATTGCTCGACACCGTCGATGATCACGTTGGCCGCACGGTCCAGATTTTCAGGCCAATGGACGCTGCACAAGGTGACGTCGCATTTTCTTCCCGGAATGACCCTGGCTGCAGCGGAACGGACCCGCACTTCTTCGATCAACTGCGACGGATCGGCATCTTCGGGGACGATCAACACGCTCTCGCACACTCCGGCGCGTGGGGAACCGTCTTCCCCCGCCAGGCTGGAGGTGATCGCGGCCCCCAGTTCGCGCATCGAGGGACATTTCGACTCCGCACCGCACGCGGCGACGAGCTCGGAGTTGACCCGTGCCATATTTTCGAGCACTTCGCGCCGTGACGCTTCAGCGAGCGGCTTTCCCAGAAGTCGTTGCAGCTCGACCTCGGAATCCAGGAACCGGCGAATGCCGTTCCCCGTCCCGAGCACCTGGACTTCGATCACTTCGTCGATGCGGCGGGCGATGTCGAACCGGCGCAAGCGCAATTGTTCGCACAACAATCGTCTGTAGGCGGCAAGAGCCGCCGCCGCGCCCCGGGGCGCTTCGCCGTCGTTTTCATGACCAGAAGACTGCGAGACCTGCTGGGGAGTTGCCAACCGCATCAGGTCGCGAGACAGCCGATCGAGCTGCTCGATTAAGGTGGATATTTCGGCGATGACGATTCGCGCCACCTTGATCGCAGCGCGGCGGAACAATTCGCTGAGACACGTTTCGGCATAGGCCCGCAGCGCATCGCGCGATTTGTCTTGTGCAGGCTTTTTGCGGAACGACCAGCCGGCAAATCGCGACCGTTCAGGTTGCTGGTTCTCCGGATGGCGTGCAGCCACGGCGATTTCTAGCGCCGCGCCGTGCAACGCCACTGCCTGCTGCAATGTATTTTCCTGCAGCGTCTGCAAGAGCTGCTGCGCAGCAACGGCATGATTTCGCGCTCCGGCAATTCGCACGTCGGGCGAGTCGACCAAATTCCGTACCCAGTCGAGTAAGGCGTTGGTCCGGCTGCGGGCTCGCACACTCAGACGGCCCACGATCTGCGAGAAAAACCGATCGTCTCCTGCTTTTTCCAATCCGTCGTCGAAATTCGACGCCAGAAACTTGTCGAGCACGGCCAGGCCGACATCGATTCGCTCGGCAGGCGTGGCGGAACGTGGTGCGGCTGCCAGGCCGTCTTCTACGAGCTTGCCCAGGAATTCAGCGGCGTCGGCGCCTGTTTCCAGTTTGACCACCTCGGCCGCGGCGTCCAGAAAGTCGTGGAGATCGAGTCCGAGCTCGGTAAACTGTTTCTTCACGGCCTTATCGACTTCAGCCGACGGAGGCACGGCGAATGATGCGAACGTATTGATTTTCGCGGTCGGCTCGGTGATCGACGACTCATTCGGATCGGCAGCGGCCTGCCGCCCCTCGCGCCATAACCGGATGACGTCGTTTTGCGCGAGCTGCACGGCCTCGTCAATTGCGACCCCGCTGCCGGCCCCCAGCGAGAGGATCTCGTAAGATTGCACCTGAGTGGCGCCCATCCTGCGAGGCGGCGTCGCATCCAGGATTCGGCCGGCGGGCGTGCAGGAAACGCAATATACGAATTCCGCGACCTGGTCCGCGGCCAGTTCCCATTCGTTCGTCCCCAGTCCGTCCCCGAGGTTCACGAGATGCGTGCGGGTGAACGTGGCGTTGTCGCCGTGAAACGGGGGTATGTTCAAGGCCGGTTCGGCCGGATAGTGGCCGCCAGGACAACTGTAGTGATGTAATTCCGTGAGCGTCGCATAGGCGTTGGCGCGGGCCTTGTCGCGTTCGGCGTTGCTCCGCGACGAGGCGTGCAGCAGCACACCGTGGACGTCGTCGTCAGACAGTCCGTTGCGCTTCAATTCGCCGCGGAGGGCGTACGAGACGTCGAGCAGTGTTCCACTGCCGGTTCCGCCGCAGATCGACCCGACCAGGATGACCCTCGGAGTTTTGGATCCGACCAAGCGCGCGGCCGTTCGTGAAACGACCGCCGCGACTCCTTCGCGCACGCGGGCCCCATGTGTGAGCAGCGCCAGCCGACCTAGCGGCCGATACCCCCCCGTCGTCAGGTCGCGCGGAATATTATAGAACCAGCGCCGTCCGAGCCATTTCAGGAAGCTGGACGCCTGCGCTCCGTAAGATTCGGCGGGTTTCAGGGGAATGGGGACAAGCTGCACGCGTTCCAGATTGTTGACATTGAAGCGGGACGACAAGGTGCGCGTGTTCGTGTCGAGGGCCAGCAACTCGATGGGCGGCCAACTGCCTGTATCGCCGAAACGGTCATTCAGCCTGTCGGCCAGGCGCGCCAGGACTTCGACCCCTGTTCCGCCCAGTCCGACGACTATCACCGGCTGTTCAGAATCGAGTGCATCCCAATCCGTTGGCGCAAGAGTCGACGCCGCGTCGTATTGCGCCGCGGGGATTTGCGGAGTCGCCGCGCGGCGCTGGGTTTCGCCTTCTGCCGTCCTTTCCGTCGCGATCAGATGTCCGGTGTCCTCACGATTCGACCGAGCGGTCCGCAGCGGCGTCGCGGACGGTTCAGGCTGGCACGACGCTTCCTTGAGGGCGTTCAGCAGAGCCGTGCAACTTTCGAAGCGCTGGGCCGGATCTTTCGACAGGGCTCGGGCGATTGCCGGCCGCTGCTGCCGCGGGAGCGCCGATAAATCAGGGACTCCATTCAGATGTTGCGACGCCAGTTGCGCGGTATTGCTGGCCGAGAACGGCAGCACGCCGGTCAGCATTTGGGTGTAAACGATGGCCAGGCTGTATTGATCGCTGTGGCGATTGGGCCGCCCTTCGAACAGCTCGGGAGGCGCATAGGTCGGCGTCAGCCCTCCCACCAGAGAGGCGCCGCGCTCGTACAGGTTCTTCACGAGGCCGAAGTCGCCCAGCTTGGCCCGACCGCTGAGGATCAGGATATTTTCGGGTTTCACGTCCAGGTGCTGCAGCGAATAGTTCTGGTACAGGTAGTCGAGGATCTCGGCCGCATCACTCAAGTATTTGAGCAGCTCCAAATGCGGCACTCCCACCGACTGGGCCTGCCGCAACCGTGAAAAGTGGTCTTTCAGGCTGTAGTCGGCCAGCTCGGTAACGATCACCAGATTGCCGTGCACGACTTCGATGCGTTCGATCGACAGCAGCAGCGGATGCCGCACGTCTTTGATCCGGGCCAGCGACCGCATCTCGGTATCGGCGTGAGACCCATTGTCGTCGCCATAGACGATCTTGACGGCCTTGGCGATTCCGCCCGGCGCCACGGCGCGCCAGACTTCACCGCAGCCGCCGCGGCCGAGCAGTTTTTCGGTCCGATATCCGGGTATCGGTTCGTCCCGGTCGAATTCGGCGGGGCGTGAGGAGGAGGTCGACATAGGGGAATCCCGTCAATCGGAATCAAGACTCTTTCGTTTTCAAGACCATGGCAAAGTAGCTGCGCACGACGACGTCGAAGTATTCGGGCAAGAGCTCGAGCGGCAGCCCGTTGTACCGGCAGTAGTTTCGCACCTGCGACAGCAGGTCGCGCGGATGGCAGCGGCGCTTGGCCCGGCCACACGGCCGGTAATGCGTGTCGAGCAGGTAGTTCACCACGTCCTTGCGATATTCGCAGCCGAACTTGTCGCAGTACATGCGGAACAAGTGGTGAAATTCCTCGTCGGTGGGGTCGGTGGCGTGCACCTTGTATGGGATCCGCCGCAGAAACGCCTCGTCGACCAGGTCTTCGGGTTCGAGGTTCGTCGAAAAGATCACGATCTGCTCGAACGGCACCTGGATCTTCTTGCCCGTGGGCAGCGTCAGATAATCGTGCCGCGATTCGAGGGGCACGATCCAGCGATTGAGCAGGTCGGCCGGAGCGATCCGCTGGCGTCCGAAATCATCGATCAGCAGGCACCCGCAATTGCTCTTCATCTGCAGCGGCGCTTCGCACACGTTGGATTCCTGGTGGTGTCGCAATTCCAGGTTATCGAGCGTCAGTTCGCCGCCGACGACGACCGTCGGACGCTGGATCTGCACCCAGCGGCGGTCGACGTTGGTGGTGATCAGCGTGCCAGTTTCGGACTCGTCGACGGGCCGGTGGAACTGGCTGTCGAACAGCTTGATGATTTGGCCCGAGGCAATGATCGTGTGTGGAACCCAGATGCGCTGGCCGAAGCACATCGTGATATGCCGCGCCAGCGTCGATTTTCCGTTTCCCGGCGCGCCGTACAAAAACATTCCGCCGCTGGCGTTGATTGCCGGGCCCAGGCTTTCGAACATCTTGGGATCGACCGAAATGCCCGCGCAGGCCTTAGCCAGGCGCGCCCGATCAGGTGTTTCATGCGAGATCGCCTGCGCTTCGACGGACAGCACGTATTCCGCAAGCTGCACGGGGGCCGGCCCGACGTACGCCGAATCGCGAAGCATTTCCTGGGCCTTCGCCACGCCCAGTTCCGTCAGCGTGAAGA
>DASYAR010000455.1:0-5047 GCA_036501235.1 Planctomycetaceae bacterium
CGTGTTTGCGATGGTGACCGATCCGACGGCGGCCGGCGTCGGGATCGGAACGGACCCGCTCGATCATCCGCCGCACCTGGTTGGAATCGGCACGCTTCAGCCCGTCGCCGAGTCGTTGAAACTGGCGCGGTCCATGTTCCCCGGCCTCAAGACGCTGGGCGTGGTGTGGAACCCGGCCGAGATCAATTCCGAGATCAATACGAAGCTGTGCCGGGTTGCCTGTCAGGACATGGGGATCACACTCCTCGAAGCGAACTGCGAAAACACCGCGGCGGTGCGCGAGGCGGCTTTATCGCTGATCTCGCGCGATATTGAAGCGATCTGGATCGGCGGAGACGTCACCGTGCTGGCGGCGGCGGAGTCGGTCATCGGACCTGCCCGCGATGCGCACATTCCCGTGTTTACAGTCATTCCTGGAACCGCTGCGAAGGGCGCGCTGTTCGATCTGGGGGCCAATTATTTCGAGGTGGGACGACTGCTGGGGCTGTTGGCGGGCAGAGTGCTCAAGGGAGATTCGCCTGCCACAATTCCGGTCGAGCGAGTCGTACCTCCCAAATTGTTCATCAACGCGCTGTCCCTGAAGGGGCTGCGCGATCCGTGGAAGATTCCGCCCGACCTGATGAGCTCGGCCGACACGGTCATCGATGAGCAGGGCACGCGCGAGAAGCATCCCAAGCCGACGGCGAGTGCGCCCGCTGCCAAAGCAGCGAAACCGCTCGCCAAGACGTGGCGGATCCACGTGCTCGAATACGTCAACCTCCCCGACGTCGAAGACGCCGAGAAGGGGGTTCTTGACGCGATTCACGAATCGGGCCTTCAAAAAGATCGCGACTACACGACGCGGATCACTAACGCGCAGGGGGACATCGCGACGCTCAACAGCCTGGTCGATGCGGCCGTTTCCGATCGGGCCGACATGATCATCACCCTCTCGACGCCGACGTTGCAGGCCACGATGCGCAAGGCGCAGTTGCAGCCCGTGGTCTTTACATTTCTGGCCGATCCGATCGCCGCCGGGGTCGCCAAATCCGACGTCGATCATGCCCCCAACGTGACGGGCGCCTACGGCGCCGGCGACATGGAGGGCATGATCGCCCTGATCCGGCAAGTCATGCCCCACGCCAAACGAATGGGAGCGATGTACTGTCCGGCCGAGATCAATTCGGTCATCAATCACGATCTCCTGGTGAAAATGGCCAAGGCAGCACATTTGGAAGTCGTCTCGATGGGAGTCAGCACGCCCGCTGAAGTGGGGGATACGGCGACCGCCTTGTGCAGTCAACGAATCGACCTGTTCTGCCTCCCCACCGCGAACATGACGGGAGCATCGTTCCCCAGCATCGCCCAGGCGGCCGAGCGGGCCAAAGTGCCGGTGTTCGGCTTTTTGACTTCTCTGCTGCAACAGGGAGCCACGGCAGTCGTCGCCCGCGACTATTACGACATGGGGCATGACGCCGGGGAACTGGCGGTGCGCGTCATGCGCGGCGAGAAACCGGCCGTCATTCCGCTCAAACAGGCCACCACGAGCCGGTTGCTGCTGAACCGCGACGCGGCCCGCCGCTGCGGCGTGAAGTTTCCGGACGAGGTGCTGAAGCGGGCTATCAAAGTGATCGGAAGAGAGTGAGCATGGAAATCAAAGTCGAAACACACGACTCGCTCACGGAGCTTCTGGTTCAGGGAGTTCTGGACAACACCTGGGCCGACCATCTCGAACGGGCGATCGATGAAGTGGCGCGGGGCCGCACGCATCGCCTGCTGTTGAACTTGAACCAGGTGACGTACCTCAGCTCGGCCGGCATCTCGGTCCTGCTCAAGGCGCATGCACAGTTCCAGAAGATCCACGGTTTTTTTGGAGTCAGTGATCCGTCGGCACAAGTCCGGCAGGTGCTCAAGCTGACGGGACTCGAAAAACGGCTGATCTGCGACGGCGACGTCGTGCGGAAATCGGACGGTGCCATGCTGGTCACGTCGCGTCCCGAGTATCGCTGCGTCGCTCTGGGCGACGTCGATTTCGAGCTCTATGACCTGGCCGCAGAAAAGCCGTTGCGGTGCCATGTGATTGGCGATGCGAAGCGGCTGATACGCGGCCGTTTTTCCGACGAATCGAGCCGTCGCGTCCCTTTCGTGCGCGAGACGTTCGGTTTGG
This sequence comes from Planctomycetaceae bacterium, assembly GCA_036501235.1. Taxonomy (GTDB): domain Bacteria; phylum Planctomycetota; class Planctomycetia; order Planctomycetales; family Planctomycetaceae; genus JACQFH01. The sequence goes on from DASYAR010000455.1 coordinate 2,147, forward strand.
GTGTGGGGGCCTTCGGCAGTGGATTCGCCGATTCCCGTGAGCGATTCGGCGAGTTTCTGGCGGTAGCCGGCGCAGCAGTTCAGCAGCCGGCCCAGTCGGGTGCGGCATCTGATTATCAGCTTGCTCGGGAAGAATTCGTGCCGATCGTGGAAGTGTTGTACGGGCTGAATTGCACCGGCGATTTCGCCCATCTAGCCCGGTTCGAACGCTTCGACGAATCGACGACGATCGGTTTGTCATCACTGATCGAACAGTGCCTGCTGCTGGTTGAAGCGGACGTCATATCGCTGGTGATCGTCGCCGAATCGGCAGGACTCGTGGGGGCGTCGCTCCGCCGCTCGCCAGCGACGGCCGCTCTTAACGGCGGGGCTCAGACCGACTTGTTTTCACATCCCGAAGTGCGCGACTGGCTGTCGTTTTCACCCGAGCGCGTCTTTCCGCGATCACTGGCGCTGATGACGGGCGTGGCCGCGCGGGCGCCGCTGGCCGGCAACGCTGCCCCACTGTCGCCACTGCTGCGTCCGTTGGACCCCGACGGGAAACTTCTCGGACATTTTCACGCAGTTCCGTTTCCGTACGCGCCCCTCAAAAAGCGACGCCTGAACTTGCAGCAGACGATCGAAGCGCTCTTCGACGCGAAGGAACCACAAGGAGTACTGCACCTCCTTGGCGATTTTCGGCCGATCAGCGGTGCCGGAGAAAGCCAGGTGGTGAGCGGCGCCTGCTGGATCGGCCCAGTCGCCGAGATCATGGTGGAAGGTTGATGACATGACGTTGTTGATTGGCGCTTACACGATGGGATTGATCCTGGCGCTCCTCGCGCTGGGAGTGCTTATCAGTTTCCGCGTCCTCACTTTTCGCGATTTGACGGTCGACGGGTCGATTACGCTGGGAGGGGCCGTCGCGGCGGCGCTCCTCGTCGAAGGGTATCATCCGGCAGCGGCGACGTTCGCGGGATTTCTGGCCGGCATGGCGGCCGGCGCCGTGACGGGCCTGTTGCATACGAAGTTTCAAATCAACGGCCTGCTGGCCGGAATCCTGGTGATGACGGCTTTGTATTCCGTCAACCTGCACGTGATGGGTAAAAGCAACGTCCCGCTCGACAGCAGGAGCACGCGGACGATTTTCACGGCCGTGCAGAATCTTGCGCCGCCCGAATCGACCGCGACCGTTTTCGGATCCGAAATACAGATTCGGGACGTCCTCGAACTTGGCGCAATCCTGATCGCTATCGCCATCACCGGGTGTCTGCTGTTTGCATTCTTCCGTACGAACCTGGGCCTGGCGATGCGGGCCGCGGGTGACAACGCTCAGATGATTCGCGCACTGGGCGTCGACGTGGGCTGGATGAACGTGCTCGGCTTGGCGCTTTCCAATGGGCTCGTCGCCCTCTCCGGCGCGTGTCTCGTCCAGCATCTGGGTTTCGCCGACGTGCAGATGGGGATTGGCATGGTTGTCTGGGGCTTTGCCAGCGTCATTATCGGCGAATCGCTGGTGGGCACGCGTCAGATGGGATTGCTCATTACCGGCGTGGTGATGGGATCGGTGTTGTTTCGGCTGCTCGTGAGCATGGCCCTCAAATGGGGGATGAATCCCAATGATCTGAAGTTGGTGACGGCCGTGTTTGTTTTCGCGGCGCTCGTGCTCCCTGATTTGGTCAAAGGCCTCAAGAAGCGAATGTTGGCACGGTAGATCTCCAGGGAATCAAGAACAGTGCTGGAAATCAAAAACATCGTCAAGACGTTTAATCCGAACACGCCGAACGAGGTTCGCGCGCTGCAAGGGGTCGACTTGCAGATCGAGAATGGTTCGGTCGTCGTCGTGATTGGCATGAACGGGTCGGGCAAATCAACGCTGCTCAATGCCGTCGCCGGGACATTTCTGGTCGACAGGGGGCAGATTCACGTTGCCGGCCACGACATCACTCGCTGGTCCGAGAACCGCCGGGCGAAATTGATTGGACGGGTCTTTCAAAATCCATTCAGCGGCACCGCTCCGACGATGAGCATCGCCGAGAACCTGGCGCTGGCTTTGCGACGCGGCCATCCCCGGGGTCTGGGTTGGGCATTGTCGCCCGGTCTGAAATCCGATCTGCGGGATCGAGTGCGACAGATGGGATTGGGCCTCGAAGATCGGCTCGACAATCCGATCGGCACTCTTTCGGGAGGCCAGCGGCAGTCATTGACCCTGCTCATGGCTTCGCTCGTGAAGCCTGACCTGCTCTTGCTCGACGAGCACACGGCGGCGCTCGACCCCAAAAGCGCCGATCAGGTGATTCGCCTGACGGAAGAGATCATCCAGAAAGACCGGCTGACGACGCTGATGGTCACCCACTCGATGCATCAGGCAGCGCATCTGGGCGATCGGCTGATCATGATGGTTCGGGGCCGCGTGCTGCACGATTTCCAGGGGGCGGAAAAAAAACGATTGCGCCCCGAAGACCTGCTGACCCGCTTCGACGACGTCCGCCGGGCCGAGCAGCTCGACGAATCCGCCGCCGAGATGCTGCGGGCGATGTACGTCTGACGGCATCATTCATGTCGCAATGCGAGCCGAAGTATTCATCTCACTCCGTGCGATGAGGTATCGAAGTGGTTTGCAATCCGCATTTTCGATCAAGACTGAACGTGGCTTGCTGATTCGCAAATCGACTTGCATTACGGACCAGGCTGTTCGTGGCAACTTCGTGACCCCGAGGCGTCTCATTCGCCGCCGCCAAGTCCGCAGGCGCTCGTCTCACGACCCATGCGACCGCGATTGCGAGTAGTTGCGAGAGTCCTACGAAATCGACTGATGTCGTCACCTTGGGATGAGGGTTTTGTCGTACGATCTCGTCCCGGTGGACGATGAGGGCACCGCCGTCTTCGACGTACGCACATGCACCGCCCAGTGACAAATGCT
>DASYAR010000456.1:0-3080 GCA_036501235.1 Planctomycetaceae bacterium
GCCGGGGGCCCAGCCGCCGATCGAACCGCTGGGAACAAAGCCGGGACCGCCGAAGCTGCCATATCCGGGGCCAGGGTCGGCCGCGTCTTTCTTGCGGGCGGCCCCGCTCGTGTCGAGATAGAAAATCGAGTGGTGCACGACGCGGCGATTGCCGGGCCTGAATTCCACCGCGGCGACGAGCTTGTCTTCATCAGCGCCCGACGGCATCACGAAGTTGCGAAAAATATCGCGGCCATCGGCGGGGATTTCGAACGGTTCCGGCATTTTGACGATCAGGTCGGGTTCGCCGATTTGCCAGCCGTCGGTGAATTCTTGAGGCGGAGGCAGATCGGCAGGATCCCCCTTAGAAGCCCCGGAGCGAGCCCAGTCGCTCAAAATCGCCAACTCGCGGTCGGTGAGCCGGCGTTCGTCCAGAAAATGTCCGAAATCGGGTTCCGGCTTCCACGGGGGCATGAACCGCGACGCGGTGACGCGCGCGATCTGGCGGGCGCGCTTGGCGGCGTCGGCGTAAGACACGAGCGGAAATGGAGCGACTTCCCCGTCGCGATGGCACCTCACGCAGTTGGCCTGCAAGATCGGCGCGACGTCGCGCGTGAAGGTCGCAGCGCTCGCTCCACCAGACGGTTTAACGTCTTCAAATAGACAACCCACCGGCTGTGTGCGCGCCTGAGCGGGGCTTTTTCCTTGCAGCACGGCGGCCACCGCATCGGCCAGATCGTGCTGAGCCGCAGCCGCTCGCTTTTTTCCCAGGTCGGCATACAAGTCGTCGATGCGGCCGCGATAGGCCACGTGGCCGGCCGCATCCACGACGAACGCCTCGGGCGTGTGCGTGGGTTTCAAAGCCTCAGCCAGCAGCCCCGATGCATCGAAGAGCACCGGGAATTCGAATTGGAACTGCACCACATGCGCAGCGGCCGCCTTTTGCGTGATTCGGGAGTCGGAGATGACTCCGAAAAAATGCACTCCCGACTTCGACTCGCGCAGCGCCGTAAACTGCCGGTTCAATTCGGGAACATAACCGTTGGCAATCGGGCATTCGGTCGAAAGAAAAATGCAGACCAGCGCCTTCCGCCCCGGCTCGGAGCGGAGCGAACGTGGCTTGCCGGCCGTGTCCACCAAGGAAAAATCGAGCCGCACCGTCGAATCGGAGAGAGCGATCGCAGGTTCGACAGGCTCTTCCGCGAATGCCCATTGTTCAACTTTCAGACCGAGCGCCAGCAGACTGACGATCAGCAAACCGAAAACCACTTGCCTCTCTCGACGAAATTCACTTCTGAACATGCTCTGGGTGTCCTTTCCAAAGGATCGCCTGTTCCTGTTTCTGTCAGCCGGCTTATCGTTTCGACGTTGCGCTTGTTTTATTCATGTTACTCAGGTTTTACTCAAGCAAGTCGCGTTCCGTTTCAGAATTATGATGAATCCACGCTCGCAGCCTGTTGAAAAAGGGGACTGTCCCCAAAGAGTAAATTCTCCGCAACAAACTGATACTGCCGCCAGGGACTGTCCCCTTTTTCAACGAGCTGCTAGGCCAGGATGCCGTCCACGATGTTGCCGTAGACGTCGGTCAGGCGAAAGTCGCGGCCGGCAAAGCGGTAGGTGAGCTGCTCGTGATCGAGCCCCAAGAGGTGCAGGATGGTGGCGTGCAAGTCGTGGACGTGAACTCGATTCTCGATCGCATCCCAGCCGAATTCGTCGGTGGCGCCATACGCCAGACCCCCTTTGACGCCGCCGCCGGCGAGCCACATCGTGAAGCCGAACGGATGATGGTCGCGGCCATTGGCCGTTCCCTCGCGCGCCGGCGTGCGGCCGAATTCTCCCCCCCAGATGACCAGGGTGTCGTCGAGCAATCCGCGCTGCTTGAGGTCGCACAGGAGACCGGCGATCGGCCGGTCGGTCGCCAGGGCATTTTTTTCATGTCCCCCCTTGAGATCGCTATGTTGGTCCCAGGGCTGAAAGCCGCCGGTTGTATGATAGAGCTGCACGAACCGCACGCCCCGCTCGACCAACCGTCGCGCCAACAGGCATTGCTTGCCGAACACTTCCGTTTGCGGCTGATCGAGGCCGTACAATCGTCCCGTTTCCGCCGTTTCGCCCGCCAGACTGAAGGCTTCAGGGGCCGCGGTCTGCATCCGAAAGGCCAGCTCGAACGAATCGATCCGGGCACTCAACCGGCTGTCGTCGGCGCGGCTGGCCTGGTGCAATTCATTGAGCCGCGCGAGCACGTCCAGCTCACGCCGCTGCTGGTCCCGCGACACGGACCCCGCCAGGTTCTTCAGCGGCTGGTCGAGGTTCGATACAAATGTTCCTTGAAACGCGGCGGGAAGAAAGCTCGCGCCGTACTGCCGCGCGCCTTCAATGATCGGTCCCGGCCCAATCGCCACGAAACCGGGGAGATTGCGATTCTCGGTCCCCAATCCGTAGGTAACCCAGGCCCCCAGGCTCGGCCGCGACGAAACCCGTTCGCCCGTGTGCATCAACAGGCACCCACCGGGATGATTGGGATCGTCGGTGACCATCGAACGGATGACGCACAGGTCGTCGACACGCTGCCCCGTGTGCGGAAAAAGCTGGCTGACGTCGAGTCCCGACTCGCCGTACCGCTGGAATTTCCAGGGAGAGGCCAGCAGGCTGCGCTGTTGCCCGAGATACAATTTCGGAGAAGGCTTGCCGTCATCCTGTGTGAGCCGTGGTTTGGGATCAAACGTATCGACCTGCGAGGGACCGCCGGGCATAAAGAGAAAAATGACCCGCTTGGCCACCGCGGCAAAATGCGGCCGTTTGACCCTCAGGGGATCGTCGGATTCCGTCGTTTTCGTTTCAGCCGTCGCGTCCGACTCGTCGGCCAGCAATGCTGCCAATGCCAGCGCGCCGAATCCAGCTCCCGACCGTTTGAGCATTTCCCTCCGGCTCGGCAGCACATGCGACCGGCGAGCGGCCGGCGTCAGCCCGCCGGTGACGTCGCATGTCTCGTAGCTTTCCTGCGCGACGTGCCGCGCCAGGCCTTCGGATTCTACAACTTGCGGAATTGTCTGAACTGTACTCATCATTCCACCGGGGGGCTCACGCCCCCCGCTCGCCGG
>DASYAR010000457.1:0-9832 GCA_036501235.1 Planctomycetaceae bacterium
CCTGGCCGTGTGCCCGACGGTCATCACGCTGGCGCTCGCGCTCTTGTATCCTGCCGCCACCGCCAACGCCTGGACGCGACTTCTGCTGCCCTGGCAGAATGTTCCGCGGTACACGTTCGCTGAGTTCCAGCCCATTTCCGATCGGCTGGTTGTGCCGCACGGCGAATCGTTCAAATTCACGGCGACTCTCGCCGAGAACAGCCTGACCCATCCCGGCCGGGGCGTTGTCCAACTCGGTTTGCAGCCCGAAGTTGCCGCCAACCTGCGCGACGGCAGATACGAATTCGAGCTTCCTTCGCAAATCGAAGCCGGGCGGATGGAAGTTTCCATCGGCGACTACCGGCAGACGATCGATGTTGAACCGCGGCTGCGCCCCGAGCTCACGAACGTCACGGCGGAATTCGCCCTCCCTGATTATCTGGGACTCCCCGAGAAACAGACTCGCGATGTCCGCGGCGGAATTCTGTCGCTCGTCAACGGCAGCCGCGTCGAGCTGACGGCCACGGCCAGCCGTGAACTGACATGCGCCCAGGTCGACGGAACAATACGCCTGCCGCGGGGGGGAAAGATCACCAGCCCTGAATTCACCGTGGATGGGGCGCGTCGCGTCGAATTCCAATGGACCGACGAGTTCGGTCTGGCAGGAAAAGAGCCGTTCGTCGTGTCGCTCGCCGGCCACGACGACGAAGCCCCCTCTTTGATCGTCGAAGACCTGCCGCGGCACAAAGTCGTCCTCGATTCGGAAGTGCTCACTTTCAAGATCCGGGCGCGCGACGATTTCGGTATCAAGGCGGTAGGGATCGAGTGGAAAGGCGTCGAAAGTCCGATCATGAAATCACCGGCTGAAGGAGAGCGCCTGTTGTCCGCCGGTGGGAACGACAAAGAGTCTCTCGACGTCAATGGCACATTCTCGGCCAAGCTGCTGGGGATCGAGCCGCAACAGGTGAACGTCCGCGTCTACGCAGAAGATTACCTGCCCGGTCGCCCGCGCGTTTATTCGCCTCCGCATACGTTTTACGTGCTCACGGCCGAGCAACATGCGATCTGGATTACCGAAAAGATGAGCCAGTGGCATCGCCAGGCGCTCGAAGTTCGCGACCGCGAGCTGCAATTGTATGAAACGAATAAGCAGATTCGCGAAATGTCGCAGGACGAGCTCGATTTGCCCGATACGCGACGCCGCATCGAGAGCCAGGCGAATGGCGAACGGGCCAACGGCCGCCGGCTGTCGAATCTGTCGGCTAGCGGCGAAGAGCTGGTGAAACAAGCCATGCGGAACCCGGAGATCGGCGTCGGCCATCTCGAAAAATGGGCCGAGATGCTGCAGATTCTCAAAGACATCTCGAGCAACCGGATGCCGTCGGTGGCCGATCTGCTCAAGCAGGCCGCGCAGTCTCCGGCCTTGGCCCAAAACGATGCGAAGAAGAGTCCGCCGGCGGTCGGCCAGGTGCGGGCCACCGGACAGGGGAAAGGTTCGAAACCGCCGGACGAAGAACAGAAACCCAAGCAGCCCGTACCGGCGGTCGTCGATATGGAATCGTCGCAGCAGCCTGCCTCGAAGAAGGCGGAAGAGCAAACTCCCGAAGAGAAGGCCAACGGGAAACCGAGCCTGGGTCTTGCCCAAACGACGTTGATGGGCACCGGCGCCAAGAACCAATCCTGCCCGGCAGGACAGAAAATAGAAGAAGCCGTCGAACGGCAGCAAGACCTGCTCGCCGAATTCGAGAAAATCGCGGATGAATTGAACCGCGTGCTGGCCAATCTGGAGGGCAGCACGCTCTTGAAACGTCTGAAAGCCGCCTCGCGCATGCAGTATAAGATCGGCGGCCGGATCGGCGATCAGTTGAAAGAGACGTTTGGTGTGAAGGCGGAAATCGTCGAAGGCGCTCCGCGCAAAGTGCTCGACGAGCTGGCCGGCCAGGAGAATAAAGCCAGTATCGACGTGTCGTTCATCATGGATGACATGCAGTCCTATTTCGAACGCCGCCACTTCGTGAAGTTCAAGTCGGTGCTCGAGGAAATGCGGCAGGAAGATGTGATCGGCAGCTTGCGGCAACTGGGCGACGACGTCCGCAAGGAAAACGGCATGTCGATTGCCCAATGCGACTTCTGGTCCGACACCCTCGACCGTTGGGCTGAGGATCTGGTCGACCCAGCCAAAGGCGGTACCTGACCCGGCGCCAAATCGCGCGGCAGTTTGCCGCCATCCATCGTGCTTGAAGTGTTGCAGATTCTCGAAGGCGAAATCAACCTGCGTGAGGAAACTCGTGTTACGGAACAGGCTCGCCCTGCCGTGCCCGTCGACGACCACAAGGCCGAAGCGGTCAAACTTTCAGGAACTCAGGCCGAGTTGCAGGTACGCGTCGACAAAGTGATCGAACGGATTCGCGAATTGCCCGATGCCGAGGCCGAATTTGGGAAAGAAATCGCCTTGTTGACACAAGTCTCGCAGGTCATGAACGAAGCGGTCGAGATCCTGGGACGGCCCGAAACCGGTTCGCCGGCGATCGCCGCGGAAACCGAAGCCATCGAGCTCTTGCTGCAATCGAAACGGATCAATCCGAAGTCGGGCGGCGGGGGCGGCGCCAACCCCGGCGGCGGTGGCGGCGGGACGACCCAGGACTCGGCCCTCACGTTGCTCGGAAGCGGCGTCAATGACAAGGAAGTGCGCGAAGATCGCGGCATCTCGCAGGCCACCGGCGACGCCGGCCCTGTCTTGCCCGAAGAGTTCCGCGCCGGCCTCGACGAATATTTCAACCGGCTTGAACGAGGCCCCGCTCGTGACTGATTACGATTCCAGAATTCTTTCAGCCAAGCCGGTGCTGCCAGATTTATTGGCGATCCGGGGACGGGGACCGATTCGAAGAGAATTGGTCCCCCCCGGCCGATCCGTGCGTCCCTGTATCGATCGTTCGCGCACCCGCATGTCGTGCCTTTTTGCGCTGCAGTTATTGATATTGGTGAGCTTCGTAGCACGTTTCCCAGGGCCCATCGTCGCGCATGCCGACGATCCTCCACGGGAAACCAAAAAGGCCGTTGAAAAGAAACCGCAACCCGAAAAGCCCGCAGCAGAGAAGCCTGCCAACAAAGCGAATGCGGACAAGCCAGTCGCTGCGGAGGACGCAAAAAAGGCGGCCGAGAAGAAAAAAACCGACAACCGGAAACTTCAACGCAAGCTTCAAGTCCGCACCGACCTCAAGGCTGAGAATTTACCGCTCAAAGACGTCGTCAAGCAACTCGCCGAGCTCCACGATATTGCGATCCGGCTCGACGAAGCCGCGCTCAAGAAGGCCGGTGTCGCCCCCGACAAACGGATCACGGTCTCCGTCGAGAATTTCACGCTGGCGCTGGCCCTCAAGCACGTCTTGAAGGACTTGAACCTGCATTTCGGGGTCATCGACGGCGAAATCGTAATTGGCGACCCGCCCCCTCCGCCCGAGCCCGAAGAGCGGCCCGCTCAGGCGGCCGTGGCGGCTGAGCCGGTGATTATGGAAGCGATGCCGGCGATGATGGCAGGCGCCGTTGGAGGCGACGCCCAGGTCCAGCAGCTTGCCCGGCAGAGCAAGGCGCTGCTCAAGGCCGAAATGCATCTGGTCCGTGCCGTTTGCAAACCGACCGACGAGCAACTGCAGAAGATCAATGAAGACCTGGAGCAGAGCCTCAAGAGTAAACTGGGGCTGAACGATCCGAAAAAAGCGGTGCGGCAGCGGGCGGGGCAAGTGCTGGTCGGTGATCCTCTGCAACTGTCGCGTGCCTGGGTCCACAAGGCGGTTGCGGCGCATCTGACGGCCGAGCAGGCCGCGCTCTATCAGGAACAGGTCGACCAGCGGGCTGCCGACCGCCGGAACGCATCGGTTCACAACGTGGTCACCCGCCTCGATCAAGATCTGGCCCTGTCGGCCGCCCAGCGAGACCAGATCGTCGCAAAGTTGCGAGACAACTGGAATGACGGGTGGTGTCCTGCGCCGAACCAATTCATCCAGATGGAACAATGGTTTCCGAACATCCCCGAAAAATACATCGCCGAATTCCTCGATACCGAACAGAAGGCGATCTGGAGATCGAATCACAATCAAAACCGCGGCGTCGTCTTCGCTCAGGCCCAGTTTGCCGGCTTTATGGGGGGCATGTTCGGCGAAGAATTCTTGTGGCAGGACGAAGAGGAAGAGGCCGGCCCCAAGGCGGATGTGGCGCCGGATGCGAGGCTCGCCGAATGACGACACGCGCCGATCGGCAAGTTTTCCAGGCGGCCTCATATTTGCGCCGGTTGACCGCGCGAATCGGGCTGGCGCTCGTCGTGTTCGCGATCTGCAGTTGGCCAAGCCCGGTACGGGCCCAGGACGACGAAGTCGTGGAAGGCGTGCCGGCGGCCGTGCCCGAGCAGCAGTTCATGGTTGCGGACGAAAATTTCGACCAGTGGGTGTTTGGCGGTCGAGGAGCGGCGAGTGCGAATCAAAAACGATTCAGGTCGCTGCTCGAGGTGCAGATCGAAGGGGTCCAAAGAACCTGCGCATTGACCGACCAGCAGAAGAATAAGCTGCGTCTGGCCGGCAGTGCCGACATCAAGCGGTTCTTCGAACGGGTCGAAGCGCTGCGCAAGAAATTTCAGCTCGTCAAGAATGACCAGAACAAGTTCAACGAGTTCTGGCAGGAGATGCAGCCCGTCCAGGCGACCGTCAACCGCGGCACATTCGGCGAGGGCTCGTATTTCAAGAAGACGCTGAAGAACCTGCTGACTTTGGAACAGGTTGCGAAATTCGAAAGCGCCGATCGCGAACGCCGGCTCTTCAACTACCGATCGAAAGTCGAGACGGTCGTTTGCAGCCTCGACGAGGTGCTGTCGTTGCGAGCACAGCAGCGCCAGAATCTGGTCGAGCTGCTCACCACGCCGTCGCAAGTCCCCCGCACCTTCGGACAGGATTCCTACTGTCAATACGCCGTGCTGTACCAGGCCTCGCGGATTCCCGACGACAAACTCAGGCAAATTCTCGACAAACCCCAGGTCGCGACGATTCAACGAATCCTGGCCCAGGCGCGGGGTTATGGAGTGTTTCTGAAATCGAGCGGGTTCGTCTGGGATGGGGATCCCGGGGCCGGCGACGGCGCCCGGGCCAACGTCGACGCGAATGTGCTGATCGAGGAGGCTGTCCCATGAAAGTTCGGTTTCGATTTTTGCCGGTGCTGGCCTGCACGTCGTTGCTCGCCTCAGCGACGCCGGCTGTCGCCCAGCTCTCTGAACTGCGCTATGGCGAGGCGGTGCCGCGCGACGTTCGTGAAATGTACGACCGTGGTCTGCAGTACCTGGCGAATTCGCAGGCGGAGACGGGTGGGTGGACGGGCGGAGAGCAGGGCCCCGGCGTCACGGGGCTGGGACTGATGGTTTTTCTGGCTTCGGGTGAAGATCCCAATTTCGGGCAGTACAGCAATCACGTCCGGCGGGCGCTGCGGAACATCATTTCGGCCCAGGACGCCAACACCGGTTTCCTCGGTTCGAGCATGTATCATCACGGATTCGGAATGCTGGGTCTGGCCGAGGCCTACGGCGCCGTCGACGAGCGCAATTTGTGGTCCGAAAACAACGGGAAAGGCCAGCGTTCGATCGGGCAGGCGCTGGAACTGGCCGTGCGGGCGGCGATCACGTCGCAGAAAAAGAATTCCTTCGGTGCGTGGCGCTACTCACCGAGCGGCAACGACGCCGATACCTCGGTGAGCGGGTCAGTGCTGGTGGGATTGTTGGCGGCTCGCAACGCCGGCATCGAGGTGCCTGACGAATCGATCGACAAGGCGATCGCCTACTACAAAGGGATGACTTCGACGTCGGGACAGGTGGCCTATTCGGGAGGCCTGGGGGGCTTCGACGAATCACTCGCCCGCATCTCGATTGGAACGCTGGTTTACGCGATCGCCCGGCGCAAGGATATGCCTCAATTCAAGGCGACGCTGGGTTACCTGAAGGGCAAGCTGGAGCAGGCGCCTCAGGGAGGTTGGGTCGAATACACCCGCTACTACGAGGCCCAGGCGCTGTTCCAGGGGGACGTCGAGGCCTGGGAGAAATGGAACAAGCTGCTGATCCGGCAGCTCAAGCAATTACAGGCGGCCGACGGCAGCTTCCGCGGCCAGTTCGGCGCGCCCCTCAGCACGTCGATGTCGCTCTTGGCGCTGGCCCTCAACTACCGCTTCCTCCCCATCTACGAACGCTAGGGCCCAGGCCATGCGGATAGTAATAAATTCCCGGAGTCGCAGGCACACTCCGTGTGCCGTCATCTCTCTGGCAGCGACAGCCGGCCGAATCCTGCTGCTGCTTGTGACCAGCGGCGTCTGTCTCCGAAACGGCGCCCGCGCGGCCGACGCTCCCGCGACAGCGCCCGCGCGGGCCGTTCTGCATCTGGCCAATGACGGATTTGTCACCGGTGAGCTGCGGGAGAACGTCCAGGGTTCGGCAATTCGCTGGCAGTCCTCCGCTTTTACGACTCCGTTCGAGTTTGCGTTAAATGGAATCAGTGCCGTGCATTTCCCGGCGCCCGAAAAACTGCCCCGGCCGACAGGCGACTGGTGCTTCGAGCTCGATCAGGGGACGGTGCTGTTCGGCTCGCTCGTCGCCTGGAACAATGACGACCTCGAGATCGACGCCTCCCGCATCGGACGTGTGCACATCAAGCCGTCGAGCGTCCGCCGTTTCTTCCGCTCGCGCGACAGCGGAGACGTCGTCTACCTCGGTCCCAGCGGCCTGTCCGGTTGGCAGCTCTCTCCCGCTTCCAAGGCCTGGCGCGAAGATTTCGGTCACCTGGCGACCGATCAGGAAGGATTCGCCCACGGCAATTTCGGCCTCCCCCCCCGTGCGGCAATTGAATTCGAAATCTCCTGGAAGAAAAAGCCCGACTTCGTTCTGGCGCTGGCCGTCGGCGACGACGAGAAGTCGCGAGCGGAGGCGTTTCGTTTCGAGGTCTGGTTCGACAACCTGGTGATCCAGCGTGATCTCAGCACAGAAAACCTGGCAGACCCGGAGTCGGTCCAGACGATCAGTTCCGGCCCCGGCCGCGCCCATTTACAGGTATTCCTCGACCAGAATCTCGGCCGCTGTCTGGTGTTCTCCGCCAGTGGCGCCAAATTGGCTGAAATCAATCTGGCTCCCGCAAAGCCGCAGGTGTATGGCGGAGTGCGCCTGGAAAACGTCCGTGGCGACATCCGCCTCGAACGCCTGCGGATTGCCCGCTGGACCGGCGATTTGCCTCGCGAAGTCAAAGCCGATCAGCCGCGTGTGCATCGCGCCGATGGAGCCATCGATTACGGGTTGATTTCTCGATTCGACGCGGCTGCGGGCGAGTTCGTGCTGCATGGCGAATCGGGCGACGTTCGAGTTCCCGCCTCCCGTGTCGATAGCGCCTTTCTGTCGTTCCCGACCGAGAACCAATCGCCGGGAGTTCGAGTGGGATACCACGACGGAATTCATGTGGGAGGCGAACTTGCCAAAGTGGCGGAAGGCGCCGTATGGATGACGTCATCCGCCGTCAAAGGACCGCTGCGCCTGCCTCTGGACGACCTGAGGTCGATCATCGTTTTGCGTCAGGAGCCACCGGCCGACGCAGACGGCGCAGAACCCGTGGGGACGTTGGAATTGGAAGGCGTCCGCCTGCGAGGCCGCCTGGAGGATGGTCGAGAAGAAGCGGGCGCCAGTTGCCTGGTGTGGCATCCCGTCGGCAGCGCAGCCGCCAGTCCCCTGCGGTCGGGCATTTCGGGCCGTATCGTTTACCGCGAACCCCCTCCGCCCCCCAAACCGGTTCCGCAGCAGGCGCAGGCCCAGGGACGCGTTCGCCTGATGATCAACGGCGCCGTCGTGGAGCAGCAGGCCGCGCGCAGGCCCGTCCAGAAAAGTTCCGGCCAGCCTTCGCTCTACCTGCGCACCGGCGACACGATTCCTTGCGAAGTGACGAAAATCGACGAAACCGGTGTGACGTTCAAGACGGCCATTTCCGACTCCGGGTTTGTCGCGCACGATAAGATCAAGGCGGTCGAGCTGGTCCGCGATCCGAACAACGCGCCGGGCCTGACGGCGAGCAAGCGCAATCGTCTGCTCACGCTGCCGCGCATGCAGCGCGACAGCCCGCCCACCCACCTGATCCGGTCGAGATACGGCGATTACCTCCGCGGCCGGATCGTCGGCATGGATGAAAACAACCTGCAAGTCGAAGTGCGGCTGGAAACGAAGACCATCCCCCGCGAGCGCGTCGCGCGGATCATCTGGCTGCACGCCGAAGATCTCATGGCCGAAAACGACAAGGAGGAGCCCGACGCCGCCGAGCAACCGGCCGACCTGCGAGACGGCCGCGTGCAGGCCCTGCGGAGCGACGGCATTCGCCTGACCTTCGTCCCGGAGAAATTCGCCGAAGGCACGCTCCTGGGCCACAGCGAAGTGTTGGGGCCCTGCCGGGTTGCCATCAAGCAGGCCGACCAGCTTTTGATCGGCAGCGCGATCGAACAGGCCGCAGCGCAGCTCGCGTACCAGAAATGGAAAATGCAGAACGCCATCAATCCCAAATACGTGCAGGCCGGAGATTCCGCCGGCGGCGAAAACGCGGGGACCGAATCGGCCCTCGTGGGTCAGCCGGCGCCCCTCTTCGAGCTCGACCTGCTGCAAGGGGGGCGGTTCAAGCTCGCCGACATGAAAGGGAAGGTGGTCGTCCTCGATTTCTGGGCGACCTGGTGCGGCCCGTGCCTGGCGGCCATGCCGCAGGTCGATCGCGCCGCCCGCGCCTTCGCCGATCAGGGTGTGCAGCTCGTGGCAGTGAACCTCGAAGAAGCTCCCAAACAGGTCAAGTCGATGCTCGAACGTCACAAGCTCGAGCTGACGGTCGCCCTCGACCGCGACGGCATCGTTGCCGGCAAGTACCAGGCCAACGCCATCCCGCAGACGGTCATCATCGACAAGGAAGGGGTCGTGTCCCGCGTCTTCATCGGCGGCGACGCGCAGCTCGAAGACCAGATCCGCGACGCACTGAAGGGCCTGTTTCCGGACGCCAAACCGGCAGAGTAATTCGCGAGGCAACGCTCGATTGCCTGGTCTGGAAGAGTGAGGAGAGAAGAGGGAAGAGAGAGAAACGGTTTCCCAGTGGCTTGCGCCACTGGCTAAACGACGCCTCTCCTCGGCAGTTCATTCTCTGCACTCGATGTGTCGTCGCAATCGTTCTTCCTGTTCTCTCCGGCATCTCCTTTCACTCCTCTCTTCTCCTTTCACCTTCCTCCCGATTCACCCGCCGCGGTTCCCGCAGGCTCGGCCGGCTTCGCCGGTTTCCGCTGCAGCGCCGGGCCCATCGCGCGGAAATTATCGACGATCAGCGGAAACAACTGCTGCGGTTCGTCGGTCGACACGAGAAAGAAGCAGATGAACATTTCGTCGGGGGTCTGCTCGCCCCAGGTGACGTTCTTGGGCGGTGAGTTCGGGTTGACCGGGTTCTTGTCGGAATTGTCGTACCGGGCCGAAACCTCGAGTCGCGTCCCCTTCGGCAGTCGCAAGGGGTGCGCGAACTGATACTGGTCCTGCCAGTTGAAGTTCCAATCTTTGATCCAGATCATGGGCTGCAATGTGCCAGTGGGGAGCGTGGCGGTCACTTTCATCTCGCGCCCCAGAAGGTGCATGTGCGGCGTGATGCCGACGAACGTCACGTCGTGAGGGAGCGTGTAAGAACCTGAAATCCGATAGTCGGGCTCGCCCGCGGGAATGTACAGGCGGCGATCGACCACCATGATCGCCACGGCCGCTTTGGGCGATTTCACTTCGGGTTTGATGAAATGGATGCCGACGCTCGACTGATCGACCTCGGGCTTGCCAGTCGGG
>DASYAR010000458.1:0-5572 GCA_036501235.1 Planctomycetaceae bacterium
TCCCAGGAGCTTCGGTGCGATGAACACGTGCACTTCGTCGATAAACTGCGCGTCGAAAAATGCGCCCAGGATTTCTCCACCCCCTTCGACGAGCACGTTCGTCATCCGCCGTCGGCCAAGTTCAGCCAGCAATGCGGCGACCGCTGGCCGATTGTTGTGAGATCCAGTCGGTCCCGCTGCCAACTGCAAGACTTCCGCCCCCCTGCCCCGCAGCGCGGCGATGCGTTCGCCCGGCGCAGCCGGGCCGACGACGATCAGCAGCGGCGCCTGGCCAATCGTATTCACGAGCTGCGCCTCGCCCGGTAATCGGGCGTGGCTGTCGAGCACCACGCGCGTGGCAACGCGCGGGCCCGCCGGCCGGGCGGTGAGCAGCGGATCGTCAGCCAGCGCCGTCCCGATGCCGATCACGACGGCATCCATCCTACCGCGCAACTGGTGCACGACAGCCCGCGAAGTCTCATTCGAGATCCATTTCGAAGCGCCGGTGCGCGAGGCCAGCCGGCCGTCGAGCGTCATCGCCCATTTGGCATGAACGTAGGGCCGCCCCTGTTCGACCAGCTTGCGGAACGGCGCCGTCAATCGTTTCGCATCGACCTCGAGCAATCCGACCTCGACTTCGATGTTGGCCTCACGAAGTTTACGGAGGCCCTGGCCGGCCACCGCCGGGAATGGATCGGACATCGCCACGACGACGCGGCGCAATCCGGCGGCGAGCACGGCATCGACACAGGGAGGCGTTTTGCCGAAATGACAGCATGGCTCCAGCGTGACATACAGAGTCGCACCGCGGACTGCGCCTGGTGCGTTGGCGATCGCCATGATCTCGGCGTGCGGGCCGCCGAATTTCTCGTGCCAGCCTTCGCCCAGGAGCCGCAAACCCTCGTCAACGATGACCGCACCGACCAGGGGATTCGGTTCGACCAGCCCTGCGCCGCGGCGGGCGATTTCGATCGCACGCCGCATCACCTCTTCGCGACTGGCGAACGTGACGGGGTTCATTCCTGACCCGGCAGCCAGAGTTTCGAAGGCTGGCCGGCGGTTTCGCCTTCGGGGGTCCACAATCCGGATGATCCGACGGCAGCCGCAGCCAGCGGCTGTGTCGCGCCGATCGGTTGCACGGGGCTGTTCCACGGACCGGGGACTGACAGCTCATTGAGCACGCCCACGATCATCTCGCGAATTTCCGGAAGTTTTGGCACGTAGTAGTTCCACAATTTCGCGGCGATCTCGGCGACGCGCGGATCGCTCTCATGCTGCGAACGAATCATCAACTCGTGAATCTCCCACAAAGCGACATCGTTGAGGGGCAACTTGCGGGCAATGGCCGCCTCTTTGCCGCGGACGACCCAGCTTAAAGCCGCTTCGACGTCGAGCCGCCGGGCGTAGATTCGCGACACGAACATGCAGGTGCGAGGGACGTCGAACTTCCCCTCCAGCGAAGGGCGGTCCAGCGCTTCGGTCAGAACGGCGCAACACAATGTGCCGTGCCCCAGCACCATCGTGTGTTCGGCAGCGAGCGCCAGATTCTGGTCGGAGAGCTTCTTGATCGAGCAGTGCCGCAGGGACAGCAGCGTCAAAGCGGAGCCAAAACCAGGCGCGGGCGGGCTGTCGAGCTCGGTGAGAACGACTGCGGGCAGTCCCATTCGACTACGGACGGCGGCCTGATCGACCGGAATGCCGTTCTTTTCGCAGAAGACGTCGAGCTCGACGACGGCCGCCGCCAGCGCCGTCTTCAGGTCGAGAACCTGCGCTGCCTCGAGCGGCGTCTTTCCCCCCAGGGCCTCCTGCGGAACATTAGGCCAGAGATCGTCGACGACGCGCCGTCCATAGCTCTTACGCAATTCATTGAGCTGGGCGATCGGCAAATCTTGCGGAAAATACCAGTCTTGAACCAGCGCCAGATGCTCGGAGCGAAGAAACCCGTGTTCTTTGACCTCGGCCGACGGTTTGACGAATTCGCCCGCCGCTGCCATCAACGCCTGCTTGAGGCGTTCGAGCCGTTCGGCTCCGTAACCTGAAAGGAGGGCCTTGGACTCGGATTCGTTTTCCAGGCGATCGAGTACGACGAACTCGCCCAGGATGTGCGCCACGTTGTCAGCCGACAAATCGGTCGACGCGACGGCTTTTGAGCTGCGATCAAGGATTCGATAGACGGCGGCCGGCTTGGCCTCTTCGAATTGCTCTTCCTCTTCGGGCGCGATTTCGACGCGTGCAAACTCGGATTGCTGATCGAGAATCGTAAGCAGCTTCGAAACTGACTCTACCGTGAATTCGGCGATCAGGCTGCTGACTTTCGCCGCGGCGGACGGCGCTTTCAAGAGACGCGACAACAGCAGGCAATCGACGGCCGACTCGAAATCGGTCTCGTGGGCCGCCGCGGCCTTGAAAGCCTCGACGGCCAGCGGATCTTCACCGGCCCAGGCATGGCATACCGCGATGTTCCACCAGAACGTCACGCGCTGCGGGTCTTGCCGCGCCACGGCGCCAAACGCTTTGGCCGCGTCGCTGAATCGCGCGTGGCTTGCCAGCTCGACCGCCTGATCGAATTGCGCCTTGAACGGATCATCCGCCGCCACCGGCCTGATCGCATAGCTGTCACGCAGTGGATAGGGGATCCGCACGTCGCGCACGAACCCGCGGAACAGTTCGAGGGCCTCTTCGTTTTCGGGATCGAACCGCAGTGCCAATCCGAAATGATGTCCTGCCCCCAGCAGGTTCCCCTTGCTCATCATCTGGTGCGCGATGGCGATCGACAGATGCGACAGCAAAAACGGCTGTGACTCCGCCGAATATTGAAATGCGCGGTACACGGCGCGCATGGCGGTCGGGTAACCGTCGGCCGAAACAGCCAGGATGGCGTTCACCGCGACCGCCAGCGGATGTTCGGGGATATCTTCAAGCACGTCTGAGACCAACTGTCGCGCCGCTGCCACGTCTCCCAGCGCAAACTTCAAGAAAGCGCGAGACGTCCGAATCCAGGCCAGGCTCCATTGATCGCGGGGTTGCGTCTTCTTTTCGATCGCGTCCAGCAGCGTCAAGGCCGCCTGATGCTGATGGCTTTCCTGAAGTTCCGAGACTTTGACCATCTCGGAGACGATGGCCTGGCAGCAGAACTTCAGTTTTCGGCCGCTGCCACACGGACACGGTTGATAGACGTCAATTTCGCCAGCCATAGCCATCGCGTTCCTGCAAAGAAATCAGTTCCCCCCGCACCGACGGCGCAGTCGTGGGGAGCTCGCCGGCAGGTCAATCCGCCGCAGAGCCCGTTCGGCAGGATTTTAGCAAAACGGCGCGAAGTTCACAGCCTGCCACCGCAGCGCGGGTCAGACCAGTTCGCTGATCGGCTTGGCGGCATCCGGCAGCAGATATTGCGGGCGGCCTGACTGATCGGTGAACTGCGACTGCGGATCGATCCCCAGGACGTGGAAGATCGTCGCCATCAGTTCCTTCGGATGAATGGGCGTCGATTTGGGAAGCTCGGCCTTCGACGACGATTCGCCGATGACTTGTCCCATCTTCAGGCCGCCGCCAGCCAGCGCCAGCGTGCACAACGGCCCCCAGTGATCGCGCCCCGCGACTTGATTGATGCGCGGCGTGCGGCCGAATTCGCCCGTGATGACGAGCAGGACCTTCTCCGACAGCCCGCGCTGCTGCACGTCTTCGAGGAATGTCGCAACGACGTGATCGAGCGGCGGGCAAGCTTGCCTGAGCTGCGGCTCGATTTTCTCGTGCATGTCCCAGCCTTGATACGAGTTGGCGTAGTTCAGCGTCACGAAACCCACGCCCGCTTCACACAACCGTCTGGCCAGCAGCATCTGATCGCCCAAACCCGTGCCGGCCGAATTGTATTTGTCGCGAAGCCGCGGATCTTCGCGGGTCAGGTCGAAGGCTTCTTTCGCCCGCCCCAGGATCATGTCGAACGCCTGCAATTCGAACTGGTCGAGCCCCGTCATGTGTCCGGCTCGATCGACCTGGCGGTTCAAGCGGTCGATTTGCCCCAGCAGCGACCGGCGGTCGCCGAGTCGATTCAGATCGAGATGCAAGTTCATGTTGTTGCGGGCCTCACCGCCGACGTCGAACGGCGAATAAGCCGACCCGAGCCACGTCGGGCCGTCGGCGAATAAGCCCGCCAGCCGGACGTAGGTCGGTATTCCCGACTCGGGGTGATTCGTACCGCGGACTTTAGCGGCAATCGATCCAAAAGATGGCTTGATGGGAGGCATTCCCGCATCGGCCGGAGGATGGTCCACCCCCGTCATCACAAAGTGCGTGCCGCCGGCATGGCCCGAGTTGCCGTGTGCGAACGACCGCAGGAACGCCATCTGGTCGGCCTTCTGGGCCATTTGCGGAAATAGTCCGCCGATTTCAATGCCCGGCACATTGGTCTGCACAGCGCCGACGCAACTGCGAAATTCGACCGGAGCCTCCATCTTCGGATCGAACGTCTCGATGTGCGTCGCGCCGCCGCCCAACCAAATCCAAACCACCGACGTGTTTTTTGAAACTGGCGTACCCGGCTCTGCGTGAGCCCGATTTCGCAACAGTTCCGGTAAGCCCAATCCGGTTGCCCCCAAGGCACCGATTTTCAGAAACTCTCGGCGGCTCGATCCTTCACAGTCACTGGCCAGCTTGCGACCCCAAAAACTCAGCATGGCAGGTTCCTTTTCTGCGGTTTTTCCGTGGAGCGCATCCGGCGCGGCGTTCCTTCTCGGTGTTCACCATATATAAATCGACATGCACAGGTCAATACACATATAAACAACAATAAATACATGTTGGCCAGGCTTTCCGGCCCGACCTACTTCTTTTTGCGCAAGCGGTCGATCAACAGGGACATATCTTTAGGCAGTGGCATGACGAACTTGAGTTGTTCGCCCGTAATCGGGTGCTGGAAGCCCAGCTCTGCCGCATGCAACGCCAGTCGGGGCGCACCGCTTTCGTCGGAAATCGGCTTGCCCGGAAATGGTCCGCGGTAAACCTTGTCGCCGCACAGCGGATGTCCGGACTCCGAGAGATGGATACGGATCTGGTGCGTGCGCCCTGTCTCCAGCCGGCATTCAACCACCGTATACCCGGGCAGCCTTTCCAGCGGCCGCACGTGGGTCACGGCGTGTTTGCCGAGCTTGGGATTCTTCGTGCTGCCCCGTCGGCCGTCGCCGCGATCTTCGATGAGGCGCGACTCGAAAGTCTGTTCGTTCACGGGCCCTGGGATGACAGCCATATACACCCGATGCAGGGTGTGCTCGCGAAATTGCGTCCCCAGGAGTCGTTCGGCATCGATGGTGCGGGCAAAAATCATCAGGCCGCTGGTCTCGCGGTCGATGCGGTGCACGGCGCGCAACCGGCGCGGCGGCCCGGGGCGAGCTGCGGGGCGCCGGGCGGGCGGCCGCTTGGCGCCGCGCGCCGGTTTCCCCGGGCGCTGCGGCGATCGCTCTTTCTTGGCGACGATCTGCGGCAGCAATTCATCGAGCGTCGGCTGTAATTGCCGGCGTCGTTTGGGCCACAACCGTTCTTCGGGATGGCGTAGCGTGGTCATGCCCGCGGGCTTTTCGACGACGACCAGATGTGCATC
>DASYAR010000459.1:0-20617 GCA_036501235.1 Planctomycetaceae bacterium
ACACCGAATTCAAAGATTTATCAAGAAGTAGCCCGTCACGAGAGTTCCAGGTGGGCCGGCGGGCCTCCGACCCGTGCGGCGTCCCGCCGCCCGACTGGCGACGCGACGATCGAAAGTCGAGTTTTTCAACGGGCTGTCAGCCTCCGCCGCAATTTGCCGAGCGACCCATCTCGTGCACAACGCTGATAACCGGGCCGAAAATCCAATGACCTGTTTCAGGGGACGCGCCGCGTCCTCGCAATTCTTTCGCCAATTGACAATCTACGGTAAGCTCTGTCCGTTGCGGTGGCAAGTGGCTAATATTTTCCAAATGGCCGACATTGCAACCGAATGCGCATGCGTCAACATCCCCATTTTCGAAGGCGACAATCTGCCTGAACGCATTTAATTGACCGAATTTGAATTCTGTGGTGTGGAGTAATTTGAATGTCGAAGACGACCGACACACGTCTGATCATGATGGTGGCACAGAATTACTTTGAAACACCTGACCTCCACCAGTTCTGCAAATTAATTCCTCTTGTGTACGTCGAAGGCACGAGAGCCTCCGCATCTGATTTCCCGAACGACGGCGAAATATGGTGGATGCTAACAGCTGAGACCGCAAGATTGGCCGAACCGGGCCGTCTCGTTGTTGGCCAAATCGAAAACGCTATCCGATACGACGAGCACGATCCGCGCGCGTCCAGCTTTCAAGTGAAGCGAGATTCGGTTCAAGACCTCAATATCAAGGACGGTTTTGAAATTGTGGAATTGCCTGGAGACGGAATAAGTGAAATCCAAGACGTCGTTGCCGCACGCCTTCCGTTAGAATTTCCGGTGCGACCGACACCGTCTGTGATGTTACGCTGGCGCGCGAATATTTATGGGCCATTTGTCATTTCTCGCGATGCCTACGGCGTGGGAATGGGAGAACCGACGTTCACTTTCGCGCCAGCGAATACGACCGAGATGACCGTCTATCGCATCGATCAGTCGGTTTTCGACGCCGCTACGGCGGGCCACCGATTTACGCTTACCGATGAAGTATCTTTCACAACGCAGCGTCGATCCGAGAGTTTTCAGTTGACGCCGATAACGCATGACTTGGTCCTTGCATCAGGGTATGAGCGCGTTTTAGCAACGAATCCCCCAAAGGTTGTGCTCGAGCCGGTCGATCGGAAACTCCTACGGTACGCGCGCCAAACTTTGACTCGGCGCAGAAGGCAAGAGCTCCAGTCGCTTTTACGAGAGATGGAATTGGGCGGACGCGAAATCGACGACGCTCGTGAATTGATCGAAGCAATTGGGCATGTGACGAGCGTTACCGAGAAACAGGAAGCCGCGCTTGATCTGGTTGCGAAGGCCCTCCTCGCATCGGGACTTCTCGGAGAAGATCGAATCGCGAAAGCCGAACAAGCGTTCGCCGAGAAATACATTCAAGGGCGCACCGCCGAATTGCAGGCGAAAGCTGAGGAGAGTTTGGGCGCAACACGAGATGAATTAAGGCGCGCCGAAGTCGAATTGAAGGAAATGCAGGCAAGAATCAAGATGGACGAGATTCAACATAGAATGAAGCTCGAACAGGATTTGAGTTCTGAGCGCCAGAAGGCCCGCGACGCTCTCGATATGGAACGAGAAGAATTTGGAAAGCAAAAGGTCGAATTGCATCGTCAGCAAAATTTGCTGCAACACAATCTGGAAAAAGTAACAAAAGACCTACGAGAGGCTGGGGACGATGTTGTAAATCGTTTTCTGACCATTGCACCTCTGCTCGGATCATTTGGCGCGGCAGGTACGCGGGCAAAGTCCGATGAAGCCACAAATCCGGGTAATTCGCATAAAGAAGAAACCATTCCCGACTTTGTGATTCCGAGCTTCGTCACCGAATCGCCCAATAATAGCACCGAGGAACTTTCCGAAGAGGCATTCTTTGACCGGTTTAGACGGTTTGTTGAAGATAGCGGATTCGTTTATCGTCCGATCGATCTTCTGCGTTTTCATCTTAGCGTCAAATGCGGCGAACTCGTCGTATTGGGAGGACCATCAGGTACAGGAAAGTCGTCATTGCCGGCGCTCTATTCACAGGCACTGCTTGGCGAAGAGTCTCGCAAAGTACGCCCGGGATGTTTAATGATTAATGTTAGCCCGTCATGGATGGATGCTCGCGATCTCATCGGCCACTTGAATTCGCTTGATGGGCTTTTCTACCCCGCAGACTCTGGCCTATTTCAACAACTGATTTACGCGCACGAGGAGCATCAACTGCGCGGATCAGCCACAGGCCTCCACGTCGTGTGCCTTGACGAAATGAATCTGGCGCAAGTTGAGCACTATTTCGGCGATTTTATGATGGTCTTGGAAAGAACTGGCGCCAGCCGGCACATCCAGTGTTTTTCTGCCGATGTAGCAGCGACTCATTGCCGGTTCCGTAGATGGGGCCGCATCGCTCTTTCGCCTGCCCTTCGCTTTATTGGCACCGTGAATTTCGACGAGACAACGCGACTATTGAGCGATCGGTTTTTAGACAGAGTAAATATGATCCGTCTTTCATCTGCGACACTTCCTGGAGTCGGTGGAGGTGTCAGCTCAACCGCTATCGCGGCTGGGCGACTCGTCACTTTCATGGATATGGAATCGTGGTGTTCGGAAGCGACACTTCCCGCGGACCTCGCGTCACTTTTGGACCAGATGCGCCCCCATTTGCGCGAAATCGGATGTCCCATTTCGCCCCGCGTGTACCGGGGGATCTGCCGGTTTGTGGGTTCTTCCACGAGACTTATGAGTCCGACAAAAGCATTTGACCTGCAGGTCGTCCAAAGAATCATCCCGCGAATTCGGGGCGTGGTGACTAAGAGGCAACTTGATGCACTTGATGAACTGCTGCGCACTATTCGCCAGACAAGCGTTTGCGAGTTCGACGAAGCTACACCGTTACTCGAAGAAGTCCGGGACAGTGCTGGCACTCGGGCATGGGATCTTGAGGAGTAGACGGAATGACTACTTTTGCGATTCAATACGGTCCAACTCCCGTATGCACTTGGGACATCGACACCGGCCACGTGACTTTCCATGAACGAGCAGCTCGCCGTGAGAACGTGCTTATCGTTGAGGAACTTGACAAATTCGCGTTTGTTTTGTCGCCCGCGCCAGTCAATTGTGAGCACCGAATCTTTATTGGAGACGTCCCCCTGCATGACTTGATACCATCCCAAGTCGACAGTGCCGGCGTAGCACTCGGGGGTCATCTCTTTTGGCGTGATCTCGCCTATTTCGAGAGTGCGAGAGGCCCGACGAAAATCTTGGTCGAATCGCAGGCCGATGATTCACCAACGGATTGCTGGGCGAAGGTCCTGTTGGCGCAAGTGTATGTTCTTCCAACGAAATTGGGAGAAGAGCGCTATCTCAACATGACTGGCGACCTGAGCAACTTGAGCCGCAGCCTTTTGATCGACCTTTACGGAAAATCTGATCAGACGCATGATGTACGTTTTGCAAAGGAAGGCCGCGCGTACCACTCCTGTGAGCAAGAATTAGCTTCGATCGAATCGACACTTGGCCATTTGTCAGTACTGCTATCTGGAATTAGCGAGCGGCCATCCTCCAAAATTGTGAACTTGCGATTCCAGCAAACATTCTGGGGGTCAGAGCGACTCTCGCCGAGCGCGATCTCGCTGATTTCCCGGCGGGGCGCGGCGTTTATCACAAATGACCGACCGATTGTGTTTAACAGTCGACGAAACGTCGAATCTTTCGATATCGCCGAACATCGAGTGATCCGCGCTTTTCTATGCATTTTGCTTCGCCGTGCGCGGTATTGTGCGACTGTGGCGAGGGATCACATTCGCGCGATTGTGTCGGAACAGAAGCTCAGAAACGTACGCTTTGCAAACAAGCCTACGCTCTATGAGATGGTTGACATGCCAAAAATCAGACGCCTTGAGGATGCGATTCGGAAAGCATATGCTGGGATTGCGCTCGCCACGAAGCTCGCCGATCTGCAGTTCCTTCAGGGCGTTCCACCTGAACTTGTCGCGTCGCGTGACGGAGTTTTTCAGCGGAGTCCAGAATATAAAGCGGTATTCCTTCTGATCCGAAGATTTCTTCTCGATAACGCGGTGTGGTATCAGGGCGATAGCGTTTCAACTGTAACCAAACTGACGAGTCGCTTGTTTGAGCAATGGTGCTTTCTTCGGATTGTTGATGCCTTTCGTGCCGCAGGCCTGGAACTTCGCGAATGGACAGATGCACTACGCGACAATCTAAGATCGCGTTTCATTCTTGATTTCGACCGAGGTCTGTTGTTTGAAGGAAAACTGACGGAAACCTTTCGCCTCCGGTTTCGTTATGAACCGTGGATTCTTGGAGAAGAATCCGCGGCGATCGCGAACGAAACCCTTTGTCGCGGTTCCTTGACAGATGTTCCGTGGAGTCCCGACATCGTCATTGAATGTCTCCGTGAAGATACGAACGGTTTGCGAACTGTTTATGGGATCGTTTTGGATTGCAAGTATACGAAAAAGATTAAGTCACAACACTGGAATGCCACCGCAAAGTACCAGCAAATTCGAAGTACCGGATTTAAGCAGCAAGTGATACGACAGCTCTGGCTCGTCGCGCCGAGCGACTATCCCGAGATCACGAGCGAGGATCCAGCCATACGATTCGGCGAAAATGGTCCGACGTGTGCCGCGAACGAATCAGTCCAGTTTTGCCTGACGGTGGCACCTGCCGTTAGTCAGCAAGGTACAGGCGAACCTCTCCGCATTTGCGATACGTTTGAGCAGTTTGCAAAAGGGACTCTTCGGTTTCTTCAACGAGAAATAGTCACATCCGATCAAGGCCGAATTTGAAATAGCCGCAGGATATGCAATGGCTCGCAAAGCTGGTCACTGTCTAGCAGTCGCGTCGATTTGCGATTTTCAATACGCCGCCGCCTGAAGGCGAAACTGCAGCACGCGACTACGACGCCGCTTCGACTTCGACTTCAACGGCGTCTGGCGCGAGCGTTGCCTTGCCCAGGCGGTGGCAGAAATCGCCGAACGATTCGCCGTTGAAGCGATCGGCTTTGAACCGGGCGAAAACGGGAACGAGGACCGGGACGATGTCGTCTTTCGGGACCATGTCCTGGAAGATGAACGCCAGCCGTGTTCCTTGCACGTTGCCGCCCAGATACACGGTGTACTTTTCTCCAGCCGCTTTTCCGACCAGGCCGATATCGGGCGTGTAGGGACGGGCGCAGCCGTTGGGACAGCCGGTCATGTGGACGGAGATTCGTTCACCGGCCAGCCCCAGCCGATCCAGTTCGGCTTCCATCTCGTCGAGAATTCCGGGGAGCGCGCGTTCCGATTCGGTGACGGCCAGGCCGCAGGTCGGCCAGGCGGGGCAGGCAATCGAATATCGCCGGACAAGCGTCAAATCACCGGCCGCGGGAATTCCGTGCTCGCGGAGCATGCCGTCGATCGTCGCTTTGTCCTGCGGCGCGATGTCGCACAGGATCACCCCTTGCAGCGGAGTCAGTCGCGTGTCCATGCCGTACTTGTTGAGAATCGCCCGCAGCCCCGTCTTGATTCTCAAATCACCTTCATCCTTGATGCGGCCGTTCTCGATGTTGATCCCCAGGAACAGATTGCCGTCCCCCTGCTGGTGCCAGCCGACGTGGTCGTCGACGTCGGTGACGTCGATCGGTTTCGGCGCGGCGAGCGGACGACCGTAGTACTCTTCGACTTTAGCCTTGAACTTCTCGAGGCCCCAGTTGTGAATCAGATACTTGAGCCGGGCCAGCTTGCGGTCCGCGCGGTTGCCGAAATCGCGTTGCACCTTGACGACCTGTTCCGCGACGTCGACGACCTGATCCGGAGTGACGAAGGCCATCGGCTTCGCGAGAGCGGGAAAAGTCTTTTTGGCGCTGGGCGTCACTCCCATGCCGCCGCCGACCAGCACGTTGTAGCCGACGATGCGGTCCTGCTCGACGATCGCCAGGAATCCCAGGTCCTGCGTGTAGATGTCGATGCAGTTGTCGTCAGGCAGCGCGACGGCCGTTTTGAATTTGCGCGGCAGGTAAGTCGCACCGTAGATCGGCTCGTCGACAGGCTGGAATGTATCGGCGACGTTCGTCTTTTCGCCGCTTTCGTCGGTGAGCCAGATTTCGTAGTACCCCGTGGTGCGCGGTTTGAGATGCTCGGCGATACGGTCGGTCATCTCCTGCATTTCGCGACGGATCGAATTGCCGTGAATCGGGGCCGGGCAGCACATCACGTTGCGTTCCACGTCGCCGCACGCCGCCAGGGTCGAGAGCTTGATGTCGTTGATGGTGCGGATCGTCGCCTTCAGATTCTCGCGGACGACGCCGTGAAGCTGAAAACCTTGCCGCGTCGTCAGGCGGAGCGTGCCGTTTCCGAACCGGTCGCACAGGTCGAGCTCGGCGAGAAACTGTTTGGCCGTCACCTTCCCGCCGGGGACGCGGGTGCGGACCATGAACATGAATTCCTTCCCCTTGGGAGTGCCGTCGGGATTCTTATCGCGACGATGGTCGCGATTGTCCTGCTGGTAAGTGCCGTGGAACTTGATGAGCTGTTCGCTCTCGTCGCCGAAGGGCTTTTGACCGGGCGCGTGCGGGGCGGCGAGCTCCGCGGCGATCGTGCCGCGCAACTGGTGGCTGGCGGCCTTCATCCCCTCGTTCTTATGCAGCTTGACCTCGTCAGACATCCGTCCAGCTCCGATAAATGCCAAATGTGCCGCGATCGCGGTTGTGATTATTCTAGAGGAGATCGACGCGAAGGGGGGACAGGCTCGTCGATTTACCCCGTTTTCCCGATTTTGGGATGAATCGACGCAACTCGGTTTTTCCCTCGACAAACAGTCAAAATGGGCCACATTGAGCCGAATCTAAGCTGATCTTATAAGTATAGTGGGAGGGAAAATGTTTGAATAGCCGACCCTGCCCGGTAAACCAGTGGGGTTCCAGCCGCCCTGCCAACTGGAAATCTGCGGGATAAACGCGGATGTTCCCTGGGTCGCCTGGCCGTCTATCTTCACACTACCGCAAGCGCTGCGGATTTCAGACAATATCAGCCATGCACGTGCTCCAGCGCATTGCCGAATGGATTCTGGGAATCCCTGAAGCCGAACCGGGCCAGGGGACGGCGTGGGGGCATGTCCAGCATTTTCCCTGGCCCTCGTGGGCGCTCTTGTTATTCGCGATCGGGGCTGCCGCGTTCGTGATCTCAGTCTACCGGCGCGACGGCTCCCAGCTTCCGCGAACCGCCCGTGTCGTGCTGGCCGCATTGCGACTTACCGCCCTCGCGCTGATCCTCTTTATGCTCAGCGAAATGTCGCTTTCGATCGAGCGAACGGGGCTCCCGTTTGTCGTTATACTGCTCGACCATTCCGGCAGCATGGCCACCGAAGACCTCTCTTCGCAGTCGGAATCGCGCGAGGCCGCCGAAGCGCTGTTGCGCGACGGCGGATTCGACAAACCGTCGCGCCTGAATCTCGCGAAATCGTTGCTGGTGCGGCGGGACGGCGCGCTCCTCAAACGGCTGATCGAGAACCACAAGCTCCGCATTTACACGGTCGCCGAGTCGGAGAGTGTTTTGGGGCAGACCGCCTATCTGCAGGCCGCCCAGATCGACGACCTGCTGCCGAAACTTCGCGACGTCGCCGTGCAGGGAGACCAAACCCGGCTCGGCGACGCCCTGCGCGACGTGCTGAACGGTCTGCGCGGCGCGCCTCCCTCGGCGATCATCATCCTCAGCGACGGCATCACCACCGACGGCGAAAAGCTCTCGGCGGCTGCGCGGCATGCGCGGCAGAAATCGGTTCCGCTGTATCTGGTCGCCGTCGGGAACGCCGATCCGGTCATCGACCTCGAATTGCACAATGTGCTGGTCGACGACGTGGCGTTCGTCAACGACCCGGTGACGTTCTCGTATACGCTCACCGGGCACGGCCTGGCTGGAAAAAAAACTCGCGTCATCCTTAAGAGACAGGGCGAATCGAGCGTGCTGGCCTCGCAGGACGTGACCGTTTCGGAAGAGGGCCGGCCGCAGAAGCTGGAGCTCACCTACACCCCGCCGGCCTCCGGAGAGCTCGACGTCGTCCTCGAGGCGCTGCCCATCGCGAAGGAATCGAACGTCAAGAACAACAGCGAAACGCGGCATCTGAGCATCCGCGACGAAAAAATCCGCGTGCTCCTGGCGGACTATCTGCCGCGCTGGGAGTTTCGCGAGCTTAAGGCGCTGCTCGAGCGCGAGAAAACGGTCGAGCTGAAAACCGTCCTGCAGGATGCCGACCCCGAATACGCGCAGGAAGATCTGTCGGCCCTGCCGCACTTCCCCGTCACGCGGGAAGAATTGTATCAATACGACGTCGTGATTTTCGGCGACGTGAATCTGTCGTATTTAAGCAGCAGCGTCGTCGAGAACCTGCGGACGTTCGTCGCGGATCGCGGGCGGGGCGTCCTGTTCATCGCGGGGCAGTACCACAATCCGGTGCTATATCGGGGCTCGGCTCTCGAACCGCTGCTGCCGATCGAGATCGAGGGCATTGCCGTTCCACCATCCGACGCCACGCTCACCGAGAACTTCCGCCCGGAAATGACGGTTGAAGGGCGGAAGGGGAGCGCCATTTTTCGATTCGCCGATAGCGAACAGGCCAGTCAGGAAGTCTGGAAGTTCCTGCCCGGATTCTTTTGGATGGTCGAAGCCAGGGGCATCAAGCCGGGCGCCATCGTGTATGCCACGCATCCCCTGCACACGCCTGGGCGAGTCAAGGCGCCGTTGATCGTCACGCAACGCTATGGCAACGGGAAGGTGCTGTTTCACGCGACTGACGAATTGTGGCGCTGGCGGTTCCGCACCGGAGATACCTTCTACGGTCGATATTGGGTGCACGTCATCCGCTACCTGAGCCGTTCGAAGTTGCTCGGCAAAGACGCCGGCGCCGAATTGACGGTCGATCACAAGGTCTATCGAACAGGCGAGACGGTGGGACTGCGCGTGCGGTTTGCCGATGAAAAACTGTCCCCCACGGCGACAGACGGCGTGACGGTGATCGTCGAGAGATCCGGAGGCGCGCAGAAGAAAGTCGTTTTGACGCGCATCCCCGAGGTGAGCACCGTGTTCGAAGGACAACTCCCACAGGCTGCGGATGGCAAGTACCACGCCTGGGTGGCTGTGCCGTCGTTTGCGCGAGCGCCGCCGGCCGAGGATTTCGAAGTCCGCCCCAGCGAGCGCGAGATGCGGGTGTTGCGAACCGACGTGAGCGAGCTCACCTATGCCGCCACGGCGACCGGTGGCAAGTTGTACACACCGCAAACGGCCGACCGGCTGGCGGACGATATTCCCATGGGCCTGCCGGTGCCGATCGAAGCGAATACCGAGGTTCCCTTATGGAACCACTGGCTGACTCTGCTGGCGTTCGTGGTCGTGCTGTCGTCGGAATGGATTTTGAGGAAGCGCTGGCGCTTGATATGATTGCAGAACGTCGAATTCCCTGCCTCACGCGGACGTTTTTTCGTGCCTCCTGACCTTCTCGACCGCCAACTTGCCGCTCTCCGCCGCCGCGTCCGGCAGGTACTGGTGACGAACGGGGCCAGTTGGATCGCCATTGTCGTGCTCGGCGCCGTGCTGGCCGAGTGCCTGGGGGACTGGCTGTTTCACTTCGACGATCCAATCGTGCGGCTGATCTTCGGATTGGGAATCGCCACGAGCGCCGTGTGGGTCGTGCGTCGCCGATTGCTGACTCCGCTGCAAGTGCCCCTTTCCGACGTCGACCTCGCGCTCTCCATCGAAGACCGCTTCCCCGGCTTCCACGACGGGCTGGCCAGCAGCGTGCAGTTCGCACGATCGGGGAGCGATCCGCGCATCGGCTCGCCCGAGCTGCAGCACGCGGTCGTCGCCGCGACGCTCGGGCGATTGGAAGAAATCGACTGCGCCGACGTCGTCAATACCCGCGAAGTTCGCCGCGTCGCCGCGCTCGCCGCGGGCGTATGCCTGACGACTCTGCTTCTGGGAGCGCTCAATCATAACGCCACGTCGATCGCCGTCCAACGACTGCTGCAGCCCTTCTCCGGCCCGGCGTGGCCCCGTCAGACCAATCTGCGATTTCTGCGAGAAGATTTGACGCCGCTGCCCTTCGACGAAGGTGGCCGGTTGCGCCTCGCACGCGGCGACACGCTCAAGCTGCTCGTGGAAAACGCCACGGGCCGGCTTCCGTCGCGTGTCATGCTGGAAATTCGTTCGGTCGAAACCGAGACCAGAACCGCTGCCGAGGCGCTGCGGCCGACGACGATGAATCAGCCTTCAGGTGAACGCGTCGAAGTCGCAGTCGGGCAGTTGCTCGCCGGCAAGGGGGACGTCGAATTCCGCGCCGTCGGCGGCGACGACGATCAGATGCCCTGGCGGCGGATGGAGGTCGTGCCGCCGCCGACCGTGGAACGGCTGCAAGTCACGCTGACGCCTCCGACCTACACGCACCGGCCGGCCGAACGCCTTCCCGAGGGAGTCGGACACATCCAGGGGCTCGTCGGGTCTTATGTCGAGATCGTGGCGCACGCCGCACAGCCGATTCAACGGGCGGCGCTGCGCGTCAAAGATCAGCCAGGACGCGGGGTGGTCATATCAGACGAAGGCCGCCGATTGGAAACTTCGTTTCTGATCGGCGAAGCCGGCGTCCATTCGTGGTGGTTCGAGCTGGCCGATATGAGCGGTTTCCAAAATGCCGATCCGCCCCACTATGAAGTACGAGGAATTCAGGACGTCGAGCCCGAAATCTTCATCGAGCTGCCAGCAACCGACGTCCAGGCCACGGTGGATGCGGTGGTCCGCGTGCGAACGACTGCGCACGACGACCTGGGCCTCCAGGAGCTGCGCCTCGTTTATCAGATCGAATCGACGGATAATGATGCCGTCAAGGACAATCTCGAAAAGGGTGCCGGAGGGCAGATGATTCTGCTGTACCGCTTTCCGCAAGGTTCCCCGGCCGAAGGCCAGCCCGCCGACGGCGAACGGCCGCTCCAGCAGACGGTCGAATATCTCTGGAAAATTGCCGACTTGCATCCAGCCGCCGGTGCGCGAATCACATTCCATACCGAGGCCACCGACGAATTCGACTTGACTCCGCAGTATCCCGAAGGCCAGGCCCCCCCGCCGCACGTCGGACGCAGCGTGCAGCGCACACTGACGATTGCGACCCGTGAAGAGAAATCGCAGGAGATCGCCCAACGTCAGGAAGGGCTCCTTTCGGACCTCGATCGTGTTCACAAACTCGAACAACAGGCGCGGCAACAGGTCGACGATCTCGTGGTACAGTTCAAGAATGTTGACGGCGTCCGCCCCGAAGATCTCGACGGCCTGCAACGCACCGAATTGGGGCAGCGCGAGATCGCCGCGCAGCTTGCCAACCCGACGAGCGGCCTCGCACGCCGTGCCTCCGAGTTGCTCGAAGATTTACGGAATAACCAGCTCAATGAGCCGCAAACCGAGCGCCGTCTCAAGCATCTTGCCGATGAGCTCGGCCGACTCGATCGCGAGCATCTCGGTCCCATCGACCAGGCGCTGACTCAGGCCCGCAAATTGCTCCAGTCGACCGGCAAGAAGGGGGCGCCCTCTTCGAAGAATATGACCGAGACGAAAACCGAGGCCAGGGATGCCGTACCATCGAAGCAGGATCGACCCGCCGAAGTTTTAGGGCAGGCGGCGCAAAATCAGGCCGCCGTCGCCGAGTCGCTCGGTGAGTTGCTGCAGGATCTGTCGCAGTGGCGAGGCGAACACGATGCGGCTGCCGAACTGGCCGATATTGTTCGACAACAGAATGAATTGAACCAGCACGCCGTCGAATTGTCGAAAAAGACCCTCACGAAACCTGCGGACGAGCTGACGCCACAAGACCGGGCCGATCTCGGCAAGATCGCCGAACGCCAGAAAAAGCAGGCTGAGCAATTGGAACAGCTCGAGACAAAAATGCGGTCGAATCACGAAGCGTTATCGAGCGAAGCCCCCTCGGCGGCCGCCGTCCTGCAGGATGCAGCCGAGCAATCGCAGCGCGAGGCCATTTCGGGGCAGATGCGCGAGGCGGCCGACCAGATCGGCGAGAACCGGATGGGCCAGGCATCCCGCAACCAGCAGGAAGTCCTCAAAAAACTCCGCGAGCTCGAAGACGTGCTGCGGCACAACCGCGACAGCGATACCGAGCTGCTCGTCAAAAAACTGAAGGCTGCCGAACAAGAATTGTCTGACCTGCGCGATCAACAGGCGGACTTGTTCCGCAAGCTCCACGAGACCAATCAAAATGGCGCTGCGACCGAGCGGCAGCAGCAGCTCGAAATCCTTCGCAAAGCTCAGGCCCGGCTCCAGGAAGAAACGGCCCGTACGTCGCGGCGATTGGCGCGGCTCGAAGCCCACAAGGCCAAAACCAGCGCCGAGCGCGCCGCCGGCCGGATGCAACAGGCCCAAGACTTGCTCGAAGGGGGCGACCAGGAAAGTGCCGCCGAGCAGCAGCAGGAAGCCGTCGACGATCTCGAGCAGGCGCAGCGCGAGCTGGCCAAACGCCGTCACGAAGAAGAAGAGACGCTGGCCCGCGAGCAGCTCGCCAAAATTGCCGACGAGTTGGCCGGACTGGCGCCGCGTCAGCAGTCGGCGGTCGATGAAACGCGCCGTCTCGACGGTCTGCACGTCGATTCCGGCAAATGGACCCGCGGGCAGCTGCTGTCGCTACGAGACTTGACCAAAGTCCAGCGGAACCTGAGTGAAGAAACAGGCCGCATTGCCGAGCGCGTCGCCGCCGCAGAGGTCTTTTCGCTGGCGCTGAAGGGGGTCGTCCGTTCGATGGAACAGGCCGCTCGTCAACTCGATGAACGCGAAACCGGGGCGGCAACGCAAAAGGCCCAACAGACCGTCATGCGGCGGTTGGTCGATCTGATCGAGGCGTTGAAGCCCGATCGGCCGGGCGCCCAGGACGGGTCGCTCCGCGACCAGCCCCAGGCAGGCGGCTCGGGGGGCGCCGACGAAGGCCCTGAGACCGACGGCATTCCGTCGCTGGCCCAGATCAAACTTTTGATCACGTTGCAGAAAGAGCTGCTCACGCGAACATCCGAAATCGAGCAGGCCCGCGGGGCTGACGGCCGTCTGCCTCAGGCCGCGCGCGACGAGCTCGAAGCAATCGTCCGCGAGCAGGGAGAACTGGCCGACCTGTTTCTCAGCGTCGCCGCCCGCACTTCGTCGGCCGGCCAGGAGGCAGACGACGCCAAAC
Source organism: Planctomycetaceae bacterium (assembly GCA_036501235.1). Lineage (GTDB taxonomy): Bacteria > Planctomycetota > Planctomycetia > Planctomycetales > Planctomycetaceae > JACQFH01. The sequence goes on from DASYAR010000459.1 coordinate 13,231, forward strand.
AAGATGAGGGAAAGTCGAAGGCCGAATGATGTCTCATCCAATTGATCAAACTGCCGGCGAAACACCGTCGTTCAACCGCGACCCATCGGGGACCGCGCGTCCGTGCCTTGGTTTGTGCACTGGCGAAGTCGAAGGGCTATGCCAAAAGAAGGACATGAAGCCGAAACGTCCACGGCGAATTTCATTTTTGAGATCTGTCTCCGCGGTAATCTTCTGCATTGCCTGCTGCCTGCCCGCTGTTCCAGCCTTTGCGGCAGCCCCTGACGACGACGCCCCCGTGCCGGAAGCAGGCGACAAACCTCCGCAGCCCGAAGAGCCATTACCAGACGAAGCCGCCGAAAAACCGACCGACGACGAACTGCTTAAGATCCTCGACGCCGAAACGCGGCAGTTCGCGGACGAGGCCCAGGATCACTTGCAGCACGCATTCGAAGGCATGCAGGCCGCCCGCCGGCGAATCGCCGACGAAGACACCGGCGCCGAAACCCAGAAAACCCAGGAGCGCGTCGTCAAAGACCTCGAAGCTCTGCTGGCTCTCATGAAGAATCAGCAAAGCCGCGGTCAGCAGCGTCCGCAGCAGAATCAGCCTCAGGACAAAAACCAGGGCCAACAGCAATCCGATCGCCAGAAAATGCAGAATGGGCAGAACGACCCGCAGAATTCCGGGACATCGAAAAGCTCAACGAAAGACAAAGGATCCGCGAACGACCGTCGCCAAGACGGCCCGGCGGCCGATGCCGAGGAGCGCACCGACGCGGCCCGCACCCCCACCGCCGAGCAGGCGCGCCGCATGCAGGTCATCAAAGACGTGTGGGGCCACTTGCCACCCCACGTCCGCGAAGCCATGCTGAACTCGGTGAGCGAGAAGTATCTCCCCAAATACGAAGACCTCGTCAAAAAATATTACGAAGATCTGGCTGAGAAAAGCAGAAAGCACCACGGCAAATGACCGATTCCGAAACTGAAGACGCAGGTGGTACAGGCATCCGTCTGCAGCGCTTCCTGGCCATGGCGGGCGCCGGGTCGCGCCGGCACTGCGAAGAATTCATCCTGACCGGCCGCGTCACCGTCGATCGCTACACGGTCCGCGAACTGGGGTTTAAAGTCATTCCCGGCGAACAAGACGTGCGACTCGACGGCGAACGGGTGCGCGTCGAACGCAAAGTCTGGTATCTGCTCAATAAGCCCGTCGGATTTTTGTGCACGAATAGCGACCCGGCGGGCCGGGCCCGCGTGCTCGATCTGTTTCCCGTCAATCGCGAGCGGTTGTTTACTGTCGGCCGCCTCGACGAGCACAGCCAGGGCCTATTGCTTGTCACCAACGACGGCGAACTGGCCCACCGCCTCGCTCACCCCCGGTTCCGGGTGCAAAAGGTATATCAAGTGCAGGTCGCGGGCGTTCCCAGTCGCGATCTGCTCGAACAGCTCAAACGGGGCATGTACTTCGCCGAAGGTCGGTTCAAAGTTGCCGATGCAAAGTTTTTGCGCACGAAAGGGAGCAGTGCGATCATCGAGATGCTGCTGACAGAGGGGCAGAACCGCGAAATCCGCCGGCTGATGGCCAAGCTGGGACACAAGGTGCAGCGGCTCGAGCGGGTGGCGCTGGGGCCTGTCGAACTGGGAGACCTGCCGGTCGGCCAGCACCGGTTGCTGGCGCCGCAAGAGATCGCCGCGCTGCATGAGTTGGTCGACGGCGGCAAATCCCGCCGCACGAACCGCGAGCAGCGTCCTGGGACAACCGGTGCGGTTGGAAAAAACCGTCCTCAAAGCAAGGGCCGTTCCCCTGGAAAAAATCGCCCGGTTACTGCTGGAAATCGCCCGGCCAGCAAAGGGCCTCGCAATCCAGGCAAAGTACGTCCCGCCCGCGCTCGCCGCACCAGGTAAGTTTCGCTTTCCGGGAGAGACCGCACGTCCGGCCTCTCATCGAATATGCTTCCCAACGCCAATCCATGACCGACTCCCTTGCCGACCTCTGTTCTCAGCACCCGCTGCCGGGGCTCGTGCCGACGGCGCGGCAGACGATCGTGCCCGTTGTCGAACAGGTGCAGATGGCGCGCGACACGTTCCGGTTGCGGATCGAAGCTCCGGAGCTCGCGCGGCAAGTCGTTCCCGGGCAGTTCGTCATGATTCGTTCGCCAGGCGTGACGAGTCCGCTCCTGGGACGCCCGTTTGCCTTGTATGACGTGTGGTGCGATGAGTCTGGCAAGCCTGCCGGCATTGACGTCGCTTATCTGGTCGTCGGCAAAATGACGGGGTTGATGGCGACGTGGGCGCCGGGCGATCGGGTCGAGGTCTGGGGTCCGCTGGGGAATGGTTTCGCTGTCGCCGATTGTGAACGGCTGTTGCTCGTCGCCGGCGGAATCGGCAACACGCCCTTTCCCGCCGTGGCCCGCGAAGCGCTGGGACTGCACCGATATGGAAATCGCTCCCCCCAAAATGTTCTTCCCCGTGATCAAATTACATTTTGCTATGGTGTTCGCTCGGCGGAATATCTGGCGGGGCTCGATGATTTCGCCGGCTTGGGAATCGATGTGCGGATCGCCACCGACGATGGTTCGCGCGGGCACAAAGGCTTCGTCACGGACCTGGTTGCCGAGCGGCTCGAGGGGGGGGGGAATAGTTACCGGATCTACTGCTGCGGCCCCGAGCCGATGATGCACGCCGTGGCGAAGCTAGCCGCCCGGCGCAACGCCCCCTGCTGGCTGTCGCTCGAAACGCCAATGGCCTGCGGTTTCGGCGCGTGCTTCAGTTGTGTGACGCGGGTCAAACAGCCCGACGGCGAGTGGGATTACCGCCGGACCTGCGTCGAAGGCCCGATTTTTCCCGCCGAGCAGTTGGCGCTGTAATTTCGCTCCAGTGTGCGTTACGCAGAGATCGCCCCAGCGATGGCCCTGACCGGGTGGCATCGCCATCTCGTTCCCACGCTCCGCGTGGGAACGCACGTAGCGACGTTCTGCGTCGCATGATTTTGCGTGAGACCGGTCTTTCCTGCGACGAATCGTCGTCGTCAGCGGCTGGCGGATTTATCGCGATACTCCACTTCGTAGTACAGCGTTCGATCGCGGGCGCCATCCACCGTGAACCGGCCCGATTGCACTTCCAGCGTTTTGCCGGTGCGTTGCCCGGCATGATTCAGGATGTGCACCGCAGCGATCGGACGAGCGCCGATTGAAATTGTCGCTTGCACCGGCTCGAGCAAGAGGGGGCCTTGGCCGTTGTCGAGGATTCGATTGTCGATCGAGAAATACCGGAATCCCGTGTTCGAATTGCGGGCGACAACGCTCAAGAGGGCATGTTTGGCGCTTTCGAGACCGGACGCCTGATCGAGCGCCGTGAGGAGGACGCTCGCGTAGGGGCTGTGCAGTTCGATCAGCACGTCGCCCAGTCGCTGCGGTTTGCCTGCGGCGAAACCGACGACCCCTTTCGTCCCCGGCGTGTCGATCGTGAAGAATCCCTGGCCCGACGTCTCCCAGCGCAGCTGCTTTGTCGCGCTCACGATCGCTGTGCCGTCGCGGTAGCGCGTCAGGTCGGGAAATGTGCTCGGCTGCGGCTTGTCGGTGAAGGCGACCACGCAACGACCGGCAGCCAGGGCTTCGGGCGGAACGCTCCCGCCAAACGCCTTGATGTCTCCCGCTTGCTGGACTTTGTCGGTGAAGTTGAACTCCCCTGTCGCCAGGTCTGCGGGACTGACGCGGCGCGTGCTGATGACCTCACTTTCTTTGACGTCGCCCCGGTAGATCATTCTGGCGAGAGCCGGGTATTGCCCCAGGCTCGTCGGCACGTCGGCCTCCCACACGCCCCACGGTTCCCAGCCGGCTCGGTCATTGTACGTCTGCTGACGCGGGGACGACTGAAATTCGAAGCTGGCATCCCAGCCCTGCAACCCCAGGCCGTATGCCGCCATGATCGCCGGGCCTTCGGCACTGTACAGCGAGGGATAGACGTGGATCCATTCGCTGACGCCAAACGGCCGATCGAGCACCTGCTGCAGGCCGCTGGAAAAATAACCGCTGCCCGGGTGGCTGAGCATCGAGTCGGTGAGATGTCCGCCAAAATAATTGTGGCGATCGACAAAGCCCACCAGCGCGTCGGAACGCAGATTGAGGTAGTGCGGCAGCATCGCGGGCGCCTGCCACGGCGAACCGCACAGAGGCCCGCGATAGCCGGCCTCGCGAATCGCCTTGGCGAAGCGCGTGTAGAAGCGGTTCTGCAACTCGTGCAACCAAGTCGCGACGTCGAGCAACCGCTGGCGCGCGCCCCCCTTCTGGCTTGGCAGATGGTCGCTGCCGAAAAACCACGGATTGGTCTGCGGCATGATGTTCTTGGCTGCCAGCGACTCGCCCGGTTGCAGGCCGCCCCACGCTTTTACCAGGGCCTCTTCCGTCCGATACTTGGCCTTGAGCCAGTCGGTGAATTTGCCGGTGAAGAGCTTCTTGTAGGTCGGGCACGCTTTGAAAGCCGTTTCGGACGTGTAAAAGAAGATGTCGTCTTCATTCTGCAATTCGATGAACGCAAGGGCCGGATCGTCGGCATACGTCAGCCCCGTGTGTGGGTTCTTGTGCTTGAGCAAGTTGACGACCATCTCGATCATCAGGTCCTGCACGTCGTCTGCGAAGTTGATGAACGCGTAGGTCTTGCCTTTGAGGTTCTGCTCGATCTCGTCGTAGGCGACGAGCCGCTCGCGATTGCCGGGACAGACGAAGAACCCAAACGTGTGCGACCAGGCGTAATAGACACCGCGGTGCGCCAGCTGAGCGGAAAAATAGTCGAAACGGTCCAGCCCTTCACGATCCATGAGTGTGGCATCGTTGACGTCGCCGATGCCGTTGTCACGGTTCTTCGGATAGCTGAATTTGTGCAGCCGGACGGCATTGATCCCATAGCGGGCGAAACGGGCGGCTGTCGCCTCGGCGTCCGCTTTCGCCGGAGCACAGCCGCTGCCATACGACAGGTTCGTCCCCCAGAACTTGATGGGGGTGCCGTCCTCGAGCTGAAACCGATCGCCGACCATCCGCACGCCGCCGCGCTTTCCCGCCGGTTTCTCAAGCCAGTCATCCATCGCGATGACGCTGGGACGGGAATCGTCGGGATTAGTGAGCGGGAACCAATCCGGCCCTGCCAGAGTACGGGAGAGTTTATCGAGGTCTTCCTGCCGCGCGACAAGGCCTGCCTCGTCAGGAAACGTGGCCGTGATCGTCGTGCGGGACTTGCCAGCCTTAAACAATTTGTCGGCCAGCAGCACGCGCATGTCGCCGTCGAACGCGATCGAAGACGGCGGCTCGAATGCAAACGCCACCTCTCCCACCTTCTCGAGCCCGAGCACGGCCTTGTTCACCGCCGGTCGCGCGGTGACTCCCACCGGCAATTTCACGCTGCTCGTTTTTCCGTCCGTGTGCGAAAGCGTCCACTGGCCGCGGGCGAATCCCGCCTCCGGTCCCAGCCCGGCGATCAGCATCGTCACCGGCACGTCTTTCGCGGCACTCAGATCATACTGAAACACAACCTGCCGCGGCCCGCCCTTTCGCACCTGGAACCGGATGTCGATCACCTCTCCGCGGTCCTTGTTCACGACGAACGACGTCGAGACATCGAGCTTGTCTCCTTTGGCCTTCTCATTCGCACCGATTCCGACCCATTGCCAGTTCGGTCCCCAGCCCCCCACCGTCGCGTGCGCCACCGGGTTCTCACCCTTCAGGAACTTGAATTCGAGTGAATTCGAGGGAGAAACGAGCGCACTCCACGGCTCGGCCGCCGATGCGGCGGAAATTAACGAGATAAGGCATACAAAACATGGAAACGGAGATTTCATAGAGGGATCTCATTGAGTCGGTATGGATTCAGTTCTCGTGCAACCACTCAGGAATCGCTCGGCGCTTCCCGAACCAAAACTCAATCTGACGAAACTGCCGACCGTGTCAAGGCTTCACTCATTGGGGTCGGGGGGTCGTTGGACCGAGGAGGACGTCATAGAGACCGAGGAGGACGTCATAGAAAGGTATCGAAGAATTGTTGCGTCGTTGAAGGTCGCCGCCTTCTGCGATTGCAGGCCGTTCGTTCAGCAGGGCGCTCATCAAATCCATTCGGACGAAAATACCTCGACACCCGTGACATTTGCTTCTATCTTGGCTCTCGGTGGTACCAGAGATTCGTCCTTCGTTATTGCAGGGGATCGCAGGGAGCGCGCATGCCAAAAAGAGATCAGCGTCGAATCTTGGTCGCTGAAGAATTGCACCTAGTCGACAAAAACAATACGTCCCGCATGATCCTCTATGTAGAGAGTTCGAACGGCCAGCCGTCTCTCCAGTTGAACGGCGAGGATGGCTTGGCTCGGATTCAGATTGCTTTGAATCCGGACGGAAGTCCTGTCATCTCCCTCTCGCGACCCGACGGCAAAGGACTCATTGGTTTGGGAGCAAATCGTGGCAGCGGCGTCGGCCTCTCGATCAACGATCAGGAAGGCAACATCGCCATTCATCTTTGTGTCTTCTCGGATGGCGCGAGACAAATTGACATCTACGATGCCAAAGGCAAACCGGTTTGGAGCGCCCGGTGAATCGGCGAGTGCTGCGCACTGACTGAGAGTGCGGCGCACTCGGGTCAGCGTCTTCGTGCGATCTCGCGCTGAATTTCGCGCTGGGCGTCCGTCTTTTTCAGCGATTCGCGTTTATCGTGCAGCTTCTTCCCACGCGCGACGGCCACCTTCACTTTGACCTTGCCTCGCAAAAAATACAGCGACAGGGGAATCAGCGTCAGCCCTTTATGATTGGCCTGCTCGGCGAATTTCTGCAGCTCGCGACGATGAATCAGCAATTTGCGCTGCCGTTTCGGCTCGTGATTGAGCAGGCTTGCCTGCGGGTACACGGCGATGTCGCAGCCGACGAGCCACAGCTCACCGTCGCGGACGCGGGCATAAGCCTCATCGAGCGACACCTTGCCGTCGCGCAGGCTCTTGACTTCGCTCCCTTTCAGCACGACGCCGCATTCGATCTGATCGAGGATCTCATATTCGTGCCGCGCCTTGCGGTTGGTGCAGATCGTCTTGTCATTCGGATTGTCGGACGGTTTTTTGGCGTCGGAATTACGGGACATGCAGGCGGAAATTCCTGATTCGATTGGGCAAGCCACAAACGGCGAATCATACAATGCCCCTTGCCGACGCTGCCAGCGTCGGCGATTGTTGTGCAGGCAAGGCTCCTGGAGAACAATCGTGGTCGCATGCTTGAACTCCAGCCCGCGACCGGGCACAATACTTGCTCTCTCATCTGCTTTTTTCCGGGACCGGAGGATCGCCCCGTGGCCACTCGCTCGTTGTCGGAACGGATCGTGGATGTCTTGGCGGTTTGCTCGGACGATCCGTCCCGCTGGCCAAATGAATTGCGAGGAGATT
>DASYAR010000460.1:0-13142 GCA_036501235.1 Planctomycetaceae bacterium
CTTCGCTCTCTTCACTCTTCTCTCCTCGCTCCTCTTTCCCGTCTTTCACGCTGTCTCGCGTCGCATCTTCCGCCTCCAACCTCCCGAGCCAGCGCTCGGCACGAACAAGACACACGCGCCGGACCCAGAACAACAGCGCGCCGTAGATCGTGAAGTTGACCATGATCGCGCCCCACGCGCTCATGTGGTACTCTTTCAGTTGGTCGATCTCGTTCATGAAAACGACCGTCGCCGGGCTGAGAAGCGTGGCCAGCTCGACAATCAGCTGATTTTCTCTCTGCCCCAGCAGGTCGGAGTAGATGATGGAAAGGGGAATGACGATGAATACTAGAGGGCCAATGCACCACGCGACGATCGCGGCCATCGAGCCCATGATGGCCCGCCCTTGCGTTCGCACCTTGAGCCCGATCAGAAGTGACAGCCAGGCGACCAGGGGCAGCAAAATGCCGAGGGCCAGAGCCTGGCATGCCAGATAGACGACAGGGTCGAATTCGTGGCGGCCTTGCCGGCGCCAGCCCATTCGGTCATCCGAGAACGCCAACCGCAGGGCCTTGAACAGGAACACGGTGGAAAACGGGACGGCCGTCACCAGGATCATGCGCCGCACACTGCGCATTTTTTCGAGGATGATCTGCCGCCCCTTCAGTGGCGTCGTACACAAGACGTCGAGCGTCTGGTGCGATCGTTCGCCGGCGATCAGGCTGGCCGATTTGACCGAGACGGCCAGCACCGCCAGCACCCACATCAGGAAGTGCATCGGCGCGCTCAACATCACGACGATCTCTTCGGCGTCATACCGGCGTGCGTACACCTCGACCGCGGTCAACAGTCCGCAGAACAGGATGACCGGGGCCTCGATGATGAGCAGGACCCGCAGAATGTACCGCCAGCTCCCCAGCATCCTTTTTTTCGTTTCCCGCCAGACGATCGGCTCGTCCGCCGGGAGCAGTGCGTCGTCGGAGAAGACTGGCCCCCGAGCGCCTGCCTCGCTGGCGGCCAGCACAGGCTTCGGCTGTTGGCGATCGAACGACTTGAATGCGCGGAGCAGCAGATTGCGATGAGGGACGAACGCCCGCGAGACGAGAAACTTCCGGGCCATCAGCATAAATCCGCCGCTGACCGCCAGGTTGATCGCCGAATGCACGGCGATCGCCACGACGCCGAAGATTCCCGGCGCCATCGAATCGAGAAAATAGATCGGCGGCCCGAAGAACGGGAACATCACCAGGAAAAAGATTCCTTGCCCACTCGCCCCGAAAATGCCGCGGATGATTTCGTCGGGCCTGATTTCCAGCACCACTCCCACCAGCATCATCAGCATGAACACAAAATAAGGGCCGAAAAACATGACGAACGCCAGCACATACGACGACATGAACGCCCCCACCGTCGTGCGGCAAAACGCCGAGCACATCAAGGCCAGCGTCCCCATCTGGATCGACGCCACGACGAGCATCAACACGCCGCTCCACATCATTTTCGGCGAGACGCCGCCCAACGTGTAGGCGAACGCCACGAGCGGCAGCGAGAGGAGCAGGAAGCCGAGCATCGGCACCAGCCGCCCCAGTAGCTTCTCGAACAGGATGGCCCACGGCCCCAGCCGCGTCAGAAACAAGAGTTGCAGGCTGTCGCGCTCTTTTTCCTGCGTCAGCACGCTGCACGTCATGGCCGGCATGAACAGATAAACCCCGGCGAACTGCAGGCCGACGAGAACAGAGAGGATTTTTTTGCCTTGTCCCAGCGCCGCCAGAGGACTGACCGACGCGACCGACAGGATCTGATAGAAAAACAAAATCGCCATGAGAAACAGAATCGTCGCATACGCCACGCGGATGACATACGTGCGCTTGCGGGCCGCCTGCTCGATCAGCTCTTTGCTGAGCAGCGGGAGGTCGAAATGTTTCGGGAAACGGAGCATGGGCGACTAGGCAGTTTTTCCTTCAGTCAGTTTCATGAATGCGGTTTCCATGTCCATCGCTTCGGGCTGAAACATGCGGATCCGCGCGCCAGCGGCGACCAGATGGCTGTGCAGGTCTTCGATCGACGTCTGGTCTTCGTGCAGGCGGATCGCCAGGCGGTCGACCTGCTCTTCGACCGAATTGACTCCCGGCACGGCCTTGAGCCGGGCCACCAGGGTCTCGTTCATCTCGACCACCTGCACGTGTACGATCCTGAGCAGGCCCAAGTGTCTGTAAATATCGGTGACCGACCCTTGCGCCACCATTTTTCCGGCTTCGATGATGCCGATTCGCGTGCAGAGCTGAGACAGCTCGTGCAGAATGTGGCTCGAAATCAGGATCGTCTTGCCCATTTCCTTGAGCGCCTTGAGCAGCTCGCGCATCTCGATGCGGGCCCGCGGGTCGAGCCCCGACGCCGGTTCGTCGAGCAACAGCAGATCCGGATCGTGCAGCAGCACCCGCGCCAAAGACAACCGCTGTTTCATCCCGCGCGACAGCGCGTCGACCGGCGCGTGCAGCTTATGCGTCAGGTCGGTGAGCTCCAACACGTCGCCGATGATCGCTTTGCGCTTGCCGCGGTCGATGCGGTACGCCGCGGCGAAAAAGTGCAGGTATTCTTCGACGGTCAGGTCTTCGTAGACCCCGAAGAAGTCGGGGACGTACCCGATTTTTTCGCGCACGGCCTGGGGCCGCCACAACACGTCGAGGCCGTTGATCTTCACCTTGCCGGTGAATTCGCGCAGCAGAGTCGCCAGCACCTTGATGGTGGACGACTTGCCCGCCCCGTTCGGGCCGATGAACCCGAAGACTTCTCCTTTGGGGATCTGCAGCGAAATGCCGCGCACGGCCGCCAGTTGCCCATAGCGGACCCACAGGCTTTCCACGTCGACGACGAGCATTCAATCACCTTTTCTATAGAGTTTGCGGTACAGGTCGACGTCGTTTCCTCGGTCGACCGCCACCACGAGCAGCCATTCCTCGGGGTCCGACGGATCGACCAGCGCCATGTCTTCGAAATCCTTGCCACCGGTCGGCGACGACTGCGACACGACGGCAAATAATCCCCCCAGCCCGTTGACCGACACGTCGTCGAGAAAGTTGGTCTTATTTTGGTTCGGATCGTAGCCCGGCATATAGACGTTCGGCTGGGAGAGCTGATTTCCATAGGCGTCGACGCCGTACAACTGTCCCGATTGCAGGAACCCGAAATTCCCGAGGAGGTCGGTTCGATGTCCATTGGCGAATACTGCGACATGGGCCGCAGGCCCGAACGCCTGCTTGACGTCGTTTACGATCGTCTCCCACGGAGCGCTGGCTCTGACGGCAACCGTCTCGGGACGATACACGGCGTCGTCGGTGTATTTGTTCCAGTCGAAATCGATCGATTTCTCGCTCGCATGCTGAATGGTGAATCGGCGATTGAGCTGCGGCGTCCACTGCGACAGAAATTGGGTGACCGAATATCGCGACGGAACGCGGCCCAGATATTTGGCGATGTCCGAATCTTTGCGGCGCTGATCGATCCCCTGCATCTGCCGCTGCTGATTGGCTTGCCACATCGCCTGGCTGAAATGCTGCAGCGTCATGTCTGAGAAGATTTCGCGGCTCAATTCGGTCGTCACGTTACGTTCCGAGCCTTGAAACAGCACCTCGAACCGATTGCGACGGGCGATCTGGTTTCCGGCTCCCACGTCGTGAAACGTCATGGTGCGACGGTTGTCGGATACCTGCATATACCACTCGGCCAGCCAGACCGTCATCAGCGTGAGAGCGACGGTGACGAAGGGAAAAGTGAACCAGGTCCATTTCCGGCGGCGGATGGCCCCCAGCACGAACCAGTCGGTCGGTCCGATGAGCAGAACATACACCACCAGGATGATTCCAATGAGGGGGAGCGGCACGATTTTCAGTCCCTCGGGCATCAATCGCGTGACGAGCTGATCTCCCGATTGCAGCGGCAGAGACGCCAGTTGCATCTTTTGCGGACGCAATTGCGAGTAGTTCGCGTTGAAATTGCGATTCTGCCATTGGTTTTCGTTGGGGTCCTTCTTGTCTTCGGGGATGTCCGACTTGACTAGAAATTTGCCCCCCTCGAGAAAATCGGCCAGCCGGTCGTGCCGCATCTTCCACAAAAAGGCGAGCATGCGGCGCAGGTCGTCTTCTCGCGTCTCCACCAGGCGATCGAGCTTGCCGCGCACGATGGCGATCCGCCCCAACCCGTAGCGCTTAAGCAGGACCGGCGATGAATCAGCGGCCTCCGCGTCGGACTCGATTAACCGGCCGGACGACTCCAGCACGAACAGCGGGTCACCCGGCTGGGCGCGCGCGACCTGATTCAAAAAGGCGACGTGCGGTTCCTTGAGAATCGTGTTGCCGGGGGCGAGACACAGACTTCCGCCTGCGGCGACCCAATCCACAAGCGGCCGCAACTGCCCGTCTTTGAGTTCAGCGAAGCCTTCCTGCACGAACAGGGCGACGTCGAAGCCGCAATATCCCAGGGAATCAACTGGCAGGTCTTCGGGGCGGGCCCGCGCGGGGACCGTGGTGATCGTGCGGTCGTCGAGATTGGCGTTCCAGGTTTCGATGCGCAGCCGATCGACCAACTGATGCGTCCCGGCCGGCAGGCTGCTTTGCCACGGATCGCAAACGAGGATCACTTGTTTTCGCTGATACTGGCCCGGCGCCTGCAGCGGCAGGTCCCAGGCGCCCAGCTTGTGACCTTTGCTGTGAAACTCGACGTGCACTTCCAGCACGTTGATCTGATTGTGCGATTCAATCGGCGGCAGGACGGTGCGAACGAGCTGTTCCCCCGCCGCTAGGACGACGTCGTCGGCAATCAGCCGCCCCAGTTCTTTACCACCGTCGTGAACGATGATGTCGAGTTGCCCGTCGAGCAGGCTCGACGACTGCGAGATGATCCGCCATACGAAGGTCATGGGCGCATCCGACCGGATCGGCGGCGACAGGGACGACAAATCAACCGAGATCTGGTTTGTTTGGGCGAAGGCCTCTTGCGCCGAGCACAAGCAGGCGACGACGAGGAGACCGGTGATGACGAAGCGGGTCAACCGGAGGGGAATTGAAAATTGAAAATTGAAAATTGAGAATTGAGAATTGGTGTCGTGGGCAGCACCTAAACCGGGTGGCCCGGCCGTGTGCGCAGCACCGACCGGGTCGCGCAGCGACAAGATTCGACACCGTTCGGAGGGAGCTGCCACGAAACTCTCCTTACCAGGACTCCGCAACAGAGAAGTTCTTAACCGCGGATAACGCGGATACGCGCGGATCAGCAGGACGAGGCCAAATTGCACATCCGCGGCCATCTGCGTCATCCACGGTATTCTCTTTATTTTTCTTCATGTCTTCGTTTTATCTCACGAGCAACCCGCCCGGCCGTTTTTGAAAATACCACCATTCCACCAATAAGAGGACGAACCCGACGCCGGCAAACCAGGGCCAGAGAGGTCGGTCGCTCTTGAGCATGGCCGCCGCGGCCCCCACCTTCAATTCGCGAAACTGCAACTGATCGACCGTCGCGAGCGACGTCTCGCCGACGGTGAGCAGGCTCACGCCGATCGAAGCCAGTTCGGTGTTTCCGTCGCGAATCGAGTAACGGCCGATGACCGGCGCGCCGACCCCCGACAAGGTGCCGTCCACCGCCGACCTGACTCGCGACACGTTTTTGTCCGGCGCCACCACGTCGTATTCTTTTTCGGGCTGCAGGTGCTGCGGCGGCAAAACGCCCGTCTGGCGTCCAACGATTTCCAATAGTCCCGCCTGCTGCTGGGCGATCTGCACCGCATTCGAGACGAGGATCGGAAATCCGACGCGGAACGGCAACGTCGAGCGGTCGGTGTGGAACAGCATGTAATACAGGGCCCGCCCGCCGCCGTCTTTGCGCAACACCAGCGGCCCCGTGCGCCCCTGCACCAGGATTTCGTACCCCAGTTCTTCATAGTCGCGGTCGCGCACCCCTTCGGCCGAAACGGGCCGATCGGCGATCTGCACGTCGGTAAGCAGCACGTGCTGCAAGAGGGGCGTGTTGCGCTGCCAGTCGATCACCTGCGCCACCGATTCGTCGATGCGGACGAGTTTCGTCAGGTCGTCGGGTAAAACGCCCACGAACAGAAAAGTCTCGGCGTCGAGGTCGATGTCGGTCTTGCGGTCGGAAATGACCAGGTCGTAACTGGCCGCCTTCGCTTCGCCCTCGTCGGAAGGATACAGCAAGACGTCTTTGAGTCCCCCGAGCGCGTGGCGGAACGATTCGAGCTCGACCGGGCAGTAAACAGCTAGGGGCCGCCCGGCCGGCAGATCGAGCCAGGCGACGTTGTCGGTTTCGAGCGAGTCGAATCCCTGTGGTTTGAGCCGCACTTCAAGCCGCCGCGCCCCTTCGGTTTCGACGGGGAACACGATTCGCTGCGATTGCCCCGGTGTCAGCGAGATCAGCTCGTTCCCCAGTTCATTGCCGTTCGAGAGCAAGACGACAGCGGCCGAGAACGGCAGTTCCTCGACGCCTGGCGGACTCTTCGTCCCTTCGATCCGCACGAACACGTCCCAGCGTTCGCCGCTGCGCCGTGCGTTGAGCGCCGTGATGCCGATGTTTCGACCGGCGAGTTCCAGCTTCTGATAGTTCAATTGAAACGGCAGCTCGAAATCGATGTCGGGAGGGACGTTGCCGTCGGTATACAACACGGCAGTTTCGATCGGCACGGTGCGGGCCAGGGCTTGTGTCATGCGGAGCGCGTCTTCCAGGCGGCTACCGACCTGCGACACCTGCAGTTGCTCGAGCGCGTCGCGCAGCACGCGCTGGTTGTCGGTGAAATCGGTCATCTGACGGGCCGACGAGGCGACCGAAATCAGGCACAGCCGCTGATCGGGAAGCAGGTTGTCGATCAGCCGGCGAACTTCCTGCTTGGCCTCGTCGAGCCGCGATTTGCCCTCCGTGTCGACCGCCGCCATGCTGGCCGAGGTGTCGATCAGCACCGGCAGGTATTTCGCGCGATCGGCCCCGCTGGGATAGAATGGCTGCATGGCCGCCAGCACCAGACACAACAGCAGCAGGATCTGCAGTAAGAGCAGCAGATTGCGCTTGAATCGCTGAAACGGCGAGTTGACGCGCTGGTCATTGAGCACGCTCCGCCACAGCGCGAGCGAAGGAATATCGAGCCGCGGCCGTTTGAGCTTCAGGAAGTAGAAGATCACCAGCGGAACGAGCAGCAAAAACAGCCAGGCCCACTGGCTGGCGATGAACGGCCACCATGTCATCGGACCCACCCCTTTCGCCGGAGCAGGTCGAACAGCACCCAGTCCAGCGGGTCGCGGGACGAAATCGACAGAAACCGTCCCGAGCGCTGCCGACACAAGATCCCCAGCTCTTCCTCGAGGGCCAGGCGATGCTCTTCATAAATCCCCAACAGGTCACCCGCCGACGAGACGTCCACCGATCGGCCCGATTCACAATCGACCAGTCGAATGTCTCCCGTCACTTCGGGATTGATCTCGGATGGACAGAGAATCTGCACGGCGAACACTTCCAGCCCCGCGCTGAACAGCCGGTTGAGGGGCCGTTCGAGATCGCCGAACGTCAAGAAGTCGGACAGCAGCACGACGATGCCGCGGCCGCGATGCCGGCGAAGCACGGCCTCGACCGCCTGCTCGACCGGAAAGTCTCCTCCCCCTTCGATCTTTTCCAGAAAGTCAAACAGCCGCTTACGGCTGATCCGCCCTGTGCACGGCGGCAGAAAGACCGGCTCTTTGCCGACGTGATTGCACGAGAATACGCTCACCCGCTCGACGTTCATCAGACCCATCAGCCCGAACGCGGCGGCGAGCTGTTTGGCCCTCTCGAACTTCCCCTCGAACTGCATCGACGACGAGCCGTCGACGATCGACACGACGTGCATTTCTTCTTCATGCCGATACAGCTTGACGTACGGCCGCTCCAGCCGCGCGAAAATGTTCCAATCGACGTTCCGCACGTCGTCGCCCGGGACGTAGTCGCGGTAGTCGGCGAATTCAGTACTGGTGCCTCCCTTGGCGGCGTGGTGCTCTCCGCGGCTGCGGTTCGTAAGCCTGCGCCGCGGCAACAGCCGCATCCGTTCGAGCCGCGCGAGCACGTCGTTTTCGAGCAGCGAAGTGAACCGCGCCTGGGTGTTCAGCAAATCCATACGATGCGCCGGATGCTTTTCAAAAGGTTGTGCTTTAAGGAAAAGGATAAAACATTTTTAACCGCGGATGACGCGGATTAACGCGGATAAGAAAGAAAAACGATGATCTGTTCACTCAACTCTTTGTGGATCATCTGCTCATCCGGTAGCATCCTCTGTCCCATCGTGCAAGAAGTTGTTAATGGCGGATGACGCGGACTTGCGCGAATAATGTTTCCATTCACTCGTCTTTGCTCTCTTTTATCCGCGGCCATCCGCGTCATCCGCGGTCTCCCCTTTTTTTCTTCGATTTCTAAACCCATGTGCCGCCGTCTTCGCTGAGGCTCTTAAGGCATTCCTGGATCAGCTCGGCGACGCGGACGTTTTCGGCCTGGCCGTCGTAGTTCAGCAGAATGCGGTGCTGCAGGACTTCTTCCGCGTAATGACGGATGTCTTCGAAGGCGATATGGGCCCGCCCTTCGGCCAGTGCCCGGACGCGGGCCGCGCGGATCAGGGCCTGAGCGGCGCGTGGGCTGGCCCCCCACCGCACATAGCGCTTGATGCGCTCGGTGGCGAACTCCGACGTGGGGTGGGTCGACAGCACGAGGCGCACGGCGAAGTCGCGAAGCGGATCGGCCACCACGACTTTTTCGAGCACGGTCCGCAGTTCCATGATGCGCGGCCCGTCCACGATTTTCTGAAGCTCGACCCCTCTTTTAAGAATCGTGCGGCTGACGACTTCGTTCATTTCGGCCCGTGACAGAAACGGCACTTCGACCTTGAACATGAACCGGTCGAGCTGCGCCTCGGGAAGCGGGTACGTGCCTTCCTGCTCGATCGGGTTCTGCGTCGCCAGGACGAAAAACGGCTGCACCAGGTGATAGATCGTACCGCCGGTCGTCACCGAGCCTTCCTGCATCGTTTCGAGCAAGGCCGACTGAGTCTTGGGAGACGCGCGGTTGATTTCGTCCGCCAGCAGAAGCTGCGTGAAGATCGGCCCTTTGCGGAACTCGAAGCGATACCGCCCCGTTTCGTCGCTGGTCATGATGTTCGTGCCGACGATGTCGGCCGGCATCAGGTCAGGAGTAAACTGAATTCGCCGAAAATCGAGATCGAGCACGCGCGAGAGGGCCTTGACGAGCTCGGTCTTGCCGAGACCGGGCACCCCTTCGAGCAGCACGTTGCCGCCGGAAAAGATGGCCGTCAGCGCGGCTTCGACGACACGGGCCTGCCCGACGATGACGCGTCCCACCGCTTCGCGGACGGTGGCAAACTCCTGCTTGAACTGGTCAGCCTCGGCCTGCAACAGCCCAGGATCGACGGACATGGGGATGGTACTCATGGAAAGCCTTCGAGAAAGATGCAGAGATTTCGGATTTCTTCAGTCATTCGTCACGGAACCCAAATTCTTGTCACGGATCCTGCTGCCGTTTCCGTTTCAGCTTCAAGAGCCGTTCGGTCGTCGTCGTTTTGTCGTCCTCTTCTGTTTTCTGCGGGCCAGGGCCGGTCATCGGCGGCGGAGGCCTGTTGGTCGTTCCCTCGCCCCGCGCGTGGGGTTTCGCGAGCCTCCGCAGCGTTTCAGTCGGGAGCGGCGAATCACCTCGCCGTGCTTCGATCTGCGACCCCACGACCTGCTTGCGTTCCAGGAGCGCACCCATCGTCTGCGTCGAGCCGGCGTGTTTCAGCCCGAATCCGAACCAGCTCTTGATGACCTGCCAGTCGAGCTGAATTCGCCGCACCCCGACGTCGAGCGGCACCAGGCACGCCAGGATGACCAGGAACCAGTCGAAAATCGGCCGCGAGCTGCGCTTCGGCTGGCGGTCTTCATTGAAGATGTCTTCGGCCTTGGAATCGGCATCGAGCTCTTTCCCCCCGGTCCCTTTTTCAATGTCGCGCAGGATCAACGGGTTCGAACGGAACCGCAGATATTCGGGCGAATAGGGGATGATGAAGCCGCCGAACGCCCGATCGTCTTTGCGTTCTTCGCCCACCGGCGCGGCGACGACGTGATACCGGCCTTTGCCCCACAGCGGAACGGAAGCCTGATACCGGCGGGGGCCGACCTGTTTGAGTGGAAGCCGCTCGGCCCGGTCGCGGGGGCCCGTGACCCGTGCTTCGATCTCGAGAAATGAATCCTGCTCGGAGAAATCCTCGACGACGATCACGCCGTCGTTGCCTGACGTGTACGTCCACATCCGCAGCTTTCCGGTTTTCTGGACGCGCGAGATCTCGGTGATGAGCTGATGCACGAAGGCCGAGTATTTGTCCCACGTGATCCACTCGCCACCCCAGTTAGGGGAAAGATCGGACGTGAAGGCGGCCGTTTTCCCGAGGCCGTAACGGGTGATCGCCAGGATCGGGTCGACGTCGCCGTCTTCTTCGGTCTTGTCGGGGGGCACTTGCAGCACGGTTTCGGCCGGACGCCCTTTGGCCGTCGTGATCACATACCCTTTGAGCGGCGGCAGCCCTTCGATCCCCTTCAGCACCGACGGCTCTCCCAGCACTTCGGGCGTCACCGTCTTGTTCTGGATCATGCTCCGTTTGAGAGTTTTCGATTCCTTGATGAAAATCGCAGGGAGCTGGTTGGCGTCGGAAGGGAAGTAGTACCGGCCTCCCGTCGCCGTCGAGACGTTCCGCATCAGGCCGATTTCGTTGCCGCCGTGCGGATAAATGGCGACCGTTGAGACGCTGATCTTGTTGTCGATATACTCCTGCACCAGCCCCGGCGGCGGAGGCGCCGGATCGCCGTCCGAGATGATGATCATGTGCTTTGTCGCCGCGTCGCTCTTTTTCAGCCCGTCCAGCCCCTTGCGCATCGTCCCGGCAAAACTGGGCATGTCTCCCGGTTCGGCAGCCTGAATTTTCACGGCCATCTTGTCGAAATCGGCGGCGGGAGTGAGTTCGAACACCCACTTTTCCTGCCCCCCCTCGAAACACAGCACGCCGACTTCGTCCTGTGCGCCCAGCACCTTGATCGCCTGTTTGGTGATCCGCTTAGCCCAAGTGTTGCCCTCGGCGAATTCGCAGGTGTGCAGGATGATCGCCAGGGCACCCTTGGGGAGCACTTTCTTTTGCGAGATGTCCATCGTCACGGGCAACGCCTCTTCGACGACCGTGCGATGATAGCCGCCGGGGCCGAAGCTGTTGGCCCCCCCCACCATCAAAAACCCGCTGCCGAAATTGAACACGGCGTCGCGCATGGCGGTCAGTTGCACCTGGTCGAAGGCGTCGGCCGGCGCATTGACGAAGACGATGCAGTCGTAAGGTAAAAGCGACGCCGAGTCGCGAGGGAACTCGAACGCATTACGGACTTCGACGGCGTGCTTGGTTTCCTTGAGCGCCTGGGCGAGGTCCTTCCAGTCGCGCTCGTCCCCCGACGGATCAGTGACGAGCAGGACTTTGCCTTCCCCTTCCAGGAACAGCGAATTGACGACGCGGTTGTTCTTGTCGATGCTGTCTTTCCCGCGGGGCACTTCGATGCGGGCCGTGTATTCGTAATATCCTGCCGCGCGAAGCTGCACAGGGAAGGCATAGCGGTTTTTGCCCGGCTGAAACTTGACCGTTTCCTCGGCGATCTTCTGGCCGTTCTCTTCGATGATCAGCGTCCCTTCGCCGGCGGCCAGCGACGACAGCACGATGCCCGCCTCGTAGCTTTCGCCCATCTTGACGAACTGCGGCAGCTCGAGCCGTTCCAGCCAGACTTCATCACCGATGGTGAATTGAATCGGGAGTACGTCGACTGTGATGCCGCGGGCCTTGAGGTCGCTGACGATCTTCGACAGATCACCCTCGGTCTGCATGCCGTCGCTGATGAGGACGATGCGTCCCTGATTGTCTTCGGGAAGCATGGCGGCCGAGAGCGAGAGCCCCTGCTCGATGTTGGTCGCCTCCTTGTCGATCAACGAATTCATGATCACATTGCCGGCTTCCAGCGGCACTTTGGTGTCGGCCTTGAATTCAACGGCGGCGTTCTTGCCGAAGATCACCAGGCCCGCCTTGTCGGTGGGCGGCTTGCGACTGGCCGTCTGGGCCACGAACTGCAGCGCGCGGGTCGTCGAGTCTTCGTTGATCGAATCGGAGACGTCGACGGCGTAGACCACCGACAACACGTCGCTCGTGCGCACGGCGCGGGGCTCGGCCAGGAGCAGCACGAACAACCCCGCCAGCGCCAGCCGTACTTCGAGCGCCACGAGAGACCGCACGCGCCCCAGCCCGGCGTACCCGGAAACGTGCAGCCACCAGATCCAGATCGTGGTCACCAGGAGGAGGAACGCCGCCGGGCGGGCGAACAGCAGAACCTTCCTCGTTTCGAGATACAGGCACACCCCGCCGAACAGCGCCAGAAAAACCGCCAGCGGCAGCGCATCGGGCCACGCCAGCCGCTGTCGCGGCGGAGGAAACAGGCTTTTCAAAATCCGTTTGGCGAATTGCACAGATCAACAATCCTGACAGATTTAAGGTCTCAAGCCGGACCCTGACAAAAAACGATTTTAACCGCGGATGACGCGGATACGCGCGGATCAAATACGAACGAGATTATCTGGCACATCCGCGTCCATCTGCGTCATCCGCGGTTAAATTCCTTTTCTTATGTTCTTAAATTGCTTCTGCATCTTCGGCAAATTCAAAACTCAATGGCTACCACGCGGCGGTTGCCGGTGTCGGCGACGTAGACTCGCGATTTGCCGTCGTGGGCGATGCCCCACGGCGTGAAGAACTGACCGGCGTCGCTGCCGGTCGTGCCGTGCCGTCCCAGCAGGCGTCCGCTGAGATCGAACTTCGACACCCGCCCCGCCCCGTACTCCGCCACGAACAGTTCCCCTTTGTCGTTCGCGGCAATGTCGTAGGGATAGTTCAGAGCGGCCGCCTCGTTTCCCTCGGCCAGCACCTCCAGAAACTCTCCCGTGTCGGCAAAGACCTGGATTCGGCTGTTGAACGCGTCGACCACATAGAGTTTGTGATCGCGCCAGACGACGCCGCTCGGACGCTGGAATTGTCCCTTGTCGGTGCCGAAGCTGCCAATCTGCAGCAGCAGTTT
>DASYAR010000461.1:0-16819 GCA_036501235.1 Planctomycetaceae bacterium
CAACCAGGGTCAGCAGAATACTCGTGGGTCCCAGAATACGAGTGGTGAGTAATCGCTTTGGCATCGTGACTGCTCCGAAATCATTTCCATCGGCGTCGGGCCCGTTCCACCAATTGTACACCCTGCCGAGTGGCAGGCTGCCAGCCGGACCAACGAATTCGAAAAAACAGCGGGAACCTCTGCCGATCGTCCGGGACAGTGAATTTCGCTAAGGAATGCGGCGCCAACATGTCAAAATTCGCCATCCCGGAGCGAGATACATTACAACTCCGCCAGATTGCGCCTTCGCAGTCGCTGCCGCCCCGCGAGCCGGGTTAGATGGATAAGCGAGGTCGAATTTTGCAGATCGGCGTCTTGGAAGAAGGATTCAGGCAGGGCCGGCACCGGTTTCTCAGGCAATTGCGGGGGGATTTGACATGACGAACGCGGGAATCATCCGGATCGCTGGCGTCGGAATCGTGTTTTCTCTGGCGGCGGCGGGGCCCGCCCAGGCCGCCAAAGGGGTCAAAAAAGTCGCCCCGCCGAACAATACCCCACGGATGATGACCGGCGTTGTGTTGAGCGTCACCCATCAGAATGGCAGCGGAACATTTCACCTGAGAACGGCGCAGCACCATAGGAAACGAGGTTTGGTCAATCAGACCGGCGTCTCGGGCGTTAACGGCGCGGCCAACCAGACTGGAGTCGCAGCCGGCAATGGCGCAGTCAACCAGGCCGGCGTTGCGGGTGGCAATCCATTGCATCATTCGCACGTGCTCCATGTGACGGCGGCCACGCGCTTCGCACACTGGAACGGCAACCCGGCGAGCTTCGCTTCCCTCCACCGCGGAGAGCGCGTGCGCGTCCAGGCCACTGGAAACCAGGCCGGCGCCGTGATGATTTTGTCTCATCATCACATCCGAGGCAGCTTCAATCGCTATCGCACGAATGTCTATCGTCCACATCTTTATCAGCATCACGTGATTCATCATCGACGACGATGATCGACAGGTTTTGAAACAGGTCCTCAAACTGCGACCCATCGATTTGTCTTGTTATTGGGCCGAGCAAATTGTCGATCTGGAATAGTGAGAGAGTCGCGGGCGGCGCGGATCCGCCCAGAGGATTGCCGACAAGGCCGATGGCCTGATTCGCGTTCATCCGCGCTCATCCGCGGCTAAAACTCACTTCTTTTTTTTGGTTACCGCTGCAGGCCGCGCTGGTTAAACAACGGGAGTCACCATGTCGACATTCGTCAATTCGCTGGCGTTGTGCCTGGCCGTCTGGGGAGCCGATCCCAAGCCGGACGTGGCGCGGGTCACGATCAAGGGACACAAAGCCGAGGTCAACGCCGTCGCATTTTCGCCCGATGGCAAGCGACTTGCTTCCGCCAGCGACGACGACACCGTGCGGATCGTCGATCCGATCAAGGGCAAACTGCTGCTCACGTTCAAGGGGCATGCCGATTCGGTGCTGGGCGTCGCCTTCTCGCCCGAGGGAGACCAGATCGCCACCGCCAGCGCAGACAGTACGGCCAAAATCTGGGACGCCGAGAAGGGAACCGTGCTGTTCACGCTCGCCGGGCACGGCGACTCGATCAATAGCGTCGCCTTCAGCCACGACGGCAATTTGCTCGCCACCGGCAGCGACGACGACACGATCAAGTTGTGGGACGTCGCGACAGGCAAGGAAATGGAGACGCTCAAGGGGCACACCGATTCCGTAAACGCCGTCGCATTTTCGTCCGACGACGCCCTGCTCGCTTCCGGAAGCTCCGACAACACGGTCCAAATCTGGAGCGTGGAAACTCGCAAATCGCTCCGAACCTTGAAAGGGCACACGGACACGGTGAACGCCGTGGCGTTCTCTCCCGACGGGACATTGGTCGCCTCGGCGAGCCATGATGAATCGATCAAATTGTGGGACGCCGCCAGTGGTGCAGCCGACGCGACCCTCGTCGGCCACGACGGCCCGGTGAAAGCGCTGGCTTTCGCTTACGACGGAAAATTATTGGCCACCGCCAGCGACGACGGCACCGTCAAGATCTGGGACCTGGCGAATGACGAAGAGGTGGCGACCGTCGAAGTCCACACCGACTGGCTCAATGACGTCGCCTTTGCCCCCGACGACGCGACACTCGCCACGGCGAGTAACGACGGTGTCGTGAAAATCTGGAACGTGCCGAAGCTGAAAGCGACCAAGCCTCCCCGAGAAAAATAACCCAGCCCTCGTTCCCATGCGCCCTCACTCGTTCCCACGCTCCGGTGTTCTCGTTCCCACGCTCTGCGTCACGTCAAATCCCGTTCCGCAATTCCGCCCCCTCTTGAACGGAACCCAAATCCGCCGAACGATGACATGCGAACGACCACGGACGAAAATCGAAGACCGACTCGATCGACGACGAAATCGTAGACACTTTCGTCAGTCCGTTTTCGCGTCTTTCGTGGTTCCCTCTCGTCTTTATCCTCTTGACAATCCGGGAATTTAGGCAAAGTGGGTTGCAAAGGCGGATGCCGGCGAATAGAGTCATCTCACTCGTGGATGGTCACTGGTCCGAGCGACATTACGAGAGAATGCTATTTTGGGCCGAGAATCTGTGTTTATTGCAAGTGGTGTTTGCGGTTCCGAGCGGTCTTCGCTCGTGAAGCGTATCTTTACGCGCCGTGCCAAGCTGCAATTTGCCATATTGTGGCTGGCTGCGGGAACGCTCACGACATTCGTTCCCAGTGTCTGCCAGGCAGAATTGATTTTCTCGGACGAATCTCAAATCTCGTCGTCTGATGAATTCGGCATTACCAGCTGGCAGGACTTCAGTTCCAGCGATCCGCCACAGGAATCCGGCGGTGACGAGAACCAGGAGATTCCTGAAGAACAAGCGGCACCGTATGTCGAAAGCGACATGGATGCCGCGCCAGGGGGGGCCACCACGATACCAGTCCATCCGACTGGTGGGGGTTCGTCGATGGCTGGATTGCCCACGGTGGCGTTACGGTTTTCGCTGTCGGCTGCGTCACGCCGGATCAGTGTTATTGAAGCGATTGCGCCCGACCCGCCTCCCCCTTGCGAATTGCTCGACCCGCCGAAGGATGTCGTGGTTTGAATGCGCCCTTGGAACGGGCGCCGTCACGTGCAGTGCTGATGTGAAAACTGCAAATCAACCGCTGATCCTTTCTCAAGAAATGAGCAATTCAAACATGAATATCGTCAACAAATTGTTTCACCGCAGCGCGGGCGCCAGCCGCCGCCAAGCGCCGGCGGCCTGCCTGCTCGCCATCGCTGCTCTGCTGGGAAGCACACAGCAAGGCGTCGCGGATATCATTGTCGGGCCAAGCCCCATCAACCTTACCGGGGGTGGCGATTCCGACTGGGGAATTCAATTCCACGTCCTTCAAGAATCCACGCTGACGGGATTTGATTTCAACCAGCATCCCTTCAACACCGACGGGACTAATTCGTTTACCGGGACGATCACGGTGTATGACGTGACCAATCCGTCCACTCCCACTTCCGTGTTTACCGTTGGTTATGGTTCCCCAAGCGGTACGCCCAATGTCATTTCATTTACGGGCTTGAACGTGGCATTGCAAGCTGGCGATAATTATCAACTGGTGGCCACCAGCAATTCCCTCTTCGGTACGAACAATGAAGCGTTTGCTTACGTCCCCGCCGGAACATATCCCGACTCGAACAGCGACATCTCGGTGACGAGTGGCGTCTACAGCGGGAATACCACCGGATTCAGCGGGACACGTCAGTGGTACGCATTTTCGAATATCACGACGGCGACCGTCACTCCCGAACCCGGCAGCCTCTTGCTCCTGAGCACCGGGCTGGCCACCATCGGCGGTTTCGGCTGGTTAAAGAAGCGGAAGACGAAAATCGTCGACGCTGCATAGGTGACAGCGTGAGTCTGTCGTAACTTGGAGGCGGGCGGTCCTTGCGACCGCCTGCTTCTTTTCTTTCTTTGAATGAAGCGCGAACTCATGCGAGATCGCGTACTGACGAACTTTCTGATTCACGTCGACGAAACGACGATGCCACTCATCGATCGGGAATTGGATATAGCACGGACCGCATGTCTGTCGGGCTATGCGGCCGAAGTCGACTTTCCGTACGTGTACTACGACTTCGCGGACAGCCGCAGCCGTGACGGACCGTGCTTTTGGCAAATACCCCCGGACTGATTCGAACAGTCGACCGACAGATTAGAAATCTGTTGCTCTATCCAACTGAGCTACGGGGGCGTTGTCGCCGGAGATCGTCGCACGACTCGCGAGAAATCGTGCGGTGACCTGGCTGCAAAAACAGGGCCGCGGCAACATCGTCAGGGTATGTCATCGGTTTGGCGCTGACAAGGCTGGACCGAATCGACGGTGCTGCCGGGGGGCATCCATTCGTTGTGGGGTGGTCCTTGCCAAATTCGGCATAGGGTTATCGCTCTCTACCGACCCCGCGTCGGTGGGAGCATGACTGAATGCTAATAATTCCGCACGGATTCAGGTCTCCGCCGGCCTCGTGCCGGCGGGACCAACGACTGAACGCTATGGCGCCTCGACTGACCCATAGCTTTCAGTCACGGCTTCCACCGGCAAAGGGCCGATGGGGAGCGGATCGGCCAAGGTTAACAGCAATAGCTGCCATTCATTGGTTCCACCGACTCGGGGTCGGCGGGGACGACCCCCAACGAACGGGTGCACTTGCGTTGCCGCGCGATACTGCCCCGGCCATCACAACGACCGGGCAAAGTGCGACCGTGTGGAATGTCGCTATTCGATCGGGCAACGCGGGCAGATGCTCGCCCCAGCGAGCAGGGCCAGCGCGCACTTTGGGGCAGCCTGGCAAGCTGGGCTGAGTGGCGCGCGGGTCGCAGTCGTGATATGAATTCCTCCGTGAGGCAGCGGTATTGGACTCGCTGTTGGCGTTGTGTCACGGAGGTGGAAAATGACGAAACGAACTCGATCAAGCGTCGAGAACCTGAAAGACCATTTTGCCGAGTTGCCCGATCCGCGGTCCTCGGTGAATCGGCAGCATTTGCTGGTGGATGTGATTGTCATCTGCGTGTGTGGCGTGCTGGCGGGCGCGGATGGGCCGGCGGCGATTGCCGAGTGGGCAAAGCTCCATCGGGAATGGCTCGAAGAGTTTCTGGACCTTCCCGAGGGGATTCCCTCTCGTGATACCTGTCGGCGGGTTCTGCAACGTCTCCAACCGCAAGCCTTTCAAACATGTTTTGCCGCCTGGCTCAAGTCGCTGACCGGTCCGTCGGGGGCGGAGTTCCTGGCGATCGACGGCAAGACGCTGCGGAGATCGCACGACCGCAAACAGAATCTGGGGCCGCTGCACATAGTCAGTGTCTGGGCGACCGAGCAGAGGCTGACACTGGGGCAAGTGGCAACGGCCGAGAAATCCAACGAAATCACGGCAATTCCGCTGGTATTGGATCTGGTGGATGTCAACGGGGCCGTAGTCACGATCGACGCGATGGGATGTCAGAAGGAAATTGCCCGGGACATCGTGACTCGCGGAGGGGATTACGTGCTGCCTGTCAAAGGCAACCACACCAAACTTGAAGAATCCATTCATCAGGTCTTCAGTGATCACTTGGAAGACGACTTCGAACGCATCAAGGTCAGCCGTCACACGACGCAGGAGCGTTCCCACGGTCGGGAAGAATCTCGGAGCTATTTACAGATCGACGTACCGGAATCGCTGTCCGGCCGAAAAGAATGGGCCGGCTTGCGAACGCTGGGCATGGCTATTCGAACCCGTGAGACCGGCGGAAAAGAAACCGGCGAAGTGCAATACTACGTGAGCAGCCTGAAGCGCAACGCCAAATACTTCGCACGCGCCGTGCGAGGTCACTGGGGCATCGAAAATACGTGCCATTGGAGTCTCGACATGACATTCCGCGAAGATGAGAGTCGGACTCGTGACCGGCACGTCGCCGAGAATCTGTCGTGGCTCCGTCGCTTCGCCCTGGGACTCATCAAACAACATCCCAACCAGAAGATGAGCCAGGTAATGAAACGCCGCGCTTGCGGCTGGAGCACCGACTTCCTGACGGAAGTCCTTATCGGAGCGAAGGGTTAGTGTGCGCCAGCCCTGCCCCAGCGAGCCGTAGGGTTTATCCCTGCGGTGTCAGGGTGAACAGTCAATGGACGTTCCAAGGACGAATCGATTCTCCCATGACTGCGTGATGCGAGACTCGCCCGTGCAAACTGTCATCGCCATGGTTCTCGCGCCATGCCCGGCGTTGATTTTACTTTTCATCCGGAAACCGCAGGGGTAAACCCCGCGGCTCGCTGGGGCGGTCCCTGCGGGATCAGAACGCCAAATCCCTCGCTGGTCGCGCGGCCAAGTTGCCGGTTACACCAGGGTCAGATAACCCAGGAGTCCCGCCTGGAAGCTGGCGAGGGCGGCGGTCACGATCAGGCCGAGCCTGCGATTCTGGTTATGGAGCCCGGCGACGAAGGCGAGGACGAGGATCGAGCCCAGAAACTTCATGCTGATCAACAGCGACGGGTCCCACCCGTCCAGATGCAATAAATAGCGAGCGAGCGGATTCAACTCCTCGTAGTACAGAGAGTCGCGGAAGCGGATCGTGAGATAGGCGTCGAAGGAAGAGACGCAGGCGATCAGCAACCACATCCCCGAGAACAGCGAGCGCTCGACGATCTGACCGAGTAACCGCGAGAGGGCAACGACGACGGTGGTCAGCGGCTCATCGGCCGGGTCCGGCAAACAAATTGAAAGGGAGAGCCGTGAAGAGCCGCCACCATTCAACAGCGGCATTCGTCGCGGCGCGGTCGTCGTCTCCACATCGATCGCAGGCATCGTGTTCGGTCCTTCGTGAAATCAGGTTGCTGGTCGACGCGCGAGGGGCTTCATTGGCAAGGAAATGCGACTCGCGCGACTCACCTGTACGCTCCTGGGGTGAAAGCATCACGATTCATTCCGTGAAATCGTAGTGAAGAGCGCGTCGCACACGACGCGAAAACAATCAGGCAAACGGTGTGCCAACGCCTTCGCGCCAGGGCCTCGGATGGGGCCACGATTACATAAACCTCACAGATTATTGGACTTGTGGGAAGTCTCCACACGGCCGCCCAATGCACGATATGCTCCTGCGGCTGCGAGTTTTTTCAGCAGCGATCAAGCTACGCCTCAGGGCCGAAGCGGTCGGCCGAGGTCACGGCGCGGCCGCGCAGGAAATCGGCGGCGGTCATCGGGCGCTTCCCGTCGGGTTGGATTTTCAGCACTTCGACGGCGCCAAGGCCCGTCTCGATCACCAGCTGCTGCCTGTCGATTTCCAAGGGCGTTCCCGGCGGTGCGCTTCCCGGCGCACGATCGACGAGCGGCCGAACTGCCAGAATCAGTACGCGCAGCGGCGGCTTGCCGGGAGTGTGCAGGTACGTGTAAGGATTCGGCCAGGGTTGCATGGCTCGTATCTGACAATCGACTTGAGCGGCGGAACGCGACCAGTCGATCGCGCCCATCGTCTTTTTCAACTTGGGGGCCCGCGTGACGAGAGTCTCGGTTTGCGGCAACGGCTGCACGTGGCCGGCCGCAATCTGCTCGATGACACCCGGCACGAGGTCGATGGCCATTCGCGCCAGCCGGTCTTCCAACTCGCCGGCCGTCTCCTGCGGACCGATGGGGGTGCGCGCCTCGGCCAGGATCGGCCCGGCATCGAGGCGCGGCAGGATTTGAATGATGCTCACGCCGGTTTCCGGTTCGCCGTTCATAATGGCTGTCGCGATGGGTGAAGCGCCCCGATACTTTGGCAGCAGCGAGGCGTGCACGTTGATCGATCCCAGCCGCGGAATCGACAGCAACTCGGGAGACAGGATTTGCCCGTAGGCCGCCACGACGAAGAGGTCGGGATCCAGACCACGCAGGTCGGCCAGCGCCGCCGCGGCGTTGACGTTATCGGGCTGGAAGACGGGGGTCTGGCGCGCGAGCGCCAGGACTTTCATGGGATTCTGCACGCTCTGGTGATGCCCGCGGCCCGTGCGATCGGGCTGGGTGAACAAGCCCACGACCTGGTGAGGCGTGCCGTGCAGCGATTCCAGCGTCGGGACGGCAAAATCCCCGGTCCCCATCATCACGAGTTTGAGGGAAGTCACTGGGGAGGCCTTTGCACTGCCGCCAACCGCTGCAATTCGGCCTCGATTTCCTTGTCCGGCGGGATCTGGCCCAATTCCTGCTGGCGGCGGAAGAGCGACTCGAAATCGCTGATCTTCGAGAGGGCCTCTCGCTGATCGGGTTCGCTCAAGCGATCGGTGAACAGTTTGCCGTCGAGATGATCGGTTTCGTGCTGGATCGCGCGGCTGGCAAGATCGTCGATGGAGAGCTCGAACCCCTGCCCGTCGAGGTCGAACGCTTCGACCACGATCTCGCTGGCCCGGCGGACCTGGCCGTACAATTTCGGGAAACTCAAACAGCCCTCTTCGGCCTCCTGCGTCCCTTTGCGTTTCACGATTTCGGGGTTGATGAAGACGTGCTCCTGGTCGGGTTCTTCCTTTTTGCCGGTCAGATTGAGCACGAACAGGCGGTAGGGGAGCCCGACCTGGTTGGCGGCCAAACCGATCCCCTCGGCGGCGTACATCAAATCGAACATCTCACGGACCGTATCGCGCAGCTCGGGCGTGATCTGAGTGATCGGAACCGATTTGAAGCGGAGGGCCGGGTGTGGATAGAGAACGATCTGCATAGATGAACGTGGGACGAGGCGGGCTGATCGACATGCTGGTTAGAGAATTATAGAGGAGCCGTCGCAGATGGTCGAGTGAGCGCCGGCCGGTCGTTGACGGTCTACGTCGTGTACGTTACCGTAATTGGTTCTTCAACTTAAGGTTCAGAATTCATGTTCGAACGGCTCGGAAAAATCATTGAGCGGCGCTGGCAAATCGTGCTGGCGGTCTGGCTGCTCGGATTTTTCGCGGCAATGGGGGTCCACCAGCACTGGTGGAACAAAGCCTTCGGCTGGAAGATTCCCGATTTTCGGGAAGCGGCGACCGACGGCGAGTATGCCTTCCTGCCGCCAGAGATGCAAAGCCTTGTGGGCGAGAAGCTTCTGGCCGAAGCGTTTCCCGAAGACCTGCTCAAGAGCAGCGTCGTGATCATCGTCGAGCGCAGACACCAGCCGCTGCTGGAAGAAGATCAGGACTTTATCGAGCGGGTGCTCAAGCCGCGGCTGGAAAAGATCCGCGACCAAATGGATGACGGCAACACGCTCGAAATCATGACGCGCGAGAATAAGCGCGGGGGGAAACTGCTGGACAGCGAAGACCGTGAGGCCTCGCTGGTCATTATGCCCTTGCGCAGTGAATTCCTCGAGTGGCACAACGTGCCGATCATCGATCGCATCCAGACCCTCATTGAGATCGATCTTCCCGCGGAAAAGCAGATTCCGACCGGCCTGGGGCTGGCCATGAGCGGCTCGGCCACGGTCGGACGAGACATGCTGATTGCCGGGCAGGAAACCGCCAAAAAGACCGACCTGGCGACATTCGTCCTGGTCGTCATGCTGCTGGCAGTCATCTATCGGGCCCCGGCACTGGCCTTGATTCCACTGGTCGTCGTCGCGATTTCCGTGTCGATTGCCAAAGCGCTGGTCATTTTTTTGACGCAGATCCCGGGACTGGATTATCGCGTGTTTTTCGGAATGGAAGTCTATATCACGGTGGTCACCTATGGGACGGGAGTGGATTATTGCCTGTTCCTGATTGCCCGTTACAAAGAGGAAATCGATCGCGGCCTGCCGCTGCCCAAGGCGCTCACGGCGACATTGTCTCAGGTGGGCGATGCCATCACCGCCAGCGCATTCACGGTGATTTGCGGCATCGGGATGATGGTGTTCGCCCAATTCGGCAAGTTTCGCGAAGCGGGGATCGGCATCTCGCTGAGTCTGTGCGTCGGACTGGTCGCCTCACTGACGCTCACACCGTCTTTGCTCAGATTGTTCGGCCGCGGCGCCTTCTGGCCCTATGGTCGCACCGAAAGAATTCCCTCGGAAGCCGGCACGCGGACGGGCACCACGCTTTTCAATCGCCTGGTTCAGCGAGGCAAGATTCAACTGGTGTGGGAATGGATCGGTGAATACCTGTTGCGCCATCCGGGACGGATTCTCGTGACCTGTGTCGCGATGATGCTCCCTTTTGCCGTTCTGGGAGTCGCTCGATATGAGTATCTCAGCTATGGGCTGCTCACCGAGCTGCCGACGACCAAGAAGAGCGTCGAGGGGGCCAAGGCCGCGCAGGCCCACTTTCCTGCCGGAGAAACTGGGCCGCTGACGATTCTGATTCGCAATGACGAGATCGAGCCGGAACGGGACGCCGGGTTCTTCGATACGCCGATCGGCTCGGCAG
Source organism: Planctomycetaceae bacterium (assembly GCA_036501235.1). GTDB lineage: Bacteria > Planctomycetota > Planctomycetia > Planctomycetales > Planctomycetaceae > JACQFH01. Next base: position 10,347 of record DASYAR010000461.1, read on the forward strand.
CGCTTGCCGAACTGATGGAACAAGTGATCGAGCGACGGAATGAGCTGGGCATTTCCGACGTCCGCTATTTTGACGCGCCCATGGGGCTGAAATATCCCCTGGAGGGGATTCCGGGCGTGCTCACCAAGAAAACCGGCAAGCGCTACTACGTCAGCCCCGTCCTCAAGGGAAAGGTGACGCGCGTCGACGTCGTCTTCGACGCCGATCCATTCGCCCGCGAGAGCATCGCCCAATTGAATGCGGTCGAGGGGGCCATCAAACTCGCCGTCCAGACGGCCGTCAAAAAGGCGGAACAGGAAGGCGATCCGGAATACGCCAAGTCGCTCCGGGCCCTGCAGTTTCATTATCTCGGGCCGATCGCCAGCATTCGCGATTTGAAGACCGTCACCGACCGCGATCAGATTCACATCGATCTGTTGGTCCTCGTCGCCGTGTTCGCGATTCTGGTCATTCTGCTGGGAGTGGCCAAGTGGGCCATTTCCCTGTATCTGATCATCAGCGTGTTCTTCAGTTATTTCGTGACGCTCGGAGTAACATTCGCGTTTTATTATCTAAAGGACCCAGCCGACTTCGCCGGGCTCGACTGGAAGGTCCCCATGTTTCTGTTCACGATCCTGATGGCGATCGGCGAAGACTACAACATTTTTCTGATGACGCGCATCTCCGAGGAGCAGGAGCGGCACGGGCCTGTCGAGGGCATCCGCATCGCCATGTTCCGCACGGGAACGATTATTTCGAGCTGCGGAATCATCATGGCGGGGACCTTCATGTCGCTGATGTTCGGCACGCTCGTGGGACTGCAGCAGCTTGGTTTCGCGCTGGCCTTCGGCGTGCTGCTCGACACGTTCGTCGTGCGGCCGCTCCTCGTCCCGGCCTATCTGATCCTGCTTTATCAGGGGCGATTCAAGGGGCTTACGGGGATTCTGGGAGGTCCGCAGGCAGATAAGAAAAGCGACCGACCGGCGATCCGCAGCAAAGCGCACACGGACGTTTGAATCGTTGACCGCGAATCCAAAGCACGCGACGTTTCAAACAGAGAAGCGATCGACGTCGGTCAATTGCATTTGCGCAACCGGGTGCTCTCGGGGGGGCGTCCCTCGCTGGAGAAGGAAGTAGGGGGATGTGGGGGATACAGAAATGCCAATTCGCCGAACCTTGTGCTGTTGAGGCTGCAGGACAAGTCTGAGCCGTCATAGGTCATTATTCGTGCAATGCGGCCCACGACGCGATCATTTCTCGAATGGCGCAGTCGGAGCGAGTTCGCCCATCTCCCCTATACCCGTATCTCCTCTTCGCCGGCAGCCGGGTGCCTCCCCGGGGAACCGCGATCTGCGGCCAATATCCAAGCTGCTGCGCCCTGACAGATAAGAGTTTTCACCACCAGCTAATCGAATACGTTGGCCCGACATCGAAGCGGCCGGCATCAGCCACGCGGCCTACTCGGAGATCCGCGGTGGGACGGCGGCGGTTTGCCCGGCGGACGGTTTGGTGGCGGAGAACGACAGCAGTCGGCGGGCCTCTTTCAAGACGAATTTCGCGTCGCGAAACGGCTCGAAGCCGATGTCATGCCAGCGCACCAATCCCGTGGCGTCGATCAGGAACGTCCCATGCAGTGGACGCGACTCGAAGTCGTCGTAGGCCCTGAATGCCTTGAACGAATCCAGGCCCGCGTCGGAGGCCAGAGGAAAAGGAAATGTGCCGGATTTGTAGTTTTCAATCGATTTGGCCAGCCCGGCGTCGTCATCGGTGCTCAGGGCCGCCAATGCGATCCCCGCGTCTTCGAATTCCTTCGTCAGGGGGGCAAATGCCTGAAGCTGTTCGGCACAGTGCAGGCACTGATGCCCGAGATAAAAAATGAGCACCAGCGGCCGCCCGCGGTAATTCGACATCGAGAGCCTCCCCCCCTTGCCGTCGCTGCCGCTCCATTCCGGCGCCGGATCAGGCTGCCAGTGGATGGGTCCCAGACTATCGAGAGGCGGACGCTCTCCCACGTCGCTGGCCGGGGTTGCGGCCATGCGCCAGTCGCTCGGCAGATTGAGGGCCGCCGCAATCGGCGCCAATCGCGCAAAGGCGAGCATTTCCAGATCGATCGCAGCCGAGATGGCGCGCAGTTGCTCGAAGCGTTCGCCAGCTTCTTTTCGTTCGCCGGCCTGCCATAAGAGGTCGACCAGCTCGGCCAGCGGCTGCACCTGCTGCTCGTGCTTGTTGACGGCTTCGCGGGCGTTCTTGAGCGCGGCGTCGCGGTCGCCGGCGAGGAATTCCACTCGCGCCAGGTACATCGCGCTCACGCCTCCCGCCGTTTTCAACCGAGGGAGTCCCGCTTTGTAATCACCCTGCGCGACGGCGGCGTGGCCTTTCAATTCTTCGATCGCCAGCTCGAAGGGTTTCATCCGGCCGTCTTCTTCTTGCGACGGCAGTGGAACTGGTTCCGGTCGCGGCTCGCCGGCTGGTGCATCGGACTGGCCGGCGATTAAGGGCGCGGGCGGTTCGGCGATATTCAAGCGCCAGCGTTCGCGGCGCAGACGCTCTTCGAGCTCGGCGACGCGGGCCAGCCCCTGTTCGACGTCTCCCTTGCGGAACCAGGCGGTGCCGAGATGGCGCAGACGTTTGGCCTGTTCGCCGGTATCGTCCGTAGGCTCGAGATAGGGGGTCGCGCCGAGCGCGATCAGCTCGTCCCACAGCTCGTAGCGCACCAACTCGTCGAACAATCGGAGCCGGCCGAAGTGCGCGCTCTGATCGCGGCCCAACGCGTTGTACCGTGGATGCCGCGGCAGCTCGATCAGATTTTTGGCCAGCGCCACGGCCTGCCGCACGCGGCCGATGTGGCTCAAATCGCGGATCAGCCATTCATTGTTGTGGGCATAATTGTGGATCTGGTCGGGAAGGATCCGGTCGCGCATCATGTAGGCATGATCGACTCGTGCCGAAGCTTCCTGCTGCCAGGCGGCGTCGGCGTAGCGGTGCAGTTTCGAGAACGTATGCCCTGGCATGTGCCACATGTGGGCGATGCCCGCCGCCGATTGCCCGCAGCGCGCCGCCGAATTGACGGCCAGCGACGCCTGTTCATCGTCCCACAGATGAATGCGGTAGTGATGGCACGGATGCATCGGCTGAACAGCCAGCACGTCGTTCAGCAACGCATCCACGGCCAGATGGCTGGCGATCGGAGTGCCATGCGTGCGATTCAGCCAAAGCTGCAGGCCGAGGAGCGCCTTGGCTTCGATGTCGTCGGGAAACTTGTAAATGATGCGTTCGAAGGCCTTGGCGTAGGCGTCGTGCCGCTCCTTGTCTTTGTTGTCGCCATTATCCCGCCGGTCTCTGCGGCCGGTCCCACCTTTGTTCTCCGAATAAAACGCATGGAGCGCATCGACATACATCGTTTCACGTTCGGTCAGTCCGGCCTTGCGCTTGACCGCCTCGGCGATGAACCCGCGCGCCCGCTTGTCGTTATTCGTATTGGCGAGGGCCATCCCCCAATAAGCAATCGCACATTGGGGATCGAGAGTCGCCGCCTGCCGGAACGACCGTTCGGCTTCGTAGTACCAGAAACCATGCAGTTGGCCGACTCCCTGATCGATAAACTGCTGCGCCTCGGGGCTGGTCGTCGTGACGGGAAAATGAACCGCCCCGGTGCTGCGCATCAAGTACGCCCGTTGACGGGGGCCCTCGTTGAACGACTCTCCATGGTAGGAATGACCGGCGGCGGGCGGGGTGGCCGTCTCCGTTGCAGCGGGTGACGTGGCAGGCTCAGCCGCAACCGGCGAGCCCGTCGCCCAGACCAGCAGGAACGACGCCAGAAGACTGTGCACGGAAACGGAATTCATCGGGTTCATCCTCTGGATTTGCCCCGGTCGCCCGGCAGAAGGCCGGCCTGAAACAGCCGCCGACCAGTACATTCTCCTGTTGTACACGCGGCGCCGGGCCCTGTAAATTCCCCGCCGGGAGCGTGTTCCGATTCCAGGGCAAATTCTCGGCGCGGCCGAAAATCCGGGTGTCGGCGGTGGAATTCTGTTGCATCGGAACGCAAGTGATGTTCACATAGAGGGATAATTTTGTATTATAAGCGGCGCGGGCTGCGAATCGTCATTTTAATTTCCTGTTTCGAAGGGAATGGTGGCTTATGCGACGGATACCTTCCAGGACGGGTCGACGGGTCGGTTTCACACTGATCGAGCTCTTGGTCGTGATTACGATCATTGGAATTCTGGTCGCGCTGCTCCTGCCTGCCGTGCAACAGGCGCGCGAGGCGGCGCGCCGCACTCAATGCGGCAACAACCTGAGGCAGATCGGGTTGGCTCTGTTGAATTACGAAAGCAAGAACAAGCTGCTGCCCCCGGGCACGGTCAATCTGCTCTACGGCGGGAGTTTCTCGCCGGGTGGTTTCCGATTCGACTATTATACCGAAGCCACAACCCAGCAGTTTGGCTTCGCGGGCGGAGTGGGTTCTCTGGGGGGAATTCCCACACCCGTGGCCCTCAATTTGCCCGGCGCCGGCCTGCACGGATCGAGTTGGATGCTCTTCATCCTGCCCGACCTCGATCAGCAGAACACGTACAACATGTGGAATTTCAACTGCAACGTCTGGTACAACGGCTCGAACCAATACCCGGTGATCCTTAACATGGGGTCGGGCCCGCAGACGTATTATCCGGCGCAAACCGAGCTTAAGGGCTTCTATTGCCCGTCACGCCGCGCCAAAATGGACGTTCAAAAGTATGCCAACTGTTTTCGGGTCGACCCCAACTGGACAGGCGGCGGAAACGATTACGGCGGTTGTGCGGGTTCCGGCCAGGTTTTCGAAGACTTATCGGGTTTTCGCGGCGTCTACGATCTGCTTCCGGCACAACTCTCTGCCAATCCCTTGTTGAGCTATCCGCCGGCCAATCTCTTTCGAGGCGTGTTTTACGGCAATAGCGCCACTCGGCTCACGGATGTCTCGGACGGGACGTCGAACGTGATCATGGCAGGCGAGGTGATGCGCATGAACGGGCAAATGTCGGCACAGAACACAGTCCAGAACCCAGGCCAGATCGTGCCCACGGTTTTGCAGATCAGCAGCGACGGCTGGGCTTGGGGTGGGGCGGCGACAATGTTCAGTTGTCGGTTCGGAGTCAACAAGGGTGTACACTACGACAATGCCGGCAGCGATCATCCGGGCAGCATTGCGCAATTTCTGTTTTGTGACGGCAGTGTGCATTCGATAACGCCGAACATCAATCTGACCATTTTCCAGAACCTGGGAAACATGTCGAACGGAATGGCGATCCCACCCTACGAATAACAGCATGACGATTCGCTACAAGTGCGAAGAGTGCGGGGCAGCGCTGAACATCAACGACGAACTGGCAGGGACCGAGGGAAGCTGCCCACGGTGCCACGTCGAGTTTGTTGTTCCGTCGGCGGATGCTGTTGCTGCGAAGGCTGCCAAGGCCGACAAACCGCGATCCAGCGGCGCGCTGAATACGGAAGACGATATCGGGGATTTTCTCAGCTCCGACGAAATTCCCGTGGCTTCGGGGACCACGTCGCTGGCCGAATCCGACTCGGCCGATTCAGATGCTGACGACAACCCGTTCGACGACGAGACGCCCTCTTCGCGGAAAAAGTCCGTGGTCGACGATGACCGGGACAGCGAAGAGGACGAAGAGCTGGAGGACCGGACCAAACGGAAAAAGGGGCAGACCAAAGACGCAGGTCAAGGCCCAAAACGCGCCAAAGCGGATCCCGCGTCGGTTGCGAAGAGCTTGATGGGTAAAGGCGCGCCGGTCGTGGAAGAGGAACCCGAACCCGGTGCTAAGAGAAAACGCCGGCAATTCGGCGCCGGCAGCGACCGCCCCGCAGGCGAGATCACTTCTACCAAGGAAATGGTCGCGTACTTCGCGAAAATCGGCTGGCCAGGCGTCGTGGGAACGCTGCTCATCGCGGCCATCAGTGGCTGGGTTTATACGCGAATGCAGAAAACGCTCGACCTGCCCCCCTTGGCCCCTGTCTCCGGAACGGTCACGATCGACGGCAAGCCGGTGGCATCGGGTACGATCGTGCAGTTTCTCCCTATGGAGGCCGCGAAAAACCCCAAGCTGGGATCTTCGACCGGGTTTACAGGGGCGGACGGCAAATACACGTTGAACTACACCAACGATCACGCCGGAGCGGTCATCGGCAAGCACTATGTGCTCATCACGGCGAGTGATCCGACACAAGGCATTCCCGCGCGCTACAGCACGACATTCGGCGGCGTAGAGGCGGAAGTCACCAAAGAGGGCAAACCGATCAACTTTGACCTCAAATCCGATCCGCCGCCGGATCAATAGGCCCTAGGCAGCCTGTTGAAAAACGGGACTGTCCCAATATCGTTCGGCTCAAAAGTTGCTGTAGCCGCGCCGCTGCATGTCTCAGGAATTTATCCGCATCCGGCACGCAATTTGCGCATCGCTCGAACAGATCATAGGAATCTGTCAACCTGGCAGGGATGC
>DASYAR010000462.1:0-10962 GCA_036501235.1 Planctomycetaceae bacterium
AATTGCCCTTCCGACTGCAACCCGGAGGCCCAACCCAGTAATCCAAAAGCCAATGTAGTGGAAAAACCGGGGGTCCGGCTGTTGTGGCGCAAGGACTTACGTCGACGGTTGGGGAAGTTGGGTTAGGCACGCCATTTCGGAAGCTCTGCTTCCCGAGTTGCACCGACGGTATGAACGCCTGCAGCAGTCGTTGAATTGCGAGCGGAGGGCTGGTCCGCAGCGCTGTGGCATACGCGAAGCAGAGCTTCGGAGTGTGCATTCCCAAGCGGAGCTTGGGAACGAGTTGAAACGACGGCACACGGAGTGTGCCTGCGACTCTGAGCTACGACTCGGCAACTGCGACCTACTGAGGCTCGCTTTCCGCTGGCGTAGGATCTTCGTCCGCGCCGGGTTTGACGTCCCCCTCGTCGGCTGGTTTGGCATCGGTCGCTTCAATGCGGTAGAGGTGGTTGTCGCTGCGCAGATAGAGCGCCCGGCCGCTGGCAGCCAGCGAGGCGAGGGTTTTCCCCCGTAGCAGGTTCTTGGCGAGGATCTTGCATTTCGTGCCCGGCGAGAGAATGTGCGTCGTGCCGACTTCATCAAGAATGTAAAGCCGCCCGTCGGCAAACAGGGGCGACGTCGAATGATTGCCCCCCAGCCGTTTGCGCCAGTGCAGTTTCCCGGTTTTGGCGTCCAGGCAACTGGCGACCCCCTGATCGCTGACCGTGTACAGCTCATCGCCAACCAGAATCGGCGAAGGGTTCAGCGGCACTGCCTGGTTCGTCTTCCAGGCGACGTGCGTGTCGGTGACATCGCCGCGGCCGTTGGTGCGGATCGCCAGCAGCGTCGGCACGTCGTACCCGGTACAGATAAAAACGAGTCCGTGTCCTGAAACGGGGCGCGGGACGAGCGAGTAACCCTGATAACGGCAACTCCACAATTCCTCGCCGGTCGACGGATCGTAGGCGACGACGCGATTGCCTCCGGGTGAGATGACTTGCGTCTGGCCCTCGACATCAATGACCAGCGGTGACGCGTAGGAATGGGCGCCATCGCGCTTTCTTCTCCAGCGCACATCGCCCGTGGCCGTGTCGAGGGCCACGACGAATTGTGGATCGGTGACGCCGGCGATCTTCTGTTCATCGTAGAATGAACTGGTGAAACCATCGCAGGCGATGATCGCCGCCCCGCCCACGATCACCGGGCTGCCGCCCGGCCCATGATGATGGTAGTACTTGATCTCCGTTTTCCACACGATTTCCGCGTTCAAATTCAGCGCCGCGGTGCCGTGCGAGCCGAAATGCACGTAGCAGCGATCATCGACCAGCACGGGCGTTGGCGAGGCATGGCTGTTTTTGGGATGGATGCCCCCCAGCGAGTCTTTGTGAAAGACTTCGACGTCGTGCAGCGTCGCGCCGGTCGTCGCGTCGAGGCAGAGAACGCGCAGCGACTTTTCGGGGACGATCGCCGTCGTCAACCAGATCTTATTATCGACAATAACCGGTGAGGACCAGCCGTTTCCGCGAATAGGGACCTTCCAGGCGATGTTCTTTTTTTCGTTCCATCGCAACGGTAAGCCGCTGGCCGAGCCATGCCCTTGTCCATCCGCGCCGCGAAACTGCGGCCAGTCGCGAGACCGGTCGGGAGGCAAGTCATTCTTTGATGGTTGTGGCGGGGCATCGGGAGATGGACTAACGGCGGGCGCGGTTGACGACGTCTCGGCTTTGTCGATCGAACCCGCATTCGGACTGGCGGACTTCGATTCTGTTGCTGAATCGGGCGTAGCGTTCGTTGCCGGGGAATCGGCCTTGTCATCGACGATGAGCGGGGAGTTTGTGATCGTTTGCGACTGCACAATTTCGCGAGCCGGCTCATTCGTGATCACGGCCGGCGTTTGATCGGCAGCCTGCTGTCCCGACGTCTGAGGCGGGTCGATTCTCGCAGCAGCCGCGGAAACAGATTCGTCGTCATCGCCAGCGCGTCTCGTTTCACTGCAGCCGGTCAGTGCCAGAAACAGCAGACACGCCATCGGGAAGCAAGAATGAAAGCACCGGCTCTTAGACACAGCGGCGACCTTGTCCCGGGGAGAACGGCTCTTCGAATTGGGAATTGCCGATGATTGTGAGTGCCCACCCATCGACCGCGGAGAAATCTGTTCAATCAATCGTATGGCGTCAAGGCGTCTCGCCGCAAGACCGGTCGCCCGGCATGCACAGTTCACCAGGGGGCTGATATCGGATATTCATGTGGCGTTGGTCGCAATTGCATGGTTGTATCGGTGAGGACAGCCTTTAAAAGTCCAGTTCCGGGCGAGCCGGGGGCCTCAGCCCCCGGATCAATCGGCATTCGCTTGCAAAAAATCCGCGGGCTAACACCCCCGGCTCGCCCGGATTACGTTTGCCAGAACGTCGATTCGCGCGTGGGCTCATAACGAATGGCCAGGTGCGGCGTTTCCAACCGCTTCTGGCCGGCGGCCAGCGATTGCATGCCCGCTTCGACCAAGCCCCCGGTCAGCAAGGTTCGTTCGATCGGGTACGGGGCCTTACCGGTTCGAAACGTCTCCTCGGCCTTCGACATGAGAGCGGCCGAATAGACCACGTTGGGATTCGGCGGCAAGTAGAACAACGAGGACAGGGGTTCGGCCCGGCCTTTGAGCCGGGCGGCGAACGTGAAATCCTCCACCAGGCCGTTCATCAGAAACATCGTCCCCTTGAGGCCGTCGGCGTATTCCACCCGGTAGACGGACGGATCTTTGACGAATTCGCGCATCTGGGCCAGAGTCGGATGCCGATCGCTGAATGATTTCGGCTGAGCCAGCGTTTGAGTGCGGGTGAGGCAGGCTTCAAACAGGGTGGGGTCCCAGCCGCCGGCTTTCCACGACCGAGCTTTGAATGCCTTCCAGAAGGCATCGCCTCGCAATGCCTGCACGGCCACGACTCCCGTTTCGCCGCCGCGTCGCCGTTCGGCCATGCACTGCATCGTTTCCAGGGCGTGAAAGTCGTAGCTGTCGAGCCCCCCCATCGCCAGGCACATCACCTCTTCGACTTCCGCTCCCAGCGGCAAGTCGATCGACGGCATGCGCCACGTCACCGGCAGAGACGAACCGGCGCAGAAGCCGAAGTTCAGTTCTTTCGATGCGTCAACCATCTCCTGGGCCCACGCGAATTTCCATGACAGATGCTTGTCGTTGAAGACCGGCGCCGTCCGCCCGTCTTTCCGGTAGACGTCGACGATCTGTTTGAACAGCTCGTAGCGCGGATACTTTTTCTGTCCAAACTCATTGATCGGGTAATCGCCATGTTCGCCGATGAGCAGCACGGCATCCACGGCCAGTTTGTCGCCGCCGCGGCGGAGCGCTTCGGCGACGGTGGGATAAATCGGGAAGCCGAACTCTTCCGACCGGCTGCGGCTCAAGTCCCCTTCGGGCTTCTGGTCGACGTAGGCAGCGACGACGTCAAACACCGGCCGGTGCCATTTCCCGCCGATCGAGTAGCCGTGCAGGAACCGCTCAGCCATGTGCCAGGCGTGTGAGCGATACGTCCAGACGGTCGTGACGACGGCGAGTTTCTTGCGCTCGCCGTTTGTCGATTCTGCGGCGCACAGCAATCGGCCGCCAGCCATGGCGGCGGCAACACTTCCGAGAAAATGACGGCGGGACAGCATCCGAGTGTTCCTCTTCCAGCGTGGCAGGCACACTCCATGTGCCGTTTTTTGTTTTCTTTTTTTCCGAAATTCGAATTCCAAACTGCCGCATTCATGACAAACGGCGATACACGGAGTGTGCCTGCTACTCTGAGAACCAATCCTGGGGCACGTCCAGCGACCAGACCTCGCTGCTGAGCGGCTGGGCGTGGCCGCCGGCCACCCAGATCTTATCCTGAAAAACGTAGGTCGAATGTTCGTGACGCTCTTTCCAGCACAAGTCGGATTTCAATTGCTTCCAGCTCTTGCCGTCTTTCGTGTGCCAGACGTCGCCCCAGTTCTTCGAGGGATTGTTCTGCCAGCCGCCCAGTACCCACAGGCGGTTACGGTAGGTGACTGACGAAAACCAGATTCTCGCGGCCCACGGAGCGTGTTCTGTTTCACGTGTCCAGTGCACGCCGTCTGCCGACGACCAGACATCATTGAGCGCATGATACTTCGGCACGTAATTCCCGCCTCCCAGGACCCACATTTTGCCGTCGTGGACGACCGCTTGATGATAAGCTCGCGGCGACCAATCGGCATGGGCCGTAACGAGCCGCCATTCTTTGCCGTCCGCCGAAGACCACACGTCATTCTTCGGGCTGTCGTCGTCACCAAAGTAATAGTTCTCGGTGCCGCCCAGGATCCACATTTTGTCTTTGAAGACGACGGCGCCGGCGGCAATGCGCGGTGTGAAGCCGGCCGCGGCGGTCGCCTGGTCCCATTTAATTCCGTCGCCGGTGGACCAGACTTCGTTGCTGGCAGAATGGCCGGGGAGCCTCCCATTGTACCAGCCGCCGAAGAGCCACATTCGATCGTTGAACGCCAGCGTCATCGGCAGATCGCTGTGCTTCCAGGGGGCCGTCTGTTCGACCAGCTTCCAATTCTTACCGTCGCGAGAGCTCCAGACGTCGCGCGGCGGAGCAGTGAACGAATCGAACCAACCCCCGAGGATCCACAATTGATCGCGAAACACGACTTCACCCGAGGAATCGCGCGCCTGCCACTCGGCTTTGTCGGTGACTTTGACCCAGTTCAGGACGGGGTCGTCGGCATTCGTCGTAGCCGCAAACGCAATCAATGCGCAGACCAGCAGTATCGATCTTGTTGCAGTTGGGGGCATCAATGGTGTCCGCGTTCCAGGATTTCCCAGACGATTCTGGCTGGTTGGCCGTCGATGAGGCTGCCAGTGCCGGTGGGGCGTGTGAACGTGAACTGCTGCGGGTCGAGGCCGAACAGATGCATCAGCGTTGCGTGGTAGTCGAAGTGATTGACCACATCTTTGACCGCCTTGTGTCCCAGTTCGTCCGTTTCGCCGAAAATGCAGCCGTGTTTCACTCCGCCTCCGGCGAGCCACTGGCTGAATCCCTGTGTGTTGTGGTCGCGGCCGATGTTTTTTTCGTTCTGAATGACCGGTAATCGTCCCATCTCTCCTCCCCAGTGCACGAGCGTCGTTTCCAGGAGGCCGGTTTGCTTAAGGTCTTTGACGAGGGCTGCGGCTGGTTTGTCGGTTCGTTTACAGATGTCGGGCAACCCCTTCTCGATTCCGCCATGATGGTCCCATGTCTGATTGCCGGTAAAGATCTGCACGAATCGCACGCCCCGCTCGACCAGCCGCCGGGCGATCAGGCAGCGCGTGCCGTAATCATTCGTGACGGGGTCGTCGATGCCGTACAGCCTGTGGGTCGTATCGCTTTCGCGCGAGATGTCGAGGGCCTCCTTGGCGGCTATCTGCATGCGGGCCGCCAGTTCGTAACTCTGGATGCGTGCGGAAAGATCGTGCTCGCGCGGATGCCGTTCGAGATGTTCGCGATTGATCGTTTGCAGGTAATCGAGAAATCGCTCCTGTGCGGCGCCCCGCAGGTGGGCAGGCGGGTCGAGATTCAGGATGCGCGGCTCCTGCGGGCGGACGACCGTCCCCTGATACAGCGACGGCAGCCAGGCATTTTGCCAATTCTCGACGCCGAGCACCGGCAGCCCGCCCGGATCCGACAGGACAACGAATGCCGGCAGGTTCTGGTTTTCGCTTCCCAGCGCGTACGTCATCCAGGAGCCGAGTGAAGGCCGCCCGGTTGCGAAGCGGCCCGTATTCAGAGCATTGATCGACTGCCCATGATTATCGACTCCAGTGTGCATCGAGCGGATCAGGCAGATATCGTCGGCTACTTCGCCCAGGTGTGGCAGCAGCTCGCTCAGATCCATGCCACATTGGCCGTGCTTCGAAAACTTCCACGGTGTGCCAAACAGTTTCGAGCTGGCCTCAGCGGCGTTGTCGTACTTGATGTCGCCGGTAAAATTCTGCAGATGCCGCTTCGTGAGCTCGGGCTTGGGATCGAACAAGTCGATGTGACTGGGCCCCCCCTGCATGAACATCGAGATCATGGCCCGCGTCTGTGGCTCGCGCGCTGGCGGCTTGGGGAGCAGATCGTAAGTCACCGGCTCCAGCGCCGGTTTGACGGGCGCCGCCCGCGCGACGTCGTGCTTCATAAGCCAGGCGACGGCCAGGCCGCCCAGGCCAAAAGCTTGCTGAGTCAGAAAGTGCCGGCGGGTAAAGTGGGACATACAGATCTCGCTTGTCGAGGGAATCAATCCACGTACAAGAATCCATTCGAGCTGACGAGGGCCTGGCAGAGATTGGAGAGGGCCATGTGGGCCGGATCTGGTTTCGGGGATTTTGGATCAGCGGTGACGGCTGCTGCCGCTTCGGTCTGGCGTGACAGAAATGCCGCACCTGAGGCTGTCTCGAAGTCCGTTGGCTGGCGGCCAAAGACCAGTCGCCAGGCACGCTGGAAACGTGCGGCCGGTTCCGTTGCGGACTCGCGCTCAACTCGAGTGGCCATCGCTTCCACCTGCTGCGCCACGAACGGACTGTTCATCAAGAGCAGCGATTGCGGCGCCACCGTCGATGACGATCGCTGCTGACAATTCGGAGACATCACCGGCTCGTCGAACGGCTCGAGCACTCCCAGCGGCATCGACCGGCGGAACTGAATATAGATGCTGCGGCGGAATTCGTCTTCGCTCAGCGGTACCACCTTGCCAGTCGGCCGGCCCGCGCTGTCGCGCGTGTCGATGCCCACGACGATCTGTCCCACGTCGTCGGGGCTCACCGGCACCGGCGGGCCATAATGCTTCGGCGACAATCGACCGCTAAGGGCCAGTACCGCGTCGCGAATCGTCTCGGCCTCGAGCCGACGAACCGGCATCCGTCCCAGCAGACGGTTCTCGGGATCGACTGCGTCAAGATCTTCGCGGCGGTGCGAAGCCTGGCGGTATGCCGTCGACGTGACAATCAACCTTTGCAATTGCTTCAGCCTCCAGCCGCCGACTGCGAATTCATCCGCCAGCCAATCGAGCAACTCAGGATGCGATGGTCGTTGTCCCAAGACGCCGAAGTCGCCGATGGTGGCCACCAATCCGCGACCAAAATGATGATGCCAGAAACGGTTCACCAGGACGCGACCCATAAGCGGATGCCGCCCGCTCGTCAGATGCCGGGCATACGCCAGCCTCCGTCCACTGGTGGGGACGTGCGGATCGTCAGGGGGGATCGCCAAAGCAACCGTATTGATCACGGCCAGTTCGCCAGGCGCCACGTCCTGTCGGGGCTGGTTGAAGTCGCCGCGGAAGAAAAGCTTCGTACCTGGGATCTGGCCGGGGATCTCGGTCAGACACTGCACATAGTCGTCGGGGGGGCGCTTCTTCTGCGTTTCTGCTGTTAAGTCGTCCCATTTCTTGTTGAAGGCAGTGAGCCGGTCGGCCAGATACAGATACACCGAACCGCGATCGACGTTCAGGAAGGGATACTCTTTGATGAGTTGCTGTTGCTCGTCAGTGCGTTTGTCGGCCGGTGTCTCGCGGACTACTTTCGCCCGGGGTTGAATCTCAGCAGGAAGCTTGGCCAACTCGCGTTCGAACGTCTCGGCGACGATCTTGTCGAGCTCTTCGAGGCGTCGCTTCGAGACATCCTGCACCTCTTTTTCTGCAGCGGCCGCATGCTGCCGTGTTTCATCAGACCATAGCGACACCAGGCGGCCATTCGGGACGCGCCAGTTCTTCCAGTCGTAAGCCGGTTCAAACAGGGCGCGAATCCGGAAATAGTCGGTCTGCGAGATCGGGTCGTAGCGGTGCGGGTGACACTGAGCGCAGCCGACTGACAGCCCCAGCAGGGAGGTCGAGACGATCTTGATCGTCTCGGCAATCGTCTCATTGCGGGCCGCATTTTGGTCGACTCCGCCGTCACCCGTTCCGTCTGGCCCCATCCGTAGAAACCCTGTGGCAATCAGCCGATCGGCCTGTTCCGGGTTCAGGTTGGCGTACGGCGGAGCGAGCATTTCGTCGCCGGCAAGTTGATCGACGATGAATTCGTTCCAGGGCTTGTCGCTGTTGAAAGCGCGAATGACATAGTCGCGATATTTCCAGGCCCACTTGCGTTCCAGGTCTTTCTCGCTGTAGCCGTCGCTGTCGGCGTAACCCGCGGCATCGAGCCAGTGTCTGCCCCAGCGCTCGCCGTAGGCCGGCAATGCGAGGAATTCATCGACGAGCCGTTCATAGGCATCGGAAGCCGGGTCGCTGATGAATCGATCGACTGCTTCCGGGCTGGGAGGGAGACCGGTGAGATCGAACGCCAGCCGACGTATGAGCGTTACGCGATCGGCTTCGGGACCAAACGAAAGTTTTTCTGCTTCGAGCCGCGCGAGCAGAAAAGCATCGATGGGCGTGCGGATCAGTTCGCTATGGAGGACGGCTGGCTGCAGCGGTCGACGGACGGTTTGAAATGACCAATGCGTTCGTTCTTCGTCAGTGAAGGTGTCGCCGGCGGCCAGTGAATCGGGTTCGCCTCGCGCCGTTTTGGCACCCGCGTCGATCCAGCGGGCCAGCAATTCAATCTCGTGCGGCGTTAACTTTTTCTTGCCAGGGGGCATCTCGCCTGCCGCAGTTCGGAGGTACAGAACGCTCACATCGTGTTTACCCGCCACAATGGCCGGCCCTGTGTCGCCCCCCTTGAGCAAGGTGCGCACAAGTCGCGTGTCGAGGTTCCCCTTAAACTCGTCTTCTTCGCCGTGGCATTGCCAGCAATGTGCTTTGAGGATGGGTCGCACGTGCGCCTCGAACGTCGGCGACTCGGGCAGGCTGCCCGCGGCGGCGACCGGGAAGGGCGCCGTGAAAATGGCGAGCGAGAACAGCAGTCGCAGCATGAAGGGCTCGCAGGCGGGATTGTCAGGTGGGGTCGCTGTATCTGGTAGTATTGCGGTTGGAACTTCGGTCGGCAATATCAACGAGAGTTTATTTGTAGAAGCCTTGCCCCCGAACACCGTGATTCTGTATGGTGCCACACGTTGAGCGTTTATCGCGTGAGGAGAAATTGAAATGCGAGTTTGGCCGGGCCGTCCCAATCCGCTGGGGGCCACCTGGGATGGGCGTGGAGTGAATATCGCCCTGTATTCCGAAAATGCGACGCGTGTGGAGCTGTGCCTGTTCGAATCGGCGGAGGCCACCAAAGAGACGGAACGGATCGAGCTCCCCGAGCAGACCGACCTCGTCTGGCATGGATATTTTCCCGACCTTCGACCGGGGCATATTTACGGCTTTCGCGTTCACGGGCCCTACAAGCCTGAAGACGGGCACCGTTTCAACCCGCACAAAGTCATGCTCGATCCTTACGCCAAGGCCGTCGTGCGGCCGACGCGGTGGGGAGACGAGATGTTCGGATACATCATCGGCGATCCCAAGCTGGATGCGTCGTTCGATACGCGGGACAACGCGGCCACGGCGCCGCTGGCAGCCGTCGTCGATCCGGCCTTCACCTGGGGTGACGACCGGCGTCCCAACACGCCCTCGCACAAGACGGTCATTTACGAATTGCACGTGAAAGGTTTCAGCCAGCGTCATCCCGAAATCCCCGAGGCGCTGCGCGGCAGCTTTGCCGCGATCGGTTCCGAGCCGGCCATTCGCCACTTCCGAAATTTGGGCGTCACGGCCATCGAATTGCTGCCGGTCCATCACCATTACGACGACCGGCACCTGATCGACCTGCGGATGACGAATTACTGGGGTTACAACACGCTGGCGTTTTTTGCGCCCGACATCCGTTTCAAATCCCGCGACCGCTACGGCGACGCCCTTCGCGAATTCAAAACGATGGTTCGCGATCTGCACGCCGCCGGTCTCGAAGTGATTCTCGACGTGGTGTACAACCACACCGCCGAAGGCAATCACATGGGCCCGACGCTGTCGTTCCGCGGCATCGACAACGCGGCCTATTATCGCCTGGCGCCCAAGAACAAGCGGCACTACACCGATTTCACCGGCTGCGGCAATACGCTGAACATGCTCAACCCCCGCGTTTTGCAGCTCATCATGGACAGCCTGCGCTACTGGGTGCTCGACATGCACGTCGACGGGTTCCGGTTCGACCTCGCCAGCACGCTGGCCCGCGAGCTGCACGAAGTCGATAAGCTCGGTGCGTTCTTCGACATCGTCCACCAGGACCCGGTCCTGTCGCAGGTCAAGCTGATCGCCGAACCGTGGGACCTGGGCGAAGGGGGCTATCAGGTCGGCAACTTTCCGGTCGGCTGGTCGGAATGGAACGGCAAGTACCGCGACTGCGTGCGCCGCTTCTGGAAGGGAGACGGCGGAATCATCTCGGAGTTTGCGACCCGCATTTGCGGCAGCAGCGATTTGTACGCCTGGAGCAGCCGCAAGCCTCACGCCAGCGTGAATTTCGTCACCTGTCACGACGGCTTCACGCTGAACGACCTCGTGTCGTACGACAACAAGCACAACGAAGCCAACGGCGAGCGCAATAACGACGGCGCCAACGACAACATCAGTTGGAACTGCGGGGCCGAAGGGCCGACGGACGACCCGAAAATCCTCGCGCTCCGCGAGCGCAAGAAGCGGAATTTCATCGCCACGCTGATGCTCTCGCACGGGATCCCCATGCTGCTGGCGGGGGACGAAATGGGCCAGTCGCAGCGCGGCAACAACAACGCCTATTGCCAGGACAACGACTTAAGCTGGCTGAACTGGAACCTCACCGACGGGTCGGAAGCACTGCTGGATTTCACCTCGCGCGTCGTACAGCTCTGGCGCAGTCAGCCCGCGCTGCAACAACGCCGCTTTTTTCACGGCCGCGCCATTCACGGCGATACGATCAAAGACGTGATGTGGTTCGAACCTTCCGGCCGCGAAATGTCTCCCGAAGCGTGGAACACCGGCTATGCGAGATGCCTGGGCATGCTGCTACGGGGCGACAACATCGACATTGACGAATACGGCGCGACGATTTCGGGCGAT
>DASYAR010000463.1:0-10312 GCA_036501235.1 Planctomycetaceae bacterium
AGCGTCAACTGCTGCTCGACCGATTTCACGAAGACCAGGCCCGGCAGGCCGAACGGAACGGAGGAAAGACTCACGTACCAGCGGCAGCGGCGAATGC
Organism: Planctomycetaceae bacterium; assembly: GCA_036501235.1. Taxonomy (GTDB): domain Bacteria; phylum Planctomycetota; class Planctomycetia; order Planctomycetales; family Planctomycetaceae; genus JACQFH01. The sequence continues at coordinate 98 of DASYAR010000463.1, forward strand.
CGGGGATCAAGTCCCCGTGGACGAGTTTCCCGGCTCGCACCTGCGGGCGTCGATCGCATCGGGCCTGACTTATGACCCGGCCACGGCGTCGCGGCGGCCGGTCATCAGAACGGGCAGTGCGAAAAACGAGGAATCATTGGACAAATACGAGGAAATCAGTGACCACAGTGGGTCGGAAATAGGGCGCGATGACCGTCCGACCGCGTCGCCAGCAGCCTCGGCGACGGCGAACGCAAAAAACGAGGAATCATTGGAAAAATACGGGGAAATCTGCGACCGCATCTGGGCCGACATGGGCCGCGACAACCGTCCGACCGAGCCGGCGGCTGCTTCGTTGACCCCAGCCTGGAAGCGAAAACGCAAAACCGGGTGACGTGAAGGGGTCAGACTGCGAAGTTCTGTACGTCAGGCCGGCATTTGTTTGCCGCGCCGCGAAGATCGTCCGCCTGGAAAAAGAAAAAAAGGAGGGCACCGCGGATGACGCGGAGACGCGCGGATAAGAAACGGAAAGAAGACAGGAGAATTATGGACAGGAAGATTGTCCAAAGGTCGGCGGCGGCGGGCAGGTTGGAAAATTTGCTTCACGGGTATCTCGAAAAAACTCGGCTTGCGGTATCGGGCCGGCTGTTATATGGTACGCCCCCCTTCGTCTCTCAAAATCCCCACCACAATTCGTTCTCCGTGTGCCATGTTCCACAAACCGGTTTCCGGTCTGTCCGGAATCGTGTTCCTCGTCTTCTGCGCCTCGACCGCAGCGGCCCAGGACTTTCACGTCGAAACGCAAATCTACGATCTCGGCGCCAAATCGGCGACGGGCAAACCGCCGAAGCCGCAACCCGTCGGCGCTGCCGAGTCGCTGTTTCATGCCGGCAAGGCCTACGATCATAATCGCGGCCAGAATCAGATGACGATTTACGAGCCGGCCCAGCAGCGGTTCGTGATCGTCGACGCGAGTCGCGACTCGAAGACGGCGATCTCTTTCACGGAGATCGCCGATCACCTGCTCGACGACCGGGCCAGCGCCCAGGAGTATCTGGCCACAGCGGAAAAGCATGGTTTGTCCGCCGAGATGGCCGAATTCTACAAGTTTCAATTGAATCCCGATTTCCAGGTGAAATTCACTCCCGACCCGACGTCGCCGAAATTGGCCCTGACGAGTCCTCTCGTGGAATATCACGTCGAGTGCGCCACGCATGGCTCACCTGACGTCGTGCAGGCTTATCTCGAATATGCGGATTGGGCCGCGCGGCTCAATTTCGTCACGCGCCGGCAGACGATGCTTCCCGACGCGCGGCTGGCCGTGAACGCAGAGTTACGCCGCCGCAAGCTGCTCCCCGTGAAAGTGACGCTGCACACTCACATTTCCAAGGGGATACACTTTCGCGCCGATCACAAGTACGCCTGGAAACTCAACGGGTACGACATGACGACGATCTCACACTGGGATGAAAAGGCAGCGGCAAAATCGACCAAGGCTGTTCCCTGGGAGAAGTTTTTCGAGAAGGAGCTGCAAACGGCGAAGCGCAAATGAATCGCCGGCGCTCAAGTTGCGTTGAAAAAGGGGACAGTCCCTCTCCGCCCTATCGATTTGTCACTGAGAAATCACTCGCTGGAAAGGGACAGTCCCCGTTTTCAACAGGCCGCTAACGCATCCGAGAAATCGCGCAAAATTGTCCCGATCAAAACAAAAACCCCACGCTCAAACGAAGAGCACGGGGTGCGAAAAGACATGATGCCGAGACTGTCGACAACCACTGAATTACGAGCAGCTCGCGGGACGAATGCAAATTCACCCGACGACAGTTCGCCAGACAACTCGTCCTGTTTACTTGCCGGCGAGCGGCTCTTTTTTCTCGGTGATGACGGGGCAGGTTTTAGCCAGCTCGGCGTTGAGGGCCGTGTAGTCCTTCCATTCTTCGGGAAGGTTGTCTTCATGGAAAATGGCTTCCACGGGGCACTCGGGAACGCACGCTTCGCAGTCGATGCATTCTTCGGGGTGGATGTACAGCATCGACTCCCCTTCGTAGAAGCATTCTACCGGGCAGACGACGACACAATCCGTGTACTTGCAAGCAAAACACGGCTCGGCGACAACGTGAGTCATTACTCTGTCCTTTCTCTCGGAATTGGCCGCTTTTTGAGTCGAATTCCCCGTGGGCGCCTGCATGGTAGTTGTGCTTTCGGGGGGTGTCAAGAGAACGGTTTTTTCGATTTCTCACGCTCGGGAATGACTTCGCGACGGCCCGTCATGGCAGACCGGCCGCACCGCGTGGAGAGGCGGAAACGCTATAGCTGCGATTGGCAGCGTGTGCTAGCATCCGCGCCAGTGCTCCATTCCTCTATTGAGGTCTGCCGGGAAGGATTTGCGCCTCGATGTCACGCATGTTGAAACCGGCTGCGGCCGGTTTGGCCGTCAGCAGCTTGTGCCTGTCGTTTATCGCCGAAGTCCCCGCTCAGACCGGGAGTAAGAAAAAGTCCGCCATTGTGCAGACTCAGGTGCTAGACGACGTCGCACCGTCACGCGCGAAGGCGCCCGTCGATACCGAGGCCGATGCCGACCAAAGGACGCCCGCCAAGGGAACTAAGGCAGGCAGGCTGCCCAGGCCAGAAGCTCAGCCTCTGCGCATCCCCAAGCTCGACCCCGAGCTCGAAGAAGTCCTCCAGGAATGGGAACGTCAGACTTCGCAGTTCAAAAAGCTCGTCGGCGAGTTTTCCGTCTTCAAATACGATCCGACGTTCGAAGTCGAAAGGCGCGGCGAGGGCAAGTTCGCTTATGAAGCGCCCGACAAGGGGAACTACGAGCGCAAAGGTTCGGACATCAAAGGCCAAAAGGCCAAGAAGAAGAACAAGAACGGTGAGCCGTACACCTTGCAGTCCGATTCGCCCGAACGCTGGGTCTGCACTGGAAAAGAGATCATTCGGATCGACGAAAAGGAAAAGACCTACGAGAAAATTTCGATTCCTCCCGAAGCCCAGGGGCAGAACATCATCGAGGGCCCGCTGCCGTTCCTGTTCGGCATGAAGGCCCAGCAGGCCAAGATGCGATACAAAATGAAGCTCAAGTCGAAGACCGAGTCCGAAATCATCTTGCAGCTTGTGCCGATTAAACAGGCCGATGCCAGCAACTGGGAACGGGCCACCGTCATCATCGACGCGAAGCGCTTCGTTCCGAAAGCTGTCCAGCTTTTCGACCCGACCGGCGCCGAAACAGTGCACGTGTTCAAGAATGTCGAAATCAATCCGAAGCGCGGCTGGCTTGACGCCGATCCGTTCAAACCGAATTTGCGCGGCTACAAACCTACCGTTTCGAGCGATTTGCAATCGTCGGCGCCACTCGACAAGCCGACTACGGCTGCTAAACCGCGGACTGGCTTTGACACGACGAGCCGCACGGCCAACAGCTCCGACGCGCCGGTTCGCAAGGCGACCAATACGAAATAGAGTACTCGCAGTGCCTTGGCGACGGCTCATTTGACGGCGATCCGTGAGAGTGTTGTAATGGCCTGCGACGGATACGAATGTCTCGTTCCGCAAGGACGTTTCCAGCAGGCCTGACGATGCCCAAAGCGTGGCGATTTTCGCCGTTTGACGAGGCGCTGGTGCGCCGTCTTGCCGGCGGGCTCAACGTCTCGCCGGTCCTGGCCCAGATTCTTGCCTCGCGCGGGCTCGATTCTCCTGATCGCGCGACCGCGTTTCTCGATTCGCGACTCACGGAACTGCACGACCCGGAACGACTCCCCGGAGTTCCGCAGGCCGCAGACCTGATCGTCGCCGCGCTCGGCAACGGCCGGCGCATCACCATCTACGGCGACTATGACGTCGACGGCGTCACCGCCACCAGCCTGCTCTGGCATTGCCTGCAACTGGCCGGAGGCAAAGTCGAATATTACGTGCCGCATCGGCTGGAAGAAGGTTATGGCCTCAATTGCGAGGCACTGTCGAAGCTGCACGAGCGCGATCCGTCGATGCTGGTCGTCACGGTCGATTGTGGCATCGCCAGCGTCCGCGAAGCAGAATTTGCCAAGCAACTCGGGCTGGAGCTGATCATCACCGATCACCATCAGCAGGGAGCGACCTTGCCCCTCGCCGATTGCCTTGTGCATCCGCGATTGCCGGGGACCGAATACCCATTCGGCGACCTGTGCGGTGTGGGGGTGGCGTTTAAACTGGCATGGGCGATTTGCACGCGACTGGGCGACGGCAAGCGGGCCAGTCCGCGGATGCGGGAATTTCTGCTGTCGGCCGTGGGGCTGACAGCGATCGGCACGGTGGCCGACGTCATGCCTCTGCTCGGCGAGAATCGAGTCCTGGTGCGGTATGGACTCAAGAGCCTGTGCGAGCGGTCGTCGCTGGGCCTGAAGGCGCTGCTCAAGGCGACCGGCCTCGCCGAGCGCGGCGTGCTGGAAGCGGACGACATCGGCTTCACAATTGCCCCGCGGATCAATGCGGCCGGACGGCTGGGGCAGGCGCGGCTGGCAGTCGAATTGCTCACCACCGAAAACACGGAGCGAGCCGAAATGCTCGCCGTCTATCTCGAAGAGCAGAACAAAGCGCGGCAGACGGTCGAACGGCGGATGCTCAAGCAGGCCAAAGAACTCGTGGCTGCGCATCCCGAGTGGGCCGATCACGCGGCTCTGGTTCTCGAACACCACGAGTGGCATGCTGGGGTGATCGGGATCGTCGCCAGCCGCGTCGCCGAGCAGTACCAGAAGCCGGCCGTACTGATCGCGCTTCCCACTCTCGATCAGCCCGGGCAGGGTTCCGCCCGCACATTCGGGCAGCTCGATCTGCACGCCTCGCTGACGGCCTGCTCCGTCGATTTGCTCACCTATGGCGGACACCGCGCGGCGGCCGGCCTGCGGATTGCGTCCGACCGAATCGCACCCTTCCGCGAAGCTTTTTGCCGCCATGTTGCCGAAAATCAGCACATGAGCCGGGATGATCTCGAACTGCGGATTGATGCCGAAGTGCGGCTGGCCGACCTGACCCTCAAGACCGTGAGCGAATTCGATCGCTTGGGGCCGTTTGGGCGCGCCAACCCCCGGCCCGTGCTGGCCAGCACGAAAGTTGAACTCGCCGAACCGCCGCGCAAGATGGGTGAAGGGGAGCGACACCTCGATCTGCGGGTGCGGCACTATGGGAAGGTGATGCGGGCGATCGCCTTCGGACGGGGTGAATGGGCCGACGAGATCGCCGCCGTACAGGGACCGATTTCCATCACATTTGCCGCCAACATTAATCGCTTTCGCGGCCAGCAAAATGTCGAGTTGAAGCTGCTCGACTGGCAAGCTGAAACGCCATCAACCTGCATCACCAACAACGACGGCTGATTCGCCACCTGCGAGATCACGGCATCCAGGACGAGGGCGTGCTCGCGGTCATGGGTGACGTTCCGCGCTGGCGATTTGTTCCCGCCGAAAACCGCGGCGCCGCGTGCGAAGATCGGGCGCTGCCCATTGCCGCCGGCCAGACGATCAGCCAACCCTATATGGTCGCCCTGATGACGCAGGAACTGGCGCTGACAGGGAAGGAGACGGTGTTGGAAATCGGGACGGGCAGCGGCTATCAGGCGGCGATCTTGTCGAAGCTGTGCCGGCACGTCGTGACCATCGAACGCGTTCCCGAGTTGTCGCAGGCTGCCGCCGAGATTCTGGCGGAACTTTCCTGTACCAATGTGGAATGCCTCATCGGCGACGGCAGCCTGGGCTGCGCGGAACGGGCGCCTTTCGACCGGATCGTCGTCACGGCCGGAGCGCCACAGGTCCCGCCGCAACTCTGTGAACAGCTTGCGATGGGAGGGCGACTGGTGATTCCGATCGGCACCCGTCACCCCCAGATGTTGCAGGTGGTGAACCGCACGACGAAAGGAACGACCACTGTCGACATCTGCCCATGCAGCTTTGTTCCTCTGATCGGTTCCGCCGCATGGCCGGAATCGGAAGCGAAAGCGGAATAAAGGTCAGGCCGTTTTGAATCGCCGGGACTGCGGAGGAGAAGGGGGGACGGACTGAAATAGACAGTCTGGTTGTGGCAGCGGCTTTCTGGCGAGATCAACTTAGACGTGTGCCGACTCGGGCTTCCAGTTCAGACGCTGTTCGAGGAATTCGCGGCGGTCAGTCTGCAGCGCGTCGAACGCAGCGCGGACTTCGTTTCTTTCGGCTTCGAGTTGCCGTCTCGCGCCGGTCATTTCCTGCTCGTGGCGCTGCTGAGAATCTTCGATCGCGGCCGACTGTTCGGCCAGCGCGGTTTCGCGAAGTTCAAGCTGAGCTCGACGCGTTTCGAGCTCGGTCTCGCGAGCCGAAAACTCGGCTTCGCGCTGCTCGGCCGTCAGTCGCTGCTGCTCGAATTGCTCGCACGACAACCGGAATTGTTCGCGGTCGCCGTGAAGCTGCGCGGTGGCGTCGGTCAACCGCTGTCGTTCTGATTCGACGTCGCGACGCGATTCAGCGAGAGAATTCGTGGTTTCATCCTGCTCTTGCCGCCGGCGCTCGATGAGCGCCAGTTCGTCGGTCAGGCGTTGCTTCTCGACGTCAAAGGCGCTGCGGGCTGCGTTCAAGTCGCCGGCCTCGGTATTCAGAACGTGGCGTTCGGCGTCGATCCGCTCTCGCTGCTGAACCTGACGTTCCCGCTGCCGCTCCAGTTCACCTTTCTCAGTCGCCAACTGCCGGTGCAGGGCCTGTTTTTCGGCTTCGAATCGAGCCCGCTCCGATTGAAGCTGATGGCGATCCGCCTCGACCTGCGTTCGCAGGCTCTCGATTTCGGCCATCTGATCGAGGGCCGCGGCATTTGGGGCAGCCGTTTCAGGCTCGGCCTGCTTGCGCGTGCGGGTTTTGGCGAGCGGAATGGGCTTCGGTTTTTCCTTGGCCTCTCCGGCGATGGCCGGCGACGGCTTCGTGTCGCCTGCCGATCCACGAGTTCGGTCCTGAAATAACGGGCCCAGCATACCGGTCTCGGCCGCATCGATTGGATCGCCGAAGTCGGGAAAATTGCCCAGGAACATGCGGTGCAACATTTCCCAGTCGAGGCGAGAAGCGCGCTCGACGCGGTCGTCGGCAGAGACGGCTGAATCGCGAGCAATCTCGGCTGCTTCGGCAATCCGGTCGGCCAATTCTTCGCCAGATTCGTCGTCCAGCGCTTCCAGCGCCGCTTTCGCGGCGCACAGGGCCGCATAAGCGGCGTTGGCGGCGTAGGCAGCCCGTTCGTCCGGGGGCAACATCTCACTGGCGGCCACGACGGCGCGAACTGTTCCTTCTTCAGCCGCAGCCAACTCGTCGGGATCTATTTCCTTGCCCGCCGCCAGCGCTTCTGACAATCGGATCGCAGCCGCCACGGCCTCGCGGCAGGCCTCCAGTTCGGGATGGTCCGCTTCCAGACGGAATAGTTCCGCGACACGCCGCGCGCAGCGCGAGGCAAACGCCAGCAGCGCGTATAGCGGCAGCTCTTTCAACTCGTTGGCAGACTCAACGGCAGGCATAGTGCAAAATCAGGTCAAATTCGGCCCGCGCCGAACGGAACACCCCGCACAAGCCTACCTTATGAAATCGCACTTGGGGCTGGGGTGGGCCGGCCGGTTGCGCAGCACTGGCCGGGTCAGCAAGCCGCAAGATTTGACGCCATTCAAGTTGAACCGACGGCGACAAATTCATTCCCGAAAGCCCTCACCGCTTGTCGAATGGATCGGTCCGTTCGACAATGCTTGAAATGCCGGAAATCCCACTCATCGCCGACCAGCTCATCGTAAACGCCCGCGGCCCGAAAAATCGGGTTGATCCGAATTTGCCGTACGCATGGCTAATTGAGCCCGAACCAACGGCCGGCGGGGCCGTTGAGGACGTGGCCACGATCTTCCTCACCAATCGCGAGTGCCCGTTCAAGTGCCTGTTCTGTGATTTATGGAAGAACACCACCGACGAGCGCGTCGCCATCGGCGCGATCCCCCGGCAGATCGATTATGCTCTCGCGAGACTTCGCCCGGCACCACACGTCAAGCTGTACAACAGCGGGAATTTCTTCGACCGTCAGGCGATTCCCGCCGAGGACTATGCAGAAATTGCATGTCGCGTCGCGGGATTTCGGACAGTCGTTGTCGAGAACCATCCGCGATTGTGCGGCGCCGCATGTGTCGAGTTTCGGGATCTGCTGACGGAAAGCGCGAAGCGGCGAAGCCCGGACGAGGCGGTGCGCGGGATGGCGTGCTCGGAGAGTGCTCGGGACGCAAACGCGCCCCAGTTCGAAATTGCGCTGGGGCTCGAGACGGTTCATCCGGACGCATTGTCGAGATTGAACAAGCAAATGACGCTCGACGACTTTCGCCGTGCGTGCGAGTTTCTGGCGACAAATAGAATCGCCTTGCGGGCTTTCATTCTACTCAAGCCACCGTTTATCGAGGCCGACGAATGCGTCGACTGGGCGCTCCGCTCGATCGAATTCGCATTCGACTGCGGCGTGCGGGTCTGTTCGGTGATACCGACTCGATCCGGAAACGGCGTTATGGAGCAGCTCATGCGTGATCGACAGTTTGCGCCCCCCCGTCTGGCTGCACTCGAAGCCGTGCTGGACCGCGGACTGGCCCTCTCCCATGGGAGAGTGCTCGTCGACCTGTGGGACGTCGAACGCCTGTTCGATTGTTCTGCGTGCGGTCCGCGGCGTGCTGAACGGCTTCGTCAAATGAATCTGGCGCAACAAGTTCTTCCACCAGTACCGTGCTTTTGCACGTAGATAAGCCGAGATGACGGAAGTGCACACTGACGTGGCGATCATCGGGTCGGGATTTGGCGGCAGCTTCACGGCATTGATCCTCGAGCGGATCGGGCTGCGCCCCATGCTGATCGACCGTGCGCACCATCCGCGGCTGGTGCTCGGGGAATCGTCAACGCCGCTGGCCGACATGCTGCTCAAATCGCTTTCGCAAAAATATGGGTTGCCACGGGTCGAGCCGCTGGCCGAATACGGCACCTGGCAGCGCGAATACCCCGACCTGGCATGCGGGCTGAAACGTGGATTCAGCTATTTCGGGCACAAGCTCGACCGTCCCTTCGAGCCGGGCCCAAATCATCAGAACGAGTTGCTCGTGGCCGCCAGCTTTGCCGACGCCGACGCCGACGCGCACTGGTTCCGACCCGAATTCGACCTGTTTCTCGTCCGCGAGGTCCAGGCTGCCGGAATTCCCTTTTTCGACCGGACCGAGGTGACGGGACTGGAGGGTGGCCGATCGGCGGGCGATGAGCCGTGGCGGATCACGTGCCGGCGCGGAGACGAAACTCTCCGCCTGTCGGCCGATTTCCTGATCGACGCCTCCGGCGAAGGGGGATTCATTGCCCGCCAACTCAGAATTCCTCTCGACGCCGACCGCATGCGCACCCGATCGCGGGCCGTGTTCGGCCACTTCACCGGCGTCGAGACGTGGAGCGAATTGCTGACGGCACAAGGAACGAGCAAGGTCGACCATACCTTTCCGTGCGATGACGCGGCCCTGCATCACGTCCTCGACGGGGGATGGATTTACGTGCTGCGTTTTAATAACGGCGTCACCAGCGCGGGCTTTCTGATCGATTGCGACCGCTACCCGTTCGATCCCCATCTGCCGGCGGAAACCGAATGGAAAAACTGGCTCGATCGGTATCCCTCGATTGCCGAGCAATTTGCGCACGCCGAGTTAACGCCCCTCTGCGGCAGTATCCGCCGCACGCAGCGGCTGCAGCGCCGCGCTCGCCAGACTGTCGGCCCCAATTGGGCCATGTTGCCGCTGGCCGCCTATACGGTCGATGCGCTGCACAGCTCAGGAAACGCCCACACCCTGTACGGCATCGAACGGCTGACGTCGATTTTGGAGCGAAAGCTCGGTCGAGACGAATTTCATGCGGCTCTCCAGGAGCACGACCGGATTCTGCAATCCGAGATCGATCTCGTCGATCAGATCGTGCACGGCTGTTATCGCAGCTTCTTGAACTTCGAGCTGTTCACGTCGATGGCAATGTTCTATTTCGCCGGCGCGCACAACAGCGAAGACTTGCGCCGCCGCGGTGTTGCTCAGCCCGGCAGTGCATTTCTGCTGGCTGACAATACGGAGTTCCGCGCAGCCGTTGACGTCTGTTACGACCGACTGTTGCAGATGACTGCGCGAGCGCCGGCAGAGACCGACGCGCGAGAGTTTTACAAGCTCGTTAAGCAATCGATCGCACCGTTCAACATCGCCGGACTGTGCGACGAAGCGTG
>DASYAR010000464.1:0-9361 GCA_036501235.1 Planctomycetaceae bacterium
GGGTGTCGGCGATGATCTGGACTTCGATGTGGCGCGGACGTTCGATGTATTTTTCCAGATAAACGCCGGCGTTTTTGAAGGCCTTCTCCGCCTCGACCGCGGCCCCCTTGAGGCCTGTTTGCAAAGACGCGTCGTTCGTGGCGACCCGCATCCCTTTGCCGCCGCCGCCGGCCGTCGCCTTGATCAGGATGGGATAGCCAATGCGGTTGGCAATGGCGAGTGCCTCCGCCTCGCTTGTGATCAGGCCATCGCTGCCGGGGACGAGTGGAACCTTGGCCGCGCGGGCGATCGCCTTGGCGGAAACTTTGTCCCCCAGTTTCTCCATCGCCTCGTGTGTGGGGCCGATGAACGTAATTTTGCAATCGCGGCAGACTTCGGCGAAGTGCGCGTTCTCGGACAAAAACCCATACCCCGGATGGATCGCCTGGACATTGCCGACTTCGGCGGCACTGATGATCCTGTTGATCATCAGATAGCTTTCGCCGGCCGGGGGAGTGCCGATGCAATACGCCTCGTCGGCCAGATCGAGGTAATGGGCGCCCCGATCGGCTTCGCTGAATACGGCGACCGTCTCGATACCCATTTCTTTGCAGGCCCGAATGACCCGCAAGGCAATCTCGCCGCGATTGGCGATCAATATACGCTGAAACATGTTCGACTAACCCAGACGGACGCGGAATAAAGGCTGGCCGAACTCGACGGCATCGCCGTTCTTCACCAGGATTTCAGTAATCGTGCCGTTCACGTCGGCCGTGATCTGATTGAAGACCTTCATCGCCTCGATAATGCAGACGACCGAGTCTTGCGAGATCTTCGATCCGACAGTCACGAACGGCGGATCGCCCGGCGAAGGAGCTTCGTAATACGTGCCCACCGTCGGACTCTTAATGAAAACGGCGTCTTTATCCACGGCGGGGGGAGCAGAGGGTGCAGCCGCAGGTGGCGCGGAAGCAGCCGGCGCCGGGGGCGCAGGCAGGGGCATTCCATGCGTCTGAAATCCCCCTGCAGGAATGAGTTGCGCAATTTCGGCTGGCCCGCGACGCAGCTTCCAACGCTGGTCTTGCCGGCGGAGATCGATTTCCGTCAGGCCGTGCGCTTCCATGAGCGCGATCAGCTCACGGAGTTTTTCGAGATCAAACGGCTCGGTCGAGCCTGCCTTCCCCGGTTCGTTTTTCCCCGGTTCATTTTTTTCTGCGGACATTGATTTATCGCCTCGAGGACTGTCGAAAGTAGCCTGCTGCGTCAGAGGCACCCACGATTTAATGAATGTCAATGAATGTTAATTAACGAGGATCTGTCCAAATTCTTTGGGAGCCGAAGTGAGGACTTCGCACCCTTGGCGCGTGACCAGACAATCGTCCTCGATTCTGACGCCGCCCCAACCTTCCAGGTAAACGCCGGGTTCGACCGTGACGACCATGCCGGGCTTCAATTCGGCGTCGGACGCCGCGCTCATGCGCGGGCCTTCGTGCACGTTGAGCCCGATGCCATGACCGAGACCGTGACTGAACTGCTTACCGAAGCCGGCAGATTCAATCACGCGGCGGGCGACGGCATCAACGTCGCGGCAACGGGCGCCGGATCTGATCGACCTGATGGCGGCTCGCTGCGCTTTCAACACAACTCCATACACCTTTTCAAGTTTAGGCGAAATCTTACCGGTCACCAGAATACGCGTCAAGTCACTCCGATAGCCGCTGGCGGCCGTCGCCCCCCAGTCGATCAGCACGAAATCGGCTTCCGAGATCAGCCCCGCCGTCGGCCGGGCGTGCGGGAGTGCAGCACGCTCTCCCACCGCAATAATCGGAGGAAAAGCGGCCACCGTGGCCCCGAATTGACGCATCGCCTGTTCCAGCGAATGGGCTGCCTGAAGTTCGCTCATGTCCGGCCTGAGTTGGGCACGCAGCACGTCGAAACCCTTCTCGGCCTGATAAATGGCCCGGCGGATCTCGGCGACCTCGTCGGCATCCTTGATCTGGCGCAGGCTTTCCACCGCCCCCGTCGTCGGGCAGGCTTCGAGCCCCTGCACTTCGGTCTTGAGTTTCTCCAGATGGGCCACCGTGAGGTGATCGGCCTCGATTCCGACTTTGTTCAATTTCGCTCGTTTGACGACCTTCGCCGCCGCGACAATGATCGTGTCGGTCTGAGGACGAATGGAGACATCCAAGCCGGGGCATTCTTGCGAAATCTGGGTCGTATACCGGCCGTCGCTGATCAGAACGCAAAGCTCCTGGCCAATCAGCAGGTAGCTGCTATCTCCCGTAAATCCTGTGAGGTAGCTGACATTCGTCTCATTCGAGACGAGCAGCGCCTCGATCGGCTGGCCTTTGATCTGCTGGAGCAGCTTGTGACGGCGGAGCGCGGCGCGATCGTTCGGCATGCGGTAATTTCAGGGCGAGATTGATCGTCTACATGACAATGTGAAACGCTGCACCGGAAAACAGCATCGGGCGATAGTGTATCGCACGGCTCTGGAAGTCAAGCGACAATCTCGCCCCTCCGCGCATCGCCCATCCTCGCGAATCCCGCCCTGCCGTGCTTGCCTCTTCGCGCCACCCCGATCGCATTGTGCTCCGCATGATTTTTTGTTGACTCTCGTCGTCGTGTTTTATAAATTGTTGGAGCGAAACGATTTGAATGCAGCGACCAAGGAGAAACGCGTGAGTGCGAAAAAAGCAGGAGGCAGAGAGCGCAGCGGCCAGCAGGGGGCCGGTGGCGGTCAGACGACCGAGGCCATGACCGCCCGTGCTCGCCGTTGGCCGACCTTGCGGCAGTTTGCCGTGTTCCTCGAAAATCGAGTCGGTCGGCTGCACGACCTGTTGCGACACTTCGAAGGCCATGAAATCCGGGTGGTGGCGCTCAGTATCGCCAATTCGGTCGATTGCGCTTTCGTCCGCATCATGGTCAATGATGCCGATCGGGGTCGCGAGATCCTGAAGCTCTCGAATTTTCCATTTGCGGAAATCGATTTGATCGGAGTCGAGCTTCCCGACGGGAACCAGCCGTTCGTGCAGATCTGCCTGGCCCTGCTGCAGGCCGAGCTGAACGTGCACTACACGTATCCGCTGCTGTACCATCGTTCCGGGCGCGGCGCGATCGCGCTGTATGTCGACGACGTCGACCTCGCGCTTCGGACCCTCGAAGAGAAGGGACTGCATATCGTCACAGAAAGCGATCTGCTGATGGACGACGACATGTTTTAGGCGGCTTTGTCGGTTAGGCAAACCGCAACGAATTCAAGTGTTGCAACGATTTTGTCGATATTTCCAGAAGAAGGTAATTGATTGCCTCTCTGGAAATGAGTCGACATTATGAAGCGGATCTCCCTGCTCTGCCTGTGCTTGTGCACAGCCTTCGCGGCCACGGGCTGCTGCCATTCGTACTACTCGAGGTACTCCGAATGTGACGGCGGCTATTGTTGCAATCAGGGCCGGAAACAGCCCCGCAATAAGCGCTGCCGGGCTGATAAGGCCAATCGCGGCTGTAACCAGGATTGCTGCGACGGCGGCTGCAGCGGTGGCTGCGATCAATGTTGCGGTGAGGGAGGCTGCTCCGGCGGCATGTCTGCTGACGGCAGCCAGATGACCATGGGACAGGGATGCGCTTCGGGCAATTGCGGCACATCGATGCCCTCCGGGATGCCGACGGGCATGACTTCGGGTATGTCTCCGGGCACTCCGATGTACAGCAACATGCCGTTCAATCCGGGCGACGGCTGGACGGTGCAATCGACGACGTCGCAGCCCGTTGGAAACGAACCCTATCCAGTCCCGGCAACGTCAGTACCGACGCCTGTCTCACCACCGTCGACGTCGTCGCAGGGTTGGACCCAACCGTCGTCGGTTCCGAATCCGACCCCCGTTCCGCCGCCTGTGAGTTTCAACCGCAGGTAAATTGCGAGTGCCTCTCATCCGTCACACCGTGACGCGCTCCTGACAAACCGTCGACGATACCGACTCGGCGACGTTCTCGAGCGAGTCGAGGGCGCTGGTCGCATCGAAGGCCGTCGTGAACGAGAGCCGGCGGGCCTCCTCGACGAGCTGTTCGCTGTTGATCGCTTCTCCCAGCGAGATGCCGAACGCTTCGGCGCTTTCGTTGACGTCGCTGCGGCAGGCCAGCGCCAGTTCGATAAACTCATCCAGTCCGACACCACACCGCTCGTCGAGAAATTTGCGGGCGGCGGCGACATGCGGAGAATTCGGGGTCCAGAGCGCTTCAGACATCAATCCGCCGGCATGCACGACCGTTGCGATCGGCGCGCAGTTGACGGCCGGATCGTGGTGCCCGGCGACCGCCTCGATCACGCTGTCCGGCAGCCCCCAGCGTTCCAGCAACCGCGCTCCCATGGCGGCATGGCTGAACCCAATCGCTTGGATCTCGGCAGCGACCAGTTCGGGGCCGTGCCGATGCTTCGTGTACAATTCGACGTAAGGCTCGCCGACGGCCTGGGCCAAGGCCAGGATGCCCAGGTCCGCCACGAGCCCTGCCGAGTAGGCTTCGTCAACACAGGCCCCCATGGGACGTCCGGCGATGCGCTGGGCGATTGTCGCCGTCGTCAGCGCACGTTTCCAAAAATCCTGAAATAACTGACGGTGCGCCCCGCGAGAGAAAGAGTCGATCAGCGAGAAACTGAGAGTCACCAGGCGCAACGATCGCTGCCCCAACAGCGCCGCGGCATGGCGGATGCTCGTGACCCGGTTCGCCAATCCATAGCGTGAGGAATTGACTAGCCCCAGCACGCGCGCCGAAAGCGCCGGATCGTGTTCGAGACACTCCGCGACATCTCTCAAACTGAAGTCGGACTTGCGAATCAACCCCAGGATTTTTTGCGCCACACCGGGAACGGAGTGCAGGCGATCGATCTGGCGGATCATTCGCTCCATGGCTTCGACGCTGCCGGACGTGGTCGTTGACGGTGGCATAACGTAGTCTTTTCTCCCGGACGGGTTGTTGATCTCCGACGTCGCGAGTAAAACCTAGCATGGGCGGCAGCCAGGTCAACACGCGAGTTTCGCGGAAAAATCGGCACAATCGGCATTCGAGAGACATGTTCACAGGTTTAGTGGAAGGCCAGGGTACGATCGCCGAGTTGGTCGTCGAAGGAGCGGGGACGCGCCTGGTGGTCGCGCCTCCGGCCGCCCTGCTGGTGGGGACCGCAATCGGCGACAGCGTGGCGATCAACGGCTGCTGTCTGACCGTCGTCCATGCCGCGACCGACCGCTGGGCGTTTCAGGCCGGCCCCGAGACGCTGTCGCGCACCAGCCTGGGCGAGCTGCGTCCTGGCGACCGCGTCAATCTCGAACGGGCCTTGCCCGTGACCGCGCGCCTGGGTGGGCACTTCGTTCAGGGGCATGTCGACGGATGCGCGACGGTCGATCGCATCGCGCCCGACGGCCCGTGGATCACGATCTGGTTTCGCGTTCCGCAGCCTCTGACGCGGCAAATGGTCTCGAAAGGATCGATTACGGTGGACGGAGTCAGCCTGACGCTGGTCGACGTGGAAGCCGATCGCTTCAGCGTGGCGCTCATTCCCCACACGCTGGAAATCACCTCGCTGGGCGTGCGCCGCATTGGCGATCGCGTGAATATCGAAACCGACATCCTCGCGAAGTACGTCGAAAAACTCGTGGTCACGCCGCAATGAGACCTGCCGAACGACAAACGCGGTCGACTTTGATGGGCCTGTTCGAACAGAACGGATTTCATCCGCGCACCGATCTCGGCCAGAACTTTTTGATCGACCTGAATCTGATCGACTATATTTTGATCCAGGCCGATCTCGATCAGCACGACGTCGTGTTGGAGGTGGGCGCGGGAACGGGGGGCCTCACGACTGGTCTGGCGGCTGCGGCTGGGGCCGTGGTGTCGGTCGAAGTCGATCATCGCGTTTTCCCGCTGGCCCAGCAGGTGACTTCGCACCTCGACAACCTGACCCTGCTCAACTGCGACGCCCTCCGCAACAAGAATCATTTTGCCGACGCCGTCCTCGAAGCGATCGGCGCGCACCTTGCCGTTTCGCCGAAACGACAATTGAAGCTGGTCGCCAATTTACCGTATTGCATCGGCACCCCCGTGATCTCGAATCTGCTGGCCTCCGAGCTGCCTTGGGCGGCAATGGTCGTCACCATTCAGTTGGAATTGGCCGACCGAATTCGGGCGAAACCGGGTTCCGAGCATTACAGCGCCCTGTCGGTCTGGATACAATCCCAATGCCACGTGAAGATCCTGAAAAAGCTTCCCCCGACAGTCTTCTGGCCGCGGCCTTCCGTGGACTCGGCGATCCTGCGGATTCTGCCCGCGCCGGAACGCCGCGAACTGATCGGAGACCGGGCATTCTTTCATGATTTCGTGCGCCGCTTGTTCAGCCAGCGCCGCAAATCTCTGCGGAACGTGTTGGTTGGAATGTATCGGGACGAATTAACGAAAACGGCGGTCGACGAAGTGCTGGGGCTGTTTGCATTTCAAGAAGGGTTGCGAGCCGACGTGCTCGATTGCGAAACGATCGTCAGGCTTTCAGGCGCCGTGCAGCAAAAAATCATCGAACAACAAAACAGCAGCCGCGTATAATCACTTTCCACATTTCGCGACGATGTCGCCTGTTAACCAACCGGATAAGAAATCGCAGTCATCGGCCGACAGGAGCCCTTCAATGGAAGATCGCATCGCCTACCGCGGAATCACGTTCGACGATGTTCTGCTGGAACCGGGCTTTAGTGAAGTTTTGCCAGGTAATGTCGATGTGTCGACCCGGCTGACTCGTAATATCGGGCTGCACGTCCCGATTTTGTCGAGCCCCATGGACACTGTCACCGAGGGTGACATGGCGATCGCCCTGGCCCAGGAAGGGGGCATGGGGATCATCCATAAAAATATGTCGATTCAACAGCAGGCGCTGGAGGTCGACCGGGTCAAACGCAGCGAACACGGGGTGATCGTCGACCCCGTCACGCTCCCCCCCGATGCCACCGTCGGGCAAGCCAGCGAGATCATGGATACCCGCAACATCGGCGGGGTGCCCATTACGGAAAACGGTGTCCTGAAAGGGATTCTGACGCGCCGCGACCTGCGTTTCCTGGAATCCCGAGAAACCCGAATTTCCGAAGTGATGACCAAAGATAAGCTGGTCACCGCTCCCGAAAACACCCGACTTGAGGACGCGCAACGAATACTCCGGGAAAATAAGGTCGAGAAACTGCTCCTGGTTGACGAAGAATATCAATTGAAGGGGTTAATCACGATCAAGGACATCGACAAGAACCTGCGGTTTCCGCTGGCCTCGAAAGACGCCCGCGGCCGCCTGCGGGTGGGCGCCGCCGTCGGAGTTCGTGATTATGATCGCGTCGCAGGGCTGCTCGACAAAGGGGTCGACGTGATCGTCGTGGACAGTGCCCACGGCCATTCGACCAATGTTCTCGAAACAGTCAAGGAGATCAAACGCCGCTGGACGATCGACGTCATCGCCGGCAACATCGCCACGGAAGAGGGCGCCAGGGCGCTCCTGCGAGCGGGGGCCGACGCCATCAAGGTGGGGATCGGTCCCGGTTCGATCTGCACCACGCGGATCATTTCGGGGGTGGGCGTGCCGCAGTTGACGGCGGTCGCCAATGCCGCCAAAGCCGTCGTCGATTCCGACGTTCCGATCATTGCCGACGGCGGCATTCGATATAGCGGAGACATCACCAAGGCCCTGGCCGCCGGGGCGCACGTCGTTATGTTGGGCGGGTTGCTGGCCGGATTGGAAGAAAGCCCCGGCGAGATGATTTTGTATCAGGGCCGCAGTTTCAAGCAGTACCGCGGAATGGGCTCACTGGGAGCGATGGTGCATGGGTCGAGCGAACGGTATCGCCAGATCGTTTCGGAAGACGACCCTAAGCGACTGTCGAAACTGGTGCCCGAAGGGGTCGAGGGGCGGGTTGCGTATAAAGGACAATTGCACAGCTTCCTCTATCAGTTGATCGGGGGATTGCGAGCGGGAATGGGCTATTGCGGCGTACGGTCGATTGCGGAACTTCGCACGGAAGCGAGATTTGTACAGGTATCACCTGCATCGGTGAGGGAGAACCATCCTCATGACATCGCCATCACTCAAGAAGCACCTAATTACACGGCGGAGCACGCTCCGTTCGGTTTCCAGTAGCCTGCCCGGCCGGGCCGGGGCGGGATTCGTCATCGTGGCCATCGCCGCCTTGACGGCGTGGTCGGCGGAAAATGACGCGCCGGCGAGTGAGCAGGCTGCCGCCATCAACCGTGAACAGTCGGCCGCATTCGTCGATGATATCCTGGATCCGAAAACGCTCGACGACAGCGTCGACGAAGCCCCGCCGGCTCCTCGCAAGCGGACTGTCAGTCCCACGGCTAGTCCCGCGGCTAGTCCCACAGCCAAGCCGATGCCGAGACCGGCTGTCAAGCCGGCGGCGGCCAGGCCGGATATCACCGAGAGTGCACCGGTCGTCGCGCCTCCCCGCCGCAGATCGACCCTGGCGAGCTCGCGACCGGCTCAGGCCAGTGTGACGCAGGCCAATTTCGAGCCCGAGATCGCTCCTGTCCCCGACAGCGGACCGGGCCTGATCGCGCGTCCTTTCCGTAAGATTGCCGACATCGTTCCTTATGACAATTACGAGCCCGACGCCGAACTGGCCGGCAAAGACCACTGCTACAATCTTTGCCCCCGTCCGCAGGGAGGAGACTGTCCCGATTGCACCAAAGACGGCGATGGAAACACGATCCCTTGCCCCGAATGTCCCTTCGAACAGGAACTGCGGCGAATCGGACGAGCCCCGGGGGAACCCGACCGGCCCTTCGTTCCCCGCGATTTTGCCCACATGCATTATTGCTGGGAACCGACGAACCTGTATCACAACCCGATCTACTTCGAAGACGTGCCGCTCGAGCGTTACGGCCACACTCGCAACTATCTGGTGATCCAACCGGCCTTCTCCATTTTCAAGTTCGGCATCCAGTTGATCGGCCTGCCCTACCAGATGTCGCTCTATCCGGTCTGGGACAAGCAGTACAGCCTGGGCTATTACCGGCCGGGTGAATACGTCCCGTACAAGTACTACCAGATTCCGCTTAACGCCAAAGCCGCCATCGTGGAAGCCGGCGTGATCTCGGGCGGCTACTTCATCTTCGCCCCTGGCGTCGGACCGTAGTTGCGGCGCAGGGGCAGGACCGCTGAACGGGCTTCTCGCCGCCGAGACGATTTTGGCCTGCGATGCAGAGGGGGAGACAAGGAGAACAGGAGACCAGGAGAAGTGATCGGAGTCCGAAGAATTCGGCTATGCAGGCAACGTCTCTCCTTGTCTTGTTTCCCTGTCTCCCCCTCTCCTTGTCTCGTTGTATTGTTTCCCCTTGTCTCCTT
>DASYAR010000465.1:0-2630 GCA_036501235.1 Planctomycetaceae bacterium
CGCGCACCGCCATGTGAAATGCCTCGGCCTGTTCGTGCGCCTGGCCCAGCGCGACGGCAAGCCCGGCTATCTGCGCCATATCCCGCGGCTCTGGCGCTTGCTGGACCAGGCGCTGACGCATCCCGCGCTGCATGAGCTGACGCACTGGGTGGAGCGCGAAGTGCCCGCCACGAGCCGCGTGGTGCCGGACCTGTGAGCGCGGGCTCCATGACCATGCCGGGCCATGCCATGGTGCTGGCGGCGGGCCTCGGGCTACGCATGCGCCCCTTGACCAAGCGCACGCCCAAGCCGCTGATCCCAGTGGCGGGCCGCTCGATGCTGGACCGCGTTTTCGACCGGCTGGACGAAGCGGGCGTGCCCAACCGCGTGGTTAATACGCATTGGCTGGCGGACCAGATCGCCCGGCACCTGGCACACCATTCCGGAGTGATCCTGTCGCACGAGGACGTGCTGCTCGAGACCGGCGGCGGCGTCGCCCATGCGCTTCCCCTGCTGGGCGCGCAACCCTTCTTCGTCTGCAATGCCGACATCATCTGGTTGGGCGGTGCGCGGCCGGCGCTCATCCGCCTGGCCGAGGTCTGGGACTCGACACTGATGGACGCGCTACTGCTGCTGGAACCGGTGGACCGGGCCTTCGGCTACGAAGGGCCTGGAGACTTCTTCCGCGCCGATGACGGACATTTGCAGCGCCGCGGCGATGCCTCCACCGCGTCCTTCGTTTTCACCGGCGTGCAGATCCTGCATCCGCGGCTGTTCGCCGATGCCCCGGATGGAGAGTTCTCGCTGAACATCCTCTATGACCGTGCACAAGCGACCAGGCGTCTGTTCGGCCTGGTCCACGAGGGCGACTGGCTGCATATCGGCACGCCGAAGACTCTGACGGCGGCCGAGTCCTGGTTCGCCGCGCGCGCAGCCCGGGCGTGAGGGCGAGCCGGTGAGGGGCGGGCCGACCCGTCGGTGGGGGACCGCTGGCGACGCCAGGTAGCCATACCGCGGCTTTTGCGTTCATCATCTACCTAGGTGGGGCCAAAGTCGGTGCAGAACGCCGGGGCCACTACTGGACAAGAGTCACACAGAAGGGCTGGTGACCATGCAACGCATCGCCATCCTTAGAGACGCTCTGGCCGGCGCCTCGGTGGTATTGACCGCCGCGATCGTTCTCGCTGGCGCAGCAGGCGCCGACCCAAGCCAGCAGGATCAGTTTTTGGCGCTGCTCGAACAGGAACAGATTCCACCCACCGGCGACGGTGAGGTACCTGGCGTCGTCGCCCGAGCCCACCACATTTGTGGCGAACTCAATGGCGGCACCCCGGTCGACGCCGTGATAAACGAGGAGATGGAGCGTGGGTATGCGGAAAATCCGCGACTACACCTGCTTTCCGACCGCGTGAGAAGAACTGTAATCAGATTCGTCACCGCATCAGTGGACGTCTATTGCCCACGCCATCAGGGCGAGCTTCCGCCGTACGAGTAAGTCGAAAGATATGCCGCTGGCCGGACAATCGGTGTGCGCGGGAATCGGACGCCCGCCTAACTAATCGAGAATGACCCTGCGGTGGCGGCACTGAGCAACGCTTCCCACAGCTCAACTGTTGTGAGCGTTGGAATGTCGTGGAAGGTCGTCATTCCTTCGACTACCGATGTAGCTGAGTCGATTTCGGCTGGCGTCAATCCGAGATAAGCCTCGTGGAGTTCCATCCCAAGCACGATGTCTTGCCAAGTTGTGCCCAAGGAGCCGGGTTCCGCCCAAGTGTCGCCGTGGATGTCATAGATCTCGGTGGGGTAGAGGTTGTCGGGAACACCGGTGGGGTTGGCACCGAGCATTACGAAACGGAGAGCGTCGGTAGGAATTTTGTCGTCGGCGAGTTGATTTTCCGCGAGGGCGGCGACGGCGCTGCTTTGTGAGTAGGTGAAAATCGTTAGCGGGTCGCTGCACACGCCCGAGGCGTCGCAGCCCATGTCGCCGGCTTGGTAGTCAGCGAGGATCGCGTTTTCGAGGATGGTCTCGCCCTGCGCCACGCTCGTGTCGAAATTGCTGGTTTCCGGGGTAGTCAGCGCCAGTGTCGACGCGGTGGTGCCGTCGTACCCGTTCGGGTCGAGGTACAGCTTTGTCGCGTCGCTGATGTAGGCGGCATCCGGCGTCGGTACACCGGTAGCGCCCAGAATTAGTGCGTTGGTTGAGCCCGACAGGAAGTCGGCGTCGGCCGAGCCGACCAGATCGCCGCTGCTGGCGCTGGCGCTGGAAGGGGCGATCAGGAGCTCGCTGGCATCTTTGACTACAACGGCCCAGAAGTCGCTGGTGGCATCGGCGTTGGCCGGGCTGGCCAACGCGACCGCGGCGCTACACAGCGCGGCGCCGAGCATCACTTTTTTCATAGGTCCCCCCTTGTTCTCAAGATCACCAATGATGTCGTCGAGCCGCTTTGCACGGCAGGCGCCATGTTGTTTCGGAATCCTCAGGCACGATTAAGCTAGCGCTTAGGGTTTGTGCGAGTGAAGACAATTCGAATTAAACTTTTAGACTTTTTTGCGCCGGATGATCATGCTGAAAGAAGCATTTCAGGCGAATTAAGAATCGCTTTACCGCCTATTTAATGGCAGCCTGTTCTTGGTCAATGGCTAGGGAACTG
>DASYAR010000466.1:0-4218 GCA_036501235.1 Planctomycetaceae bacterium
CGAGTTCCCGCGGGCGGCGGCCGGCACAGGGCCAGTATTGCCGGAGCCCACTGGAAACTACTCGGTGGGGCGCGTCACGTATTACCTTTTGGATTCGTCGCGGAACGACGAGCGGGGAACCCAAAAAGACCACAAACGCGAATTCATGGTCCAGGTTTGGTATCCCGCACAGTTCGGGAGCAAGGGCAAACCTGCGGCCTGGCTGCTCCCCGAATGGGTACGCGTGGGTAATAATTACAGCGATCTCCTAGCGAAGTCTCGAGACCCGCTTGCGCGAAAAGATGTCGACACATTCCTGGCTTCCATCGTTGTTCATGCACATGAGGACGTATCGGTGGCGTCCTCGTCCAAGCCTTTTCCCGTGATTCTGCTCGCACCGGGCAGCATGTCGTTTCCCTCGAAGTACACCTCTCTGGCCGAAGATTTAGCCAGCCACGGCTTTGTCGTGGTTGGCGACGTCCCGGTTGGAAACGGCATTAAGGTTCCCTTTCCGGCGGGGAACCTAACCAGCGGGTATCGTGGGGAAATGTTCGCGTTGTGGGCGGGTGACTTGATCTACGAACTCGAACAGTTAAAAGCTTGGAATGAGACCCAGGAACACCTGTTCTTTGGTCGGCTGGACCTCGAACACGTCGGCGCCTTCGGCCATTCCGCCGGGGGGCTCATCGTCTCGAGAATCCCACGCATGGACAAGCGGGTGAAAGCAATCGCGCTACTCGACCCCGGTTACGTGCGCCCGGAGGACGGCGAGGCGATTCCCGTCCTCATTCTCAAGTCAGACCACAACGATTCGCCGAATTCCAGGGAGAAAGCGAAATCGGAGACGGAGTATGCGCAAAAGGCGAAGCCGGGCATTCAGATGAAGCTGTTCGGTGCGGAGCACGCCAGTTTCACGGACCTGGCGGTCATCCGGGCTTTCGACCGCCCCGGTGACGGCAAAGCATTGAACGGCACAACCCGTGCCGTCCTTCGAGAATTCTTCGGGCAATACTTGCTGGGGACGACTTCGGAGTTGCTCGTGAAATGGTCGGCCAGGCATCCCCGTTTGGAGATCGAAACAAACCCCGAATATTAGAGCCCCTGAGCGGGAGAAACGTGGCACCCACCGGAACGCCCTTCGACGTTCTCGACGAAGGGCTCGTTTCTGAAAAAAGTCGGGGCGACAGGACGGCTATTGAACTTTTTCTGGGCGGCGTCCGGGGACTGCCGGCTGCAATCCACATGCTGGAATAGCGTAAGCCCTGTTTATGAACGGAAAAAGCTGAAAGAGAGGTTCCATCAGCCCCCCGGCCTTGCTCGACAATGACTCAGAGCCCTTGGCTCGGATCGTCCAGGGCTCTTTGGCGCTGAGCATCACGCGTCGCTGTCACAGCTGACGTACTGGGTCCAACGAGCCCGGGTGCGTCAGGATCGGTCATGTCGCCGCTGAACACGCCAATCACTTCCGAGGCACGGAACAATGCAACAAGAACCTCGCCGCCACCCGTGCGAGAAAGGATACCGTATGAACCGCAGTCGGTTGTGTTTGCGGCGTTCTCGACATACTTCAGTGCATGGCCAAATACCGTAACGGTTCGCTTGTCACGCAACAGCACCGTGAAGCGATTTCTGCCACCGGCAGAAATGGTGGAGAACCGCATTTCAAAATGCTGATCGCGAGGAGTGTTGATGAATGACACGTAACAGGTCGATGGCGCGACCCCCTTCTCCGAACACGACGAAACCGGCGGCAACACGGCAATAGTGCCCTCCCCACTGTACGGAGTGACCGATTCGGGATGTTGCTCGTTGCAGATGGCGGCGATCCTCGCCAGTGCGGCACGGAATACAGACTTCGGAACTGGTATCTCCAACGATTCTTGGGCATCGGCTCCAAGGTGTCGGACGCAACAACTGTCGTCGCGGAAGTTGATTCGGAGCTGGTAGAGCCGACACAGCCCCAGCAAGTCGTCGACGAGTCCGACTACCCCACGCTCCGTCGGTCGGAATACCACCTGGACACGATCGGCGAAAATGTTGGAGTGGATCATGTGAGGCTCCGAATCAGTGCGGAACTCGCGATTTGTGACCAGACAGCCAATAGCTCTTCAAGCCCCGATCCAAGATCGAACTGCACAAGCCCTTGGCTGAGAGGAAACCACTCCGTTATGGCGTTCTGAACAATCGCGTCGGGCACCTGCAATACAAGTATAACAGGTCCGCCTTCGTCGGGGAATTCCCTCGCCTTGCCGTGAGCATACCCGTCTGGATCACCGAATAGGAACGGGCCGTGATCCAGATATGTTGAGAACCCGTTTTCGGTCGCTTGTTCGCCGGGTTCGCAGAAACGAGGGTCTGGCCCAAGAGCGAGAATGCGCTCGGCCCGCTGACGAGTCGTCCCGTGGAGCAAGATCATGGGGGGGGACACCATCTCCATTCGATACGCGCCGCACACCCAATCTACTGTGACGGGCGTTTTTTGCGATCAAGGGCAATGGAAGCAGGTGCATTCTGACTCGACAAGCCGAGCATGGCAACGGGATTCGAACCCATCACTGCGAGTATCGCTGCCCGCTGCACGTCGGCCACACTCCCAGTTCAGGCCGGCCGCCCCTATAATGAATCGTCCGCCTGAAGTGGTCCGCCCAGAGAAACCGCATGAGCACCGCCGTTCATCCCGCTTCGACTCCCAGCTTCGAACTGGCGCCGTACAAGTCGCTCGATAACGATGCGCTGTCCGCGCGGATCGCCGCCGTGCGGGCCGAAATGGGCCGACGGCTGCTGATCCTGGGGCACCACTATCAGCAGGACGAAGTGATCGCCCTGGCCGATCTACGGGGCGACAGCTATCAGCTCAGCCAGATGGCCGCCGACAGCGGCGACTGCCGTGCGATCGCCTTTTGCGGCGTCCACTTCATGGCCGAAACGGCCGACATTTTGGCTAACAGGCCCCAGCGGCTAACCGACCGCGGCGGCGAACGCGTGACGGTCGTCCTGCCCGACATGGCGGCCGGCTGCTCGATGGCCGACATGGCGGCGATTGAACAGGTGGAGGCAGCCTGGGAGGAAATGGGCGAGGTCATCGACACGACCGATGTCACGCCGGTCACGTACATCAACTCGGCCGCCAGCCTGAAAGCGTTTTGCGGCCGGCACGGTGGCATCGTCTGCACGTCAAGCAATGCCGCCGCGGTGCTCAAGTGGGCTTTTGCGCGCCGCAGCCGAGTGCTGTTCTTTCCCGATCAGCACCTGGGCCGCAACACGGCCAAGGCCATGGGCATCGCGCTCGATCAGATGCCCGTTTGGGATCCGTTTGGCGAAGAGTTCGGCGGCGATACGCCCGAGCAACTGGCTGAGAGCAAAGTGCTGCTGTGGCGCGGGCACTGCAGCGTGCATGCCATGTTTCGCAGCGAGCACGTCGACATGTTTCGCGCCAAATACCCGGGCATCAAGATCCTGGTGCATCCGGAATGCCCGATGGAAGTGGTCGACAAGGCCGACGTGTTCGGTTCGACGGGCAAGATCATTCGCGAAGTTCAATCGGCCGCCCCGGGCACCAAATGGGCCATCGGCACGGAACTGCACCTGGTCAATCGGCTCAAGCACGAGCATCCCGAGCAGGAAATTCACTTCCTGTCGCCCGTGGTTTGCATGTGCGCCACGATGTACCGCATCGACCTGGCGCACCTTTGCTGGAGCCTGGAGAACCTGGCGGCCGGCACGCCGGTGAACGTCATTCGCGTGGATGACGAGACGGCCCGCTGGGCCCTGGTGGCGCTCGAACGGATGCTCGAAGTGAAGTGATGCCTCTTTTCCGCCGATTGAAAAAGGGGACAGGCACCTTGCGGCAACGCAGATTCGTCGAACAGCGCCGCAACGTCGCTGGGAGCCAGTCCCCTTTTTCGACAGGCTGCAAGCCGTCAGCCCGGCTGCTGCTCGGAAAACTCGGACAGCGAGTGAAAGCTCTCGCCGGGCAGGATCAAGCTTGTGATCCGCAGCCCGAATTTGTCGCCGACCTTGACGCACTCGCCCTGCGCGATCGGCTGTCCGGCGACTTCCAGGTCCAGCATCTCGTCGCACGGCTTGTCGAACTGGATGATCGAGCCGGGAACCAGCTCGATGATCTTGCCGACCGGCTGCTTTTTGGCCGCCAACGTGACCGTGATCGGCACCCGGACCTTGAGCAGACTGTGACTATAGAGCCAATGCGCTTGGGCAATCATGATGTCCCCATTATCG
>DASYAR010000467.1:0-15929 GCA_036501235.1 Planctomycetaceae bacterium
GACGTCCATTTTCGATCCTGCGCCAAGGAATCGAACATCACTTTATTGCGGTGATCGAATTTACCGACACCGGCGCGGCAGCGGTCGCCGAGGGCGTGGATGGTCGCCCCCTTCGCGGTTTGTTTACCTGCGGCGATAACGTCGCCCATGCAATCAAGCAATTGCAGGGTGCGCTCATCCTGCACTTGGACGGATGCGAGGCCGAAGGAATTGATCCTTGGGAAAATAATCCTGAGATTGGCGACTGATTCACCGGCTATTTATGAGGCCCCCCATGAACTTCTTCGCAAAACGCCGCAAGGAACTTCAAAAGTCAAAGGGCGAGACGATCTCCCAATTCGACCTTGCCGTGATGATCGGCGTCACGCCATCGGCGGTCGGATCATGGGAGCGAGGGCTCGTGATCCCGCGGCTCACGCTCGCGCCAAAGTTGGCCGAGGTGTACGGTGTGCCGGTCGGCGTCATCGAGCAGGAAATCGTAAAGCTGGCACGTCTTGCCACAGCATCCTAAATGATCGGAAGGAATCTATGTCCGACCCAATCTCAAACGTCCGAAATCGTCAAAAAGGAGACAAGATGGAAATCAGGCACAAACTTACCGGGGCCGTCCTGTGGACAGGCGAGACGACCGCGAACCTCCGTGGCGCGAACCTCCGTGGCGCGAACCTCAGTGACGCGAACCTCCGTGACGCGAGCCTCCGTGACGCGAACCTCAGTGGCGCGAGCCTCCGTGACGCGAACCTCCGTGACGCGATTCCCGTCATCGCGGAGATCGACAAGAAGATTCTTGCCGCGTGCACTGCCGATGGACGCAGACTAGAAATGTCGACTTGGCACAGATGCGAGACGACGCATTGCCGCGCCGGCTGGGCGATCCATCTCGCGGGTGAAGCCGGGAAGCTGCTGGAGGATCAATTGGGTTCCGCTGCCGCCGGCTCACTGATCTATGCGGCGTCCCGCCCGAATAAGCCCATTCCGAATTTTTACGCCAACGACGAAGACGCGATGGCCGATCTCGTCGCGTGCGCCTCCGCTGAATCATGATGGCCGGGTCAACGGAATTGGGGAAAGGACTCCCGACCGGCCATTTTAGGAAAATTGCGATGAACCTCAATTGCGAAAAAACTCCGCGTAATCAAGCCTCGCGACTCGTGCAAATGGCGATGGAGCAATGCACCTGTCCCGATTGCCGATGCGAGGTTCATGGGATCGAGTCTCCGCATTTCGACAGCGCCGAACTCCCAAACTCTCGTCGCCCCGCGCTCGAATGGTACAGCCACCGCGCCGAGTGGATCGAGGAAAACTCAGTGGCGATCGCGGCGCGGCTGGCCCGGTGTGTTCTCCCCGAGCAATTCACCGCGTTTGGGCGATGGCTGAAAGAGTCGATCGACGCGTACCACGTTCGGCGCGAGTGTGACGAGGACCGGAAAACGCGGATCGAACGGAGCGGGTAAGCAGATGCAAATTGCAAAAACCATCACCCCCGAGGAAGCCGGAAAGTTGATCGGCAAGAAGCGGGAAAACGTCGTCAAGCTGATCCTGGCGGTGGCGGCGGCGATCGCAACCTTGTCTCGCTCCGCGTTGACGGATGAGGAGGTCCAAATCGCTGAGCAAAACTCGCGAGAGAGCCGCCGAAGCACGGGACGCAACGCACGGACGCAAGAAAACGTCATGGACGACTCACCTCCCATCCCGACCGAACGCCCCCTACGTAGCCGCCTCAATTCGGCAGGCGGTGGCGCGTGAAAATCCTATTGGCGTGCGAATGTTCCGGGATCGTCCGCGAGGCGTTTCGCTCGCGCGGCCATGATGCCGTTTCCGCCGATCTGGAAACCACTGAGATTGCGGGGCCGCACGTCATCGGTGACGTGACGCCGCTTCTCCGCGAGCGGTGGGATATGGTCATTGCCTTCCCGCCGTGCACCTATCTCAGTTACGCGGGGACTGCCCATTGGAACGCTCCGGGGCGAGCAGAGAAACGCCGTGAGGCGATGGCTTTTTTCATGGAGTGCTACCGCGCCAATGCGCCGAAAGTTTGCGTGGAGAACCCATTCGGATTGCCGGCAAATGAATTTCGTTCGCCAGATCAAATCGTAAATCCATTCGATTTCGGGGAAGCAATCCGCAAACGTACGTGTTTTTGGTTGCGGGGACTCCCGAGGCTTTTCCGCGCCGACGAGATTTTCGCCGTCGCCGGAACTAGTGGTCCATTGCCGCCCCCACCCCCTGTTTACGTGTCCGCTCGCGTCGCCACAGGAAAACCCAAGGCGAGGCACTGGACCGAAGGCATGTCGCGGTCAAAGGACCGGCGGCGAGAACGGTCCCGAACATTCCAATCTATCGCCGATGCAATGGCGAATCAGTGGGGAAATAGCACGGAGGCCACATGAGCAATTTATCGTCATATCTCCGCCGAGCACATGCGCCGGTAGTCGAGTCGATGCGCAAGATTGTTCCGCCGATCGACACGGCGAAATTTATCGAGGCCACGCGACGGGCCCGCATCACTGAGGGCGACGGGTGGCGTCGGCTCGTGCTGCCCTACCCGCCCTCCGTCAATCGCATGTATCGGATGGTCGTCATCAAGGGCCAGGGGCGAATGTTGATCAGCGGCGAAGGGCGGAAATACAAGCACGCCGCCGAGCGAATCGCCGCGGCATCGGGAATCACCCCCTTCGCTGGCCGGCTCTACGTCGTCGTGGATCTGTACCGCCCGAGACAAGCTGGAGACATCGACAACTCGTTCAAGGCACTGCTCGATTCGATAACCGGCGTGGGCTGGGAGGACGACAGCCAGATCAAAGGCATCTGCGCGATTCAGCATGAGGACAAGGACAACCCCCGCGCCGTGGTGCGGATTCGATTGGCCGATGGGGAAACGCTCAATTTTGCCGAGTTTTTGAAATAACGGAGGTCGATGCGACCGCGTTCGAGATCCCCGCCGATCTCGTTGAGCGGGCCGCGAGGGAGAAGTGATGGGACGCCCTAAAGGTTCGGAAAATCTCGTGACCCGGTTGCGCCGAGAAAAGTCCGAAGCGGATGGAGGAAAAATGAACTCAGTCATTGACCCGTCAACATCGCAGGAATTGGCAAATGTGGAGCACTCGCAATTGCAGCGGATGGAGATTCCTGCCGAGCCAAGCGCCGGCCACATCCTCGCCCGCGCCATGGAGTTGATGGCGCAGCCGGGGAGCGGCTTCACGATTGAGGCATTCGAAAAGCTCGTCGCGCTCAAGGAGCGCGCCGAAGACAAGAAGGCTGAAACGGATCTGGAATCGGCCCTCCGCGATTTTCGCCGCAATTGTCCGCAAATCCTGAAAACGCGGACGGTGAAGAATAAAGCCGGCGAAGACATGTACAGGTTCGCGAATCTGGAAGACGTAAAGGCCGTCGTCGATCCGCGATTGTCGGGCAACGATCTCTCCTACTCCTGGGACTCGAAATTCATCGACGGCGTGACCACTACGACATGCACATTGCGGCACATCGGCGGGGGAAAACGCTCGGCTAATTTCACGTCCGGAATGGCCGGCGCGCCGTCGATGAACTCCGCGCAGGCCGCGGGCTCGACGCTGAGCTACGGCCAACGCTACTCCCTCCTCGCAGTCCTCGGACTTTCCGCCGATCTGGACGATGACGGGCGAAGCGCGAATCGACTGCCCTCGCCAGAACCTGTCCCTTCCGCCCCCGTCGTAGGCACTCGCCAGCAGCGACAGGACGAGTCAAACGCCAACCCCGCGCCGTCAGTCAATCCCGAGGTCGGGCCGCTGCTCAAGAGCCTCTATAACGACTGGCGCAAGAAGTACGCCCCCGCCGAAAAGGGTCACGAGGCATGGGCTAAATTCGCGGCGTGGGGCAAGAAAACGTTACGGACGGAACTCGATATGCGGCCGCCTGAATCGTGGTCACTCGACGCGGTTGCGGCTTGCAGGGAGGCAATGTGAACCGATTAGTCGTCTCATTTTCTTGCGGCATGACCGAGCAACTTTTCGAGCCCGACGAAATCCCATCCGGCCCCACCTCCACGCCGATCACAATATTGGATCGGAGCGACCTTGAGAGGTACGCATCTTGCCCACAACAGGCCGCGCAGGTTGACCGGAAGCTCGTGAGCACCGGCGGCGAAATGGCGACTGTCGGCAATGAGGTTCACCGGCTGTTTGCCGAGGCGGTGAAGTCGCGGCGCATCCACGGCACGCTCCCGCACGATCTGCGGAACGATCTGTCGGCCGGCGCTGAGAACTCCCGGCCCGACGTGCAGCCCGCCGTGATCGACGCCGTGAAGTACGCGACGTGGAAATTCGTGGACATCCTGACGACGTTGCCGGATTCGTCGGAGAAGCGAAATCCCGAGGATCTGCTGCGGTTTGACGACGGCGATGACATGACGGCCCAGGGCGGCGCGAACATGTCGGGGCAGCTTGCCGCGGACATGGAGGTTGATGGCGTGACGGCGCGGCTAACGTGTGAGGTCGATCTGCTGATGTCGACGGTGAGCGTTGAAGAGTTGGATTTGTGGGACTGGAAATCCGGCCGCAAGCATTGGACCGCAACGGCGGTCAGATCGTCGTTTCAGTTTCAGTTTTACCCGTACCTCATCTTCCGAAATTACCCGGTGCAGCGCGTCACGGTTCGCATTTTCATGCCGGCGCTGAGCGAAACCACTGCCGCCGTCACGATTCAACGCAAGGATATGTTTCAGATCGAGCAGCGGATTAAGTCGGCGGCGCGGCTCTACCTCGCACACCGGAACACGCCGATCGAGCAAGTTCCCGCATGGCCGGAAATTTACAAATGCTCGATATGTGATGCCGTCCGCGTTTGCCCGGTCGCCGCTGAACCGCTCGCCACGGACCCTGAGAAGCTGTTGAGGCAACTGGTCGTCATCGAGGCCCAGGCCGACAGCATCAAGGACGTCCTAAAGGAAATGGTTCGCGACGGCGGTGACCTGATATTCGCGGCCGGAACACCTGATGCGATCGCGTTCGGCACCGGGAAGCCGAAAGCCTCGCGGGCGACGTGTAGCGTGTACACTCCCGAAGCCGTGGGGGCTCACGCAATCCGACTTCCACGAAAATAATAATTAGGCACTTGACACACCGGGACAATCTGATATTATTTGTCCATCGGCCAACCGGATTGCAGGTTGGACCTTCGGAGTCCACCATGCAAAGGGTAACTTACAAGTGCGGCCACACGGCGGTGTTGGAGTGGTACGAAATCCCCAATGCACCTCTCCCAGACAACGGCTATCAGGCAACCCAATCGGAAATTGCCGACGCCATTTCGTACACGCGCGAGCATGTCCTTTGCCCTGCCTGCAGGCGAGCGGCTCGCCCCAACGGCACGATGCCGGATCGGGAAGAAGACTTTTCGCAGGAGTAGCCCCGTGCCAACCGTGCGGATTTATCTTGAGCGTAACGCCGACCTTCCCCCGCTCGGCGTCTTCGACGAAGTCCCAAAGGGAAATCCGTCGCAATTGAGTGTGGGTGGATACCTGATTTGTTACGTGGCTAAAGGCAAGCTCTTCTTGGCAAAAAACGCCACGGTCGCCGAAGGGGCATTGTGGCTTATGCCGGGTTCGATGGGCGGGGACTATGCGAGAATCGTCTTCGCAGGCAAGCACACCACGGCAGTCGATCTTGCCGACATTCCAGATTTCGGTGCACGCCAACTCGTTAAGCTTTTTCCCCTTTGGGTTGAAATTGTCAAAGAGAATTAACCAATGGAAACAGAACTCCCCGAAAGTCTGATCGAAGCCGTCCGCTACTTCGACGTGAAAATCTGCAACGATTTCATGCGGCAAATCAAGTGGCCCGGTGGCATGGTCTGCCACCACTGCGGATCGGAATCCGTCTATGAACTTTCGACGCGCCCCGTCTTGAAATGTCGGGACTGCAAGAAGCAATTTTCCTACAAAATCGGGACTTTCATGGAGGACAGCGCCATCCCACTCGGGCACTGGTTCTCCGCAATCTTCGCCGAAGCTCACGGCGGCGTTTCCAGCACGGCACTCGCCAAGGTTCTGATGGTGGGTCAGAAAACTGCATGGAAGATGCAAAATCGCATCCGTCAGGCGTTGGCGCGGAAACTCGTGCAGGTTCCCAAGTCGGAAATCCCTGAGAGAAAACCGAAGTTCCTGCGGGCGCGGGCTTGACAAACCCATGCCGACGACGGCAGGATAGTGGACGTGACGTTTGTAAACCGATTCAGATTGAGCTTCCAACCCTGCCGCCGGCGCGTCTAACGTGCAAGCGTCACACCCTCCACGCCACTGCCCGGCGGTGGGGTTGGGAACTCAATGAACGTATTTTTTTTCCCTTATTGCTGAGGCTCTTTGCCTTTAGATGACGGAGTTTCAAGGGTTTTAGACATGACCGACAGCGAGATGAAAATTACCGCCCTCGCCCCTTGGTTCGGCGGAAAGCGCACGCTCGCGTCGAAGATTATCGAAGAACTCGGGCCGCACCGCGCATACTGGGAGCCGTTTTGCGGTGGCATGTCCATCTTGCTCGCGAAACCGCCGACGTCGTCCGAGACGGTTAATGACTTGCACGGAGATTTAATAAATCTTGCCCGCTGCCTACAGGATTCCGCCGTTGGCCCGTCGCTGTACCGCCGGCTGCGACGCGCGATGAACAGCCAGGAATTATTCAACGAGTCCCGCGCACGGTGTAATAACACCTACGCCGCCTCCGATCACCTCGACGCCGATCGCGCGTACGACTATTTCCTGACGAGCTGGCAGGGCATGAATGGCGTTGCGGGAACGGCTCGATACAATCTTGGATTCGCGCGGCGACTCACGAAAAACGGAGGCCACGGGGCGAAGAGGTTCCAGTCGATCGTCGAATCGATTCCCGCATTCCGCCGCCGGCTGCGCGCCGTCACGATTCTTTCGTGCGACGGCATCGAACTCTGCGAGAAGATCGAAGACGCGACTGGTGTCGTGATCTACCTCGATCCGCCGTACATCGTCAAGGGCGCGAGTTATCAGCACGATTTTACAAACCAAGATCACGCTCGACTCGCGGCCGCCGTCTGTAGGTTTCGTCACACCCGCGTTGTCGTGAGTTATTACGATCACCCATCCCTTGCAGACCTATACCCCGGCTGGACCGTGCGCCCCGTCCACATGACGAAATCCCTCGTATCTCAGGGCCGCCGAGGCGTCGCAAATGACACCGTGGCCCCGGAAGTTCTGCTAATTAACGGGGCTAGTTTCGCAATCCCTTCGTCTTTTTGGAGTACGTAAATGAGCATCATTTTCGACCAGGCCATGCCCGAAATTCATGATCTCGCGAAAGATATCCTTGCCGCGCACCACCCCGAATTACAGATGGGGCAGGACCGCGACGGCAACCCGCTGTACGTACGCCTCTGCATCCTCATGGCGACGAGCGACACGCCCGAAAATGGCGAGCCGGCAGTGAAGTTGCACGGCTGGCCCTGCGCTGCCGTAGTGTCAGTCATTGGCTACAAGCAGCGGGTGGACAAGCGCGCTGATGCTGAAATCGTCATTGACGCGAAGTGGTGGGACGGGGCCACGCCGAATCAGCGCCGGGCAACCCTCGATCACGAAATAACGCACCTTGAAATCCAGAAGGATGAAACCGGGAGCGTCAAGACTGACGACCAGGGCCGGCCAAAACTAAAATTGCGGCTGCACGATTACGAGCTTTCCGGATTTCGCTCGATTGCCGAGCGGTACGGCGAAGACGCTCTTGAGGTAATGGGCATCCGCGACTTTGACGAGAAATTCGGCCCGTCAATGAGGGGAACCGCCACGCTCTACTCGTGATGGCGGAATTGTCGATCTTGATGCGGATTATCACGGACGCAAACGAAATCGAATCACGGATGGCAAACGAATTCGAATATTTCTCCTTCCACCCCCGCCGCTTTCTGGCTGACGATGTGGTCGAGTGCATGACGGCAGAGGCCGTCGGCGCTTACTGCCTGCTTCTCTTCCGAGCTTGGGACCAGGTTCCCCCCGGTTCGATTCCCGCCGATGACGCCGTACTTGCGCGCTGGGCGCGCATGGACGCCGACTCATGGTCCAGGATCAAACCCATGGTTACGGCTGCCTTCAAGTTCCGCGGAAAAAGATGGCACCAAAAGTTCATGCAGGAAGTTTTTGAGCGGATTAAGAAAGAGAGAGATTCGAAATCGATCGGAGGTAAAAAGGGTGCTAAGTCCAGATGGAATAAGAAGAAAGATAGGATAACTGAGCCAATAGGTGAGCCATGGGATACCCATAGGGATACTAGTGGCATAAGAACGGAATTGAATAGAACGGAACTGAACGGAACGGAAACGACGTCTTCGCGCGTCGTCGTCCAACCTCCGGACGGGGACGAAATCGATTCCGAAATCCGGGCGTTCATCGGCGGAAATTCGATGCTGAATTACGACCCCGCCACACACGGGAAATGCCGCGAACTCGTGCGAATGGTCGGCTGGGAGCAGGCCCAAATTCTCATCGGCGAAGGGGTCGCGTTGCGGGCACCATTCCCGGTCGGATGGGCGGTTGGGAAGGCTCGAAATCTTTCCTCGCCGGCGAAAAGTTCCCGTGATCGGCAGATGGACCGCATCGACCAACTTTTGTCGCAACCGGAGGATAAATCGTGAACGCCAAAGAGGTCTCCGACGCGATAAAAACCCTGTGCGGGCTGTTCATGGGGCAAGTGAGCGATGAATCTGTTTTGCAGCTTCGCAAGGATTTCGCGCCCTTCTCCCGCCAGGCAGTTTTCAGAGCGATTGCCGAGCACCGCAAGAGCCCAAGTCTTAAAAACGGGTATTGGAATTACGGCCAGTTGATCGAGCTTTGCAATCGCACGGAACGAGGCGAGCAATTGGAAGCCCGGCAGTTCGTCCCCGCCCAAACCTTCGCCGCAATTTACCGACAACAGCGCCCGGACCTCGCGAAAGCCGGAGATTTCGAGGTCATCATCCGCGTTCACCGTTCATGGTGGCGAGCGGTGTGCATTCGAGGACGATTTCACGACGGATACCGCCGGCATTTTTTCGCAAGCTGTGTAACAGCCCTGATTAACGCAGGAATGACCGAACGCGATGCCGAGACCTGGGCCGCCTATCCGTTTTTGGACGAGGGCCCGACGACTTTGCAGCACTGGCTCAACGAAGTTCGTTCGGTGACGTCGCATAAACCCGAAACAAACCCGGC
The DNA here is from genome assembly GCA_036501235.1 of Planctomycetaceae bacterium. Taxonomy (GTDB): domain Bacteria; phylum Planctomycetota; class Planctomycetia; order Planctomycetales; family Planctomycetaceae; genus JACQFH01. Next base: position 9,188 of record DASYAR010000467.1, read on the forward strand.
GATCTTGTGATCGCAGGAATCTACAATTCTCGAAAGGACCGAATCATGGAAACCGTAATTGACGAACCGAAGACGGAAGAGCAAGCGGCAGAATCCACGCCGCACGACCCGGTCGGATGCGAGGAATGCGCCGCCATTCTCGCGACAGAGCCCGCGATTCTCGATTGGGAGCACAACGAAGACGGAGACAGCTTTTTCGCGAACTCCAGTTTGCGCCATCCGCAGGACCGGGGGAGCGATGAAGAGGTCAGCCGTGACGCCTATGGCCCGCTCGTCTGGCAGATCGACCACGTAGACGAAAAGTGGGCTATCTTCGAGTCGCACTCGGAATTGACCGGCATCCCCGACAATCAGCCAAAGCCAGAATTTGATACGCTGGCCGAGGCGAAATCGTGGTGTGAGGCGCGGGAAAAGGAACTGACCGCGCCGAAGGCTGACGCGCCGGTCGCCGAGGGAACGCCTGAAGCTCAATCCGTCGAGCCCCCGTCGCCCGAACAGGTTTACGCAAGCCGCCAGCGAATCGCGGACGCAATCCCCGAAAAAGTCGGTTCGCGAAATATTGCGGCCGCGATAAACGATTGGCACGATCGGCTGATGTTCCAGCGCCGTTGCGTCCGAAATTCGCAATCGAACGTGGATAGCATCAGTGAAGAGTTGAAGGGCGCGAAGAAGGATCTCGAGCGCGACACCGATCGACTCCTTGCGATCATCGACGAGCAGGGCGAGCCGAATTTGTTCACGAAATTACCGGCCCCAATTTTCGATAAGCCCGCCGAAACCGTTCCCCGCGAATCGGTGATTCCGGAAGTTCCCGCGCCGCTGATCGAACTCGTCGCTGAAATCCCCGCCGAAGATGAATCCTGGCGACTCGTCCCCCTGTCCACCCTCACGCCGAAAATCGGCAACCGCGCACTGAAGTCCCTCGCGAGCCACGCCCCGGCCCTAACCACGCTGGGCGAACTCGGCGATTGGCAGGCCAAGAAGTCCGATTTCTGGGCGCAGGACATCAAAGGGCTCGGCAACAAGGGAAAATCGGAAATCGAGGAAGCCCAAATGGGCTATTGGTCCGCCAACCCGCGACAGTCGAAGCCGGTTGCGTCGGAATCTGAAATCAGTGCCTCGGCGAAGTAGGGGGCACGACGTAGCTCCCCGGCAATTGGGCCGGGGGCGAAAGGGCAACGTGACCCAAATCGACCCAAGATTCGCGGCCCTGCGCGAGAGATTCGACCCGACGTACGAGCCTCCGATTCAGCCAATCCCGCGACAGGCGAAGCCATTGCCGGTTGTTGCCGACAATAAAATTCGCTCGTCGGTCGCCAATGAGTTGCGCGAGAGAGAGCAACGCCGGCTGAAATCAATGCTGCCTCAGATCGTCGCCGATTATGTTGCCGGCATGGTCAATGCGGACCTGGTGGCGAAATACGGGACGACCAAAGGCGCGCTCGATCGATTCGTTGCCAGCAACATTACGCCAGAGCAGCGCCGCGCGGCGTGGAAGATTAAGCACTCGCGGGTAGAACGGGATTATCAGCGTCGCAGGTTCAACATCAGGCCGGAAAAATACCGCAAGGCAAAAATCGCCGTGGAGGTTGGCGGGGTACCGTATCCGTCGATCTGCGCGGCGGCAGATGGGTTAAAAATACCGCGCAGCACGGCGTGGAAACGGCATCAGTTGGGAATTCTGAAATGAGGAAGCCATGATTACCAGAAGAACATTCTTGCAAACCATCGGATTAGCCACCGCATCTTTCCTGATTCCCGGCCATCGGCGCAACATTGACCTTATGGAATTTTGCGGTGAATACGCTCGCCACGATTACAGCCTCCCTCATCAGGTTGACGACTGGATATATGCTACCGATAGCAGGATGGCGGTCCGTGTTCGCCCGATATTGGCCGACGCATTGCTTCACGCGAACGATCGCGTTCCGCCGTTCTCCCGCCTCCCGTGGGACAAATCGAAACTCGTTTGGCGGCCAATCCAGAAGCCAGATCCAATCGTCGCAGTGAGCATCTGTCCGCAATGTGGCGGAAGCGGCTACTGGCCGAAGCCACCAGCGCAATTTATCGTTAGCTGCGCGAATTGTCTCGGCGATGGCTGCTCGGGGTGTGACGATCGCGGCTCATACGCGCACGGATACGAGTGCTCGATGTGTCGCGGGAGGATGCAGGGAATTTTCCCGTCAATCGTGAAGGTTGACGACCAGTATTTTGATGCGGGGCGGGTCCAGAAATTCTATCGCATGGGCAGTGACTACGCCATTGATCCGAATGGTTTCAGTGCCACTCCCAGCGCCACCCTTTTACGATTCCGCTTCGCAGATGGAATCGGGATGCTCATGCCGATCCGCCAGGATAGTGCCATTGAGAGAATTAGCGAAGCGCGTTCGTGAGGGCGGCCGCGAACCGGGGCTGTAACATGGAAGCGACCATCAAAAAACCCGCCAAGTCCGGTGCCAAACTCCGCTCCCAAACCGGCGGCGAGCAAATCACCTACGCCCCAGTCGAAACCGTCTCGCGCACCGGCGAGCGATATTCCCGGCTCGTGTGCAGCCCGGCATGGGGCATGGGCCGAGACTACCCCCCGCGCGCATCATCGCCCCGTACGGCCATGTGCGCGTGCGGGGGGAAGGTGTGCGCGCCGGGGAGGCTCTACCCCTGGTACTACAGGACCGTGCGTGAGCGTGGCGTCTGGCTGTGCTACGACTGCTGGCAGAATGTGCTGCTGATGCGTCGCCGGGAATTGGAGTCGTGGTATTCCGCGGAATGGCTCGCGATCAGGGATTTGCTGCGGACGCTGCCAGTCGAGCAATGGGCCGCTCGGCCGGAATTTCGGGACGTCGCGGTGATGACCCTCGCCCGTGGCGTCATGGCGTGGATTCTGTGGGACGAGGAATACGATGGGGACGAGCCTGGGCCTGACTCTGATTCTTCTGCCAGCGGTGTGGCTATCGAGGCCCTGGGCAATCGGGTGGATCACGCGGACGTGCGGCCCGCGGCGGGCGGTTATGGCGTCGTGGCTCGATTGGCGGACGTGGAGATTTGCGAGAATCCGGTGGATTAAAAAATGACAACCCCGCAATTATTTGCGAAAGCTCACGGCAATCCGGTGACTCCCGGAGGCATCCAATGCGCCTTGTGCTATGGCTCGTGCGCCGCCGGCTCGCCGGTCGCCGATGTTCTCTCCGACTCTTTCACTGGTTTCGCCCGCGTGCGCGGCGAAACGCTCTGCGATGGCTGCATGATGACCCTGCGGGCCGAGAATCGCGAGGATCAACCACGGCTCTATTCGTGGGTGCTCACGGATCTGGCAAAGAAGCGATACACGAAAGCCAATCTGTTCGAGCTATCGGCGGCGTGCATAAATCCTCCTGATCCGCCATATTCGATCGTTCTGGCAACCAGCGGCCAAAAGCATCTGCTCTACCTCGCGCCGGTGAACCTGTCGCGCGATGCAGTGACGGTGATGCTTGAGCAGGAGCAGGTCACGTTCCGCCCGCCGGAATTGGCCGACAGACTTGAGCTATGCAAACGCATCGCGGCGGCGTGCGGAAAGCCGGCATTGGCGGATTCCTCGCCGATTCGCCTCGCGATCGCATTGCCGCAATATTTCACAAAATGGGAATCGATCCTCGAAGAGTGGGAGGCGGTCGGGCACGAGCCGCTTAGCCGCTTGAGTGCATGGTTGTGCCCAAACATGGAAAGAAGCCAGCATGAGTACCCAACAGACATTGCCTCCGCCGCTTCCGCGACTGAGCGCCGAAGAATACCGGCGACGACTGGCGGGATTGACGGACCCGGATTATTCGGCGGGTGAAGACAATGCGGCGACGGCCGAGCACAAGGCGGCGTCCGTCCACCTCTGCATTCTGATGTGCGAATTGTTCGGCGAAGATTTGGACCGCACGTCGCTGTGGGATCGCATTGCATCGGCACTCGCGACGGCAGCGGCGAAGACAACGGATGGCGACATGGATCGATTCGTGTCTCTGTGCCTGGATCACGTTCGCGCCGACGCGGCGAAGGCGGCGCGTCATCCTGAAATTGGCGCGATGCTCCATGACTGGTCGGAACAATCGGCGGCATGGCGGCAGGGATTTGTCCGCTACGTCGCCACGCGCAGCTTCGCGATTCTCGCGCATGGGCGCGTCCGGTGGGAACGCGTGAAGGAAATGAAAGCGGGTGCAAAATGAACCGGACATACAAAATATTCGCGCTGTCGGAAACGATCACGCCATGCACTCACGCCGATCGAAGCGAAGGAAACGAATCGCTCGTTGCGAGGCGAATTTACCAGACCCCGGAAGGCCCGCGCGGCATCCCGCATCTGTCGGGCAATCAGATCCGTCATCGGCTCGTGCGCGAGGTTGGCGCGCGGTTCCTGATTCAGCGGTGGGGATTAGAGGGCAAGCTGAACATGCGCGCCCTCAATTTCCTCATGCATGGGGGTTCACTCAGCGAATCATCGGCCAACAGCAACACGCGGCAGAATGCGGACATGCACCGGCTCATGCCGCTGATCCGGCTGGTGGGCGGCTGCAAGAAAAACGAGATTGTCCGAGGATCACTGATCGTCTGGCCGGGTCTTCTGGCGTGCCGGGAAAATGCGGAGCGTCTGGCAGCAGTTTCGCCGGCGGAATCGAAGATTCCCGACGCGATTCGCCCGGCGGAAGATTTCGTCGCGTCGTATCAGTACACGCGGTCTGATGCCGCAAAATCCTGCATCGACATTTTGGACCCGGCGGAAACGGGCGAAGTCGAGAGCAACCTGATGATCTACTCCGGACAGTGCGTCATTCCGGGCGCGCACTTCGCGCACGGTTTCGTGCTGCGGAATGTCTCCGATCTGGAATTAGGCGCGTTGTTGCTATCGCTCCGTCTCTGGCAGGCGGAAGGCGGGACGGTGGGCGGCATGGCGGCCAAGGGTCACGGCAGGCTGCACACGCTCATATCCGGAGACCTGCCCGACGACGAGGAATCGCTCGTGTCGGCGTACGTGGCGAACATGGAGGCCAATCGGGATGAGGGCGCGAAATGGCTGATGGAAGCGTTCGTCGCCACGGAAGAAAAGGCCGAGAAGCCGAAGAAGGCGAAGGCTAAGAAACCCGATGCGCTATTCGCGGGGGGTGCTGCGTGATGCCGCTGAAAGTCACCGCCCGACTGTTGGAACCGATTGCCGGCATTGATCCGCCGCATCTTGATTCGATCCTCGAATGCGTCATGCGCCCACTCGTGCCATCAATTCTGAAATCGTCGAATGGCAATCGCCACATTGGCGCGGACGCCATGCGGACCGGCACGATTCCGATACCGATCGACCGGAAGTTCGTCGCGGGCTATCCCCACCCAATCGCCCGTTGCTCCTCGCCGATCATGGGCCACGTCCACCGCGATGGCGTGGAGCACTTCGCCCGGAGGCTCGATACATCCGATCCTCACCTCCTCGCGGAAGAAAACCGCAAGCAGGTGAATCACACCGGAGGCGAATTCAAGGCATCGCGACTGCCGCTACGGGTCCGCGTGGTGAACGAAATCGTCTGGTTCTGCATGGGCCGGGGAAGTAATTCGGCGCGAGGCAAAGGCGGCGCTTCTGAAATGCGAAACCGGCTGAAGCGGGTGGATTGCATCGGCAAGAAATCGTCATACGGCTACGGGCGCGTGGCGGAATGGATCGTGGAACCGGCTCAGGATGATTGGTCCTGGTTCGCGCCGACTGATGATGGCCCGATGCTCATGCGCACGCTTCCATCGTGCGTGGCGATGCCGAAGGGTCTATGGGGCTTCCGCCCATCGTTCGCGGCCCCGGTGTCACCGTATTTCGACCCAGCCCTATTGTGCGAGGTGATTACCCCGTGCTGATGCCATCCCATCGTCACGCCCCCGCCGATCTGCGCCTTTGGGCCGAACATGAGGAGGCGGACCGCGCGTATGCCGAATCGCGCCGCGCGAGGCTTGATCGGCTGGCGGATGAATCAATTGCGATCCTCAATAAATGGGATACGGGCGAGCAGGGCTATCTCGGCACGAGTTGGGGCAAGGACAGCGTGCTCCTGATGCACATGGCAAAGCTCGCGGGAATCCATGTTCCGATCGTTTGGGTGCGCATGCGCGGGCGAGACAACCCGGATTGCGAATCCGTGCGTGATCGCTACTCCGGAATTCCCGGAAATTATCACGAGCGAATTTTTATCTACGAAGACTGCTCGCGCGATCAACATTGGAAGGCAGTCGCCCAGGAATTCGGACAGCGCCGATTGACGGGGCTGCGCATGGACGAGAGCGGGCGAAGGGCAATGAGCGTTCGGCATCTCGGCATCGATACCGGTGCATCCTGCCGCCCCCTCGCGCACTGGACTTCACCCGACGTGTTCGCGTGGGCCGCGATCCACGATTTGCCGCTACATCCGGCCTACGCCATGTTTGGCGGGGGCCGATGGCCGCGCGAGCAGCTGCGGACGCATGGGATCGGCGGCGAGACGGGGACGAATTACGGGCGGCGAGAGTGGGAGCAAGAATATTACGGGGATGTGCTGAATCACCTGAAAATCGCGGTGCCGGGCAGGCGGAAATAATTCTCGGAATTATTTTCCCCCCCCCCTTGCCATGTCCCCGATCGAACTCCGCCGCGCGACGGTGTTGCACGATTCCGAGCGCCCGTGTTGCACGATCGGCGCGTTTTGTTGCACGGCGAGCGCCGGTGTTGCAGAGTGAGTTGCGGGATCTGCAGCGCCCGTGTTGCACA
>DASYAR010000468.1:0-5597 GCA_036501235.1 Planctomycetaceae bacterium
TTCCGTGGCGACACGGCTTTCGACACCGGTCGAGATCGGCCCAAAATCGGCCGCGGCATAAGCCGCTCCAAATGATGCCAGCGAGAACACCAGGACCGCCAGGCCTCCCGCACTCGCGGCGGTCCGACCTTGCGGAAACGATTGCAGCGAGTTGATTCCAACCAGCAGATAAAACACGAAGGCCGGCAAGAGCGGCAGAATCATCCGCAAGCCGTCCGCCGATGGCCACGCGACAATCACCGCAAAGTACCCTGCCATGGCGATCCCCAGTGGGGTCGGCCGCGTCACGTTAGCTCTGAGGAACCCCGCGATAGCCAGCAGGGCGAAACCGGCCCCGGCAGTCCGGCGAATGCCATCCCAATGCCCATTCTGCCAGATGAGCGAAAACGACGTCGTGTCCGCGTAAGCATTGGCAACGAGGCTGCCCACGCTGATTCCCTGAAGCTGCTCCAGGTAGCCCGACCCCGACGATGGCAGAATCAGCCGGACGACTAGCAACAGCGCGACGGCAGTGGCCAGGGCGCACATCCCGACACGTGTCACTCGCCGGCTAACCATTACTTCGCAGGCGATAATCATCGGCAGCAGCACGATGCCGACTGTTCTTGTGGCGCACGCCAGAAAGATCAGCCCGCCCAGAATCACCCCGTGCATGAACTGGTTGCCGTAGATTTTTTGTCGCCGATACCAATCGTCGGCGACGAGCAGTGCGGCATACCACAGCGGCAGGAAGAGATGCTCCGACGCAACTCCATCCTTGACCTCCCAGTAAACCGGACTGAATCCAACGACCGACAGGCAGATCCAGAGATTTCGCCGGCTGAGGTCATTCGAGAACAACTGGCTGGCGATCAGCAATGAAATCAGGAAGAGGAATACGGTCAGCGCTTTGTATGCGCTCAGATTGGGTCCGTAGACTGCCGTGACGGGGGCCAGCACAACCGGATACGCCGGAGGATAAGACCTGGGCCCGACGATGGCATTTTGCGGGTTGTAGATGTACCCGGTCTCGGCGTACGGCGTGAAATGGGCGATGTTATCAGCATGACGCAGGTACTGCGCGAAATCGTCACCCCACAGGTGTCCTTCGCGAATCGTCGACAGAAAGAACACGCCGATTGCCGCCACCGTGACGTGGCGGGCCATCCGCCACCAGTCCGGCGAATTCGCATCACCGTTTATGTTCACGGCCAGCGGCTGGGCTATTAACGAAGGAGAGCAGGGCGTTAACGCAGAAATGGCGATCTCCTCGGATGGAGGGGCGACTTCTCATGCGAACCTCGAAAGTATTTTCTGAGCTAAAAGGTAGGTCGCCCGGCACAAAAGTCAAAACCGTGCCGGCAGGCGGCAGGTCCAACGGCCTCCAGAGTGCCTCCGTTATGACCCACATAAATGTCAGAATGTGCCTGACAATTTTAGCCTCAACCTTCCTCGGCGCCAGTTCTTTTGACGGCCGGCCGGGAGGCCGACTGCGTTATCTCACTACTGAAATACTTCCGGCAAACCCAGCATCGCGGCAAAATAGGGGCGTTCGGTGTAGCGTTCGACGTGTTGGCGGCGCATGCCGTAGCGGTCGATACCGCGGAGGGGGTTGGTTCCCGGAAGATAAGAGATTCCGAGCCGATAACCGGCCAGCGCGGCGGCTTGCCGTACGCGATCGTTGAACGCCGTGCGCCCGCCGACGGGGTAGCAGATCACTGAGACCGGTTTCCTGATCTGCTCTTCAATAGCGCGGCGAGATTCCACCAGCTCGAATCGCAAATCGTCATCGGTCAGGTTCGCGAGGATGGGGTGCGTCACGGTGTGCGACCCAAACTCGATGCCGGCGCGCGCCATCTCGCGCACCTGATTCCAGTTCATGGGTCGGCTTTCGGTCGCCGGCAAATTATCAGCTGCGGAACCAAGCTCAACCTCGATGATGCGCAGCGCTTCCAGCCGACGTTCATTCGGCATCCGTTTCAATTCGCCCAAAACGCTGCGAATCGTCTGCCGGCGCGATGGAATGTCGGCGAGAAGGCGTAGTGGGCCGGCAAGACCGGTTACGTTCAACTCTCTCTCGGGGGCCCGCAAAATCTGGTGTGCCAGCCGGTCGTACCAGAACGTCTGATCGCCATTGATGTAGCCGGTGGAGAGAAAAATCGTCGCGGGGATGTCGAGCGAGCTCAAGACCGGGAAGGCGTGCTGGTAATTGTCTTCGAAGCCGTCGTCGAACGTGACGATGATCGGCCGCGGCGGAGCCGAGATTTCTCCGTCCACGATCTTCAGCAATGTTTCGAACGTGATCGGGTCGAAGTTTTGACGCACATATTCCATCTGCCAGCGGAAATCGGCGATGCCGGCACTGACCAGTTCCACATCGAAAGAAAACTGGTCTTCGTCGCTGATGTCCCAGATGCGGTGGTAAGCCAGGATCGGAATGTCTGTTCGACAAGCCGCACGGATTCGCGACAACGGGGACAGCACGCGCCCCGTGACGAGACATTTTGCCAAGAGGAGTTTTTTGTCGATCATGGATGAGCTCGACGAAGTCCGGTTACTATGTCGGCAGAGGAGCGGACGGCGCTTCCACCACGGATTGAACCCTTCCCGCATTCCGTCGCAACAAGAAACTGGCGCCCACTGCACATCCCAATGCGGTGCCACCGCCGATCGCGACGGCAATCAGTTTTTCCCAGCCTCGTGCGATTTCGAAATTGGTTTCGACCCAGAAGCAATAGGCGAACAATACCGTCAGCGGCAGGACTTGCGGGCCGAGCACGCTGCGAATCATCGATAACAATCCCAATTTCAACCGCCGGCAGGCGTAGGGCAGCAGGGCCCCCAATTCGACGGCCAGGATAGGAATCGTCGTTCCCAATGCAACCCCCAGGATGCCGAACGGGCCAATCAGAATCAGGCTGAGGATCACGTTGCTAACGGCTTCTGCAAGGTGCATCAAGGCAGGCGTTTTGGCGTCGCCCGTGCCGAAGATGATCGATCGCACGATTCCCAGCGGGGCCGAAACCATTTGTGCGAACAGCAATACAATCAGAATTGTGTGGCTTTCCGGATAAGGATCTCGGACCCAGGTCAGAATCAGCGCGTCGCCGAAAAATGCCGCGCCGATCCAGACCCCTGCCGACAGCAGAAAGGCCAGACTCATTCCTCGAATGACAAGCTGTTGAATCCCTGCAGTGTCTGATCGGGCATGCAGCTCGCCGGCTTTTGGCATGCAGACTTCGCCGATCTGCATCAGGGGCCGCTGGATGAACTGGCTGAGCCGCTGGGCGACAAAATACGGCACGATGGCCTCTGCTCCCAGGACCAGACCGATGATGATCGTGTCAGTGGCATTGATGAGCTGACAGGCCATGTTGCCGATCAAGGCGAACAGGCTGAAACCGAAACACTCGCGGAGAGTCGCCATGCACAAAAACCGAAGTCGAATCGATAGAGACTTCACGTGCACGAAGGCCAGCACGAGATACGCCAGGTTTTCTGCGAGCGACACCGTCAGCAAGATACCGGCCAGAGTCAGCAATCCCCACTCGGCGTGCAACAGCAGCAACGTGAGCGTCACGCGCAGCAAGTCCGCACCAATCGTCACACCGCGCTGCAAATCGAACCGCTGAATGCCCAGGAGCACGCCGCCGAAAACGCTCCCCACCATCCCGCAGGCGACGTTGAGTCCCAGGACGAGAATCACCAGCCGAACTTCCAGCAGTGCATTCGCATCCCAATCGCGAAAGTTCGGCGACTGCCAGCACAGCAGTCCGGCGGCAATCAGTACGAGACTGGCAGTCACTACGTACACTGCCAGAATCACATTGACCGTGCGGTTGAGCTTGTCCCAGTTCTGGCACGCCTGATAAGCCGCGACAAATCGCTTGATCGTATCGCCAAAGCCCAGGTACATCAGTGCCGTATAACTGGTGAAAGAGCTGATGAAAATCCACGCGCCGTATTGCCCCTTACCCAGGGTGTGGAGCACGAAGGGCATCAGGAAGAAGCCGACGAGCAGCGAGACACCGTGAGCGATCCAACTGGCGCAGAGGCTGAATTTGATCGAAGGGCGGGATTTCATCATGGTCCGGGAGAACTGTACTTCACAAAATGACCCGAGTGTGGGGGCGTCGCAGGCATGAAATGGCTCACCATTGGCGGCAGTGGACAGTGCTCTCTCGTCAGGAGCGTCGAGCCGATTCTGAGGGTTTTGCCAGAAAAAACGAATCTTCCGAATACAGTGAACGAAAGACCCTAACTCCGCAAATCCGACTCTTCGCTCGCCACACTCGTTTAACCGCAATCCCATCGGGATGCGCGTGTCGAGCGCAGTATACGGGGCTGGATGTCATCGAGTGCAAGGGCACAAAGGCGACAAATCTTGGCGAGGGAAGCAGCGCGGCGGGGACATGGTTCCATTGAAGTCGTAATGGGCGCTGCGCGCTGTTGTCCCGAAGACGAAACGGGCAGGTTGGAAAACCCGCCCCACAGTGCCACCTTCCAGAATTACCGAAGCTGCAAGTCAACGAATAGAGGCCGGTGATCGCCCCCCAGATTCGGGCCGATACGCGCCGCCAGCACGTCCCATTCGCGATTGACCAGCACGTGATCGATGCGTGCCCCGAAGAACCGGGTGAATTTCGTGTGCCCGTAACCCAGGCCGGCACTCGAAAAGGCATTCTCCCAATTCGACCAGTATTGCTGGTAAATGGCGCTTTCGACCGGCATATTGAAGTCGCCGGCGATCACGATCGGCCCTTCCACCTCGGCGGCCATCTGGCTGGCCAATTCCGATTCGAGCCGCCTGTCGGCAGTCGTCTGGTCCATCTCACGGCTGCCGCGAAGTGGCGACCATCGCAACTCCTCGAGCCCTTCACGCGGCGTTTCGAGGTGCACTCCCACGACGTAAATGACTGCAAACGGCGTTTCCAATTCACAGCGGAGAGCCGGCGCGCGCCAATGTTTGCGAAGGCGCTCGGCGCCGAGCTTTTGAACGGACCGGATTGGATAGCGGCTGAAGACGGCCGTCGACTGGTGTTCGGCGACATGCCAGTTCTTTCCCAATTTCGGCAGCAGCTCTTCGCCGGAGTTCGGCCATTCGTCGACGACGAACACGTCGGGCCGTTCGCGATCGATCATTCTCGAGACCGCTCCGGGCTGCGTGCCCCCTTCGCCCGCGTTGTAAGTGATCACCCGCAGCAACGGCGCTTTTTCTTTCGGTTCGCCGCCAGTGATAGCACGCGATGAACAGCAGAGCCCCATGACGGGACCGGCGCAGAGAACGCCCGCAACGATCAGCGGTATCAAGCTTCGCCGCGTCAAAAGAAATGCCGGGAACGCCAGCATCGGCAACGGCAGCAGCAGCAGCCATCGCGGGCCGAACAAGAGAAGCGTAGCCGGCAACCACTTGTCCGCCGCCACCCGCAGCAGTATCCAGGCGCCGATAATTGCAACCAGGTAAGCCCAGGCCAGCAAAGCTACCGTGAAAGGCAGCCAGCCGCGCCGCGCGGGTTCTTCAAGACGAGTGGACCTCCGTTCAAGAGGCGCCGTTTGTGTTGCCAGCATAGGGGATTGAAATTCCGTTCGACACTTCGGGCCGTTCCTGCACCATGCGG
>DASYAR010000469.1:0-5898 GCA_036501235.1 Planctomycetaceae bacterium
TGGCTGGCCGCTGGAAACGGCTCACTGGAGCTTCTCAAGAAAACCATTGGCGAAGTAAAAACCGCCGGCCCGAAACATGGCCTCGTGATCGACCTGATGTTGAAGCTGGGCCCGTATGTGGAAGTCCTCAACAATTACTACGCCAGGAATCCCGCGGCCCCGACATTGGTGAAGAAAATCGATGACGGAAAAAAGAAGGGGGCAGCCAAAGCCAGTGAACCGAAGAAGATCGAGCCGTTCATTTCGTCTGCCGAATTGCGCAAAATCGCGATCAACGTGTTCAAGCAAGGTAAGGATACCTTCACGTTCACTTTGGGTCGCGAAGAGAAAACGGTCAAGGCGCACCTCAAATTCGAAGAGGGACTGATCCGCTTCATCGGCACCACGTTGTCGAAGTTTGTCAAAGAGAACCTCGAAGATTGATCACGAGTTCCTGTAAAATCTCTGTGCTCTCTGTGTTTCTTTGGTTCAATTTTTTTCCGTGCGAAGAGGAAAGGGAACCACAGGGACGCGGAGAGCGCGGAGAAACCGACGAGGGGGCATCGTGATCGACCTGCTCAGAAATCTTGGCGCTCTCGCCGCAGAGCTTGATGCCGGACGGCAATGGCCAAAAGCGCAATTTGAACTCCTGGCGCGCGCCGGCATTTTAGGGTGGGTGATCCCTCGCGAATTTGGCGGCACGGCCGTCAGCGAACGGGACCTCCTGAATGGTTATGTCGATCTCGCCGCTGCGTGTCTCACGACGACATTCGTGTTCACGCAGCGGAACGGCGCCTGCCAGCGGATCGCCGGCTCGCAGAACGCCAAACTGAAAGCCGATCTGCTTCCCGGATTGGCTCGTGGAGATGTTTTTGCCACGGTCGGCATCTCGCATTTGACGACGTCACGCCAGCACCTGCGCCTGCCGGCTGTGCGCGTAACGCAGGAGCCCGGCGGATTTCGTTTCGATGGCGACGTTCCCTGGGTCACCGGTGCGGGTTACGCCGATTATGTCGTGACGGGAGGCACGCTGGCGGATGGACGGCAGGTGCTGGCCGCAATTCCCGCGAAAGCGCCGGGCATTTCAGTCGGCTCCCCTGCCAGGTTGCTGGCGCTCAGCGCATCGCACACCAGCCCCGTCAAGCTCGATCAGGTTCTCGTCGAGGAGCGGTATTTGATCGCCGGCCCTGTCGAACAAGTGATGCGGCAAGGGGCCTCCAGCACCGGCTCGCTGGGGACGTCGGCGCTGGCGGCAGGTCTGTCTCGCGCGGCACTGGATCACCTGGCAACGGAAGCGGCCAATCGGCCCGACCTGGCTCCCATTCTGCAGCCGCTCCAGGCGGAATGTGCCGATCTGATCGCTGCCATCATGCAGGCGATTGAACCAGGAACGGAAGCGAAGACGCCGGCTCTGTCTTCCGAAGGAATTCGCGGGCGGGCCAATTCGCTGGCGCTGAGATCGACGCAGGCGCTCTTGGCGGCGTCGAAGGGGGCGGGCTTCGTCTCCGGTCACTTCGCCGAGCGAGCCGTGCGGGAGGCGATGTTCTTTCTCGTCTGGTCCTGTCCGCAACCGGTCGTCGCCGCCGCTCTCCGCGAGCTGGCGGGGGTTTCTACGTGCTGATTGACGGCATTGGCGACGGGACGAATGGTGTAGCGGTACCAGATCAGCCCCGTCCCCCCTCGCAACACGTCTCGCAGATTGTATGACATTGCGTGCACTGTAACTTCGCACGAATCTCGATCAGCGGCCCTGCGCAGACCGGGCAAGACGGCCGACAGCGTGGCGGCTCTGCCCGCACGCTGATATCCGGTGACAATTGAATTTTCGTCGTTGACGGTCTCCCCATCTGTGTACCTCTTCCTGAGAATCGTGACGCATGTGGCAAAACGCTCGGTGGCCGATGCTGCCGGCATCGGCCGACCGTGAGATTCGAGATGATCTCTGGCAATCGCCCGGCTGTCAAACCCGACAATCAGCCGCTATCTTTGAAAATCGCCGACAATCGTTCTCATCGATTCAATCTTGGTCTTGAAGAGGCTCGCATGTTGACGCATCCGAAAGCATTGCGGTTCCTGTTTGGATTTTTCCTCGCGCTGTGCGGCAGCGCCTGGCCCGCACTCGCGGCTGACGTCCCGCAATTCGAGGCGATCGAAATCGACCCGCATGTCGCCGAACTGTGCTGTTACGCAGTCACATTGGCCGACGTCGACGGCGATAAAAAGACCGACATCGTCGCCGTCACCGAAAGCCGGGTGGTCTGGTATCATAACCCCGACTGGAAGCAGCGCGTCATCATCGACAACCAGACCGAACGCGACAATGTCTGCATCGCTCCGCACGATGTGGACGGCGACGGCCAAGTCGACTTCGCGCTGGGAGCCGGCTGGCTCAACAACAAGAACCTGGGGACGATCTATTGGCTGTCGCGGGGCAAGACCCTCGACGACCGCTGGAGCGTCCACTCGATCGGACGCGAAAGCTGGACCCACCGCATGCGCTGGGGCGACGTCCTGGGCACCGGCAAACCGCAGCTTGTCGTTTCGCCCCTCAATAAGACGACCGGCGCGGGCGTGCGGCTGCAGGCTTTCGAGATTCCCAAAGAACCCAAGACCGACCCGTGGCGGGCGACTCTGCTTGACGGCGAATTGAACGCCATGCACAACCATTGGATGGGCGACCTCGACGGAGACGGCAAGACCGACGTCATCACGGCGAGCCAGGAAGGGATTTATCTTATCCGTCGGGACGACAAGGGCGCGATCGTCAAACAGAAGCTGGGGGATGGCGCACCCGGTCCCGACGCACCACAGCAGCGCGGCACGGGCGAAGTCAAAGTCGGCAAGTTCAAAGGGGGCATTCCGTTCATCGTCACGGTCGAACCGATGCATGGCAACTCGATCGTCGTTTACACCCAGCCCGCCGCCGGTGAACAACTATGGGCCCGGCACGTCGTTGACGACACGCTCAAGCGGGGCCACGCCGTCGGGGTCGCCGACGTCGACCACGACGGTTCCGACGAGCTCGTCATCGGCCACAGCGACAAAGGAACGGGGGAAATGGCCGGCCCAGGCGTTTATATCTATGACGCAGCCGACAGCTCAGGAGCGAAATGGACGAAGCACGTCGTCGACATCGGCGGCATCGCCACGGAAGATCTGGCGGTGGACGATCTCAACGGCGACGGCTGGCCCGATATTGTCGCCTGCGGCCGCGCGACGCTGAACGTGAAGCTGTATCTGAACAAGGGAAAGTAGGCGTTCTGGTTCGACCAATGTAGTCATCTCGCTCCGTCGAGATGAGGTCTATGCTCTCCCGCGTGGTTTTTTCTCCGTGAGACACGTGGCCCCGCGCAAAGCTCTGGTCTCGACTCTCCGTTCAAATCACGCTAGCCCAAGACGTGCAGAATCAATCAACCGTCCATCGCACGAGGTCCATCGATACCTCGTCTCGAAGGAGCGAGACTCATCAATCATTGGTTCTTTCGATCGAGAACCCGAATGACTCGTTGGACGCGATCTGTCAGCGGGTCATATTTGTATTTGAGCTGGCGCAGGCGTTCAGTTTCTGCGAGGCGCCCCTGCGGTGTCTTTGCCAGCGTGTCCGTCTTGCCTTTCAATTGAACAGAACGAGATCGTTTTGGCGCTGGGCATTTTTTTGAGCGTGCAGCTTTCTTCGGCATTGTCATTCCATTCTCGAACAATTCGTTGCTGACCGGCACATTCGCGAGATGAGTGATGGTTATGGCGTGAACCCAGTGCGACAATCAAAGGAGCTTTCGAAATTCATCCACAATGAGTCCCGCATCACGAACAATACCACCCATCGTCAGCGCATTGATCGGATTATGTCGCGGGATCGTCAGAATTCGGATTCCGTCTGACATCACTGTATGCTTGCCCTCTCGGACAACCGCAAACCCTGCCTTTTCCAGGGCGCGGATCGTGTCGCGATGATTGATTCCGGGTAGCTTCGGCAAACTTACACCGTCACTTCGACTTCTCGAATGTCGGCATCCTTCATCATGTCGCCGGCGACTGCGAGATACTCGCGAATTGCATCCTGAATGTTGGCGAGCGCTTCCTGCTCGTCCTGCCCTTGCGACCAACATCCGGGTAGCCCCGGAACTGAAACACTGTATCCTTCTTCTGTTTGCTGCAGTGCGACTTTGTATTTCATGATTTGCACCTTCCGAATTGCGGCAGAGAATGCCGAAACCGTCGATTGAGGCCGCTGCCCCGATGATTGTTGACCCCACCCGTGGTTTGCTATTGTACCCCCTGGATTCAATTCGGGCATAGAGCGATCGAACCCGTCAGATACTTTGGCATCACGGCTTGCAGGAGTTTTTCATGAAATTCGCGGGCAAAAATGCCCTGATCACCGGGGCTTCCATGGGCATCGGCGCGGCGACGGCGATTGAGTTGGCCAGGCAGGGGGCCAACGTGGCCGTCAATTTCCGTTCGCATCGCGACAAGGCCGAGGCCGTCAAAGCCGAGATCGAAAAGCTCGGCCGCAAGGCCATTCTGCTGCAGGCCGACGTTTCCGATCAGCAGGCGGTCGAAGACATGGTCGCCGAAACGGCACGCACGTTCGGCAGCCTCGATCACTTTGTTTCGAACGCCGTGTACAGCGATCGGCAATTGATGATCGAGGCCGACATGGCCGGCTTTCGCCGCACGATCGACGTCACGATGTGGGGCGCCTTTTACGGAGTTCGGGCCAGCAGCCAGCAGATGGTCAAGCAGGGGAAAGGGGGCTCGATCGCCGTGGTCAGTTCGCCGCACGCCATCATCCCCATCCCGACTGCAATGGCCTACAACATGTCGAAGGCAGCGATCGACCACATGGCCCGCACCGCGGCGATCGAGTTGGTCGATCACAAGATTCGAGTCAACGTCTTTCATCCCGGCTGGATCGACACGCCCGGCGAACGCAAATTCTTCTCGGAAGAACAGCTTCAGCTCGGCGGGCAGAAACTTCCCTGGAAACGGATGGGAACCCCCGAAGAAATGGCCAAGGGGCTGGCATTCATTCTGTGCGACGACTGCGATTATATGACAGGCAGCACGTTCAGCATGGAGGGAGGCGTCGGCCTGCCCTGGTGGTCGAATCGCGGCAGCGGAGAAATGTAACGGCGCGCTGCATCGAGAGAGCAGCGATCAACCGTTTAGCGGCGCGGCGCAGCACCGCATGCTCGGCAGCACAATTCGCGCCGCAAAACAGCTCGTTGATTTTCGCCTGTCGCTGCGCTAAGATCGATCCTCTCTGATTCGACATCCGTTCGTGACCAGGAGTCTGCGCTTATGTCAACCGGTTCGGAGGGCGGTATCACCAGCGTTTTGCAGGAAACTCGCACGTTTGCACCGTCGCGAGAATTCAGCGCAGCGGCCCACATCCAGAGTGAAGCCGACTACGAACGGATGTGGACCAAAGGCAAAGACGATCCGGCCGGGTTCTGGGGCGAATTGGCCAGCCAGCTCGACTGGTTCAAGAAGTGGGACAAAGTTCTCGAAGGGGAAATGCCCAACACCAAGTGGTTCGTGGGGGGTAAGCTGAACGCGTCTTACAACTGCCTCGACCGGCACCTGTCGACGTGGCGCAAGAATAAAGCCGCCATTATCTGGGAAGGAGAACCGGGAGACACCCGTGTCCTCACTTATCAGGACCTGCACCGCGAGGTGAGCAAGTTCGCCAACGTGCTCAAAAAGCTGGGCATTAAGACGGGCGACCGCGTGACGCTGTATATGCCGATGATCCCCGAGCTGGCGATCGCCATGCTGGCCTGCGCCCGAATCGGCGCCCCCCATTCGATTATCTTCGGCGGTTTCAGCGCAGACGCCGTTGCCGAGCGCAATAACGACGCCCAGGCGAAGCTCGTCATCACGGCTGACGGCGGCTGGCGGCGCGGCAAAGAAGTC
>DASYAR010000470.1:0-17702 GCA_036501235.1 Planctomycetaceae bacterium
GTAACGGAGCAGCGCACGGCGACTGTCACGAAACGGCGGGCGGCGAACACGAACCGGCCGCCGTCACGAGCGACGTCCGTTCGGCCGCAGAAAAAAATTCCAACTCTGAAATCTTAGCGGAAACCCCAGAAAAAGATGGCACTCAGGAAAGACCTGGCGAGCGGCGGACGTAAGTCCGCCGGTGGTACTGCATGTCAATGAATCTGGCGACATACAGACTGACAGGACGGACGGGATAGACGGCATAGACGGAAAGATTCGGAGACAAAACGATGATGGTGCGCAAGGTATCCGTAATTTTTCTGCCAAACATTTTTTTGCCGTCGTTTTTCATTTTCGGAGCGATCATCGGCATTCATGGACAGACGGGTTTGAACCGCAGAGGGCGCAGAGATCGCAGAGACGGACGGGAGACGGGGTTCGGCAGCAGAGTGCAAAACGATTTGCCGTTCGATTGCAGTTACTTGAACTTGCCCTATAATCCGACTGTTTATCCGACCGGTGAACCAGGACAAGGAGCGGATTTTGAAACGGCAGACGGGGTGTGGCTGCATCGGCTGGTTGTTCAAGTCGCTCAGCTCGTCGATCGGACAGAAGGTCGTCATGGCGGTCACGGGCCTGGCGCTGTGCGGATTTCTCATCGTGCATCTGGGGGGCAACCTGCTCCTGTATGTCGGGGATGGGAAGAAGTACAACGACTACGCCCACGCTCTGCACGCGCAGGACATTTTGCTGCTGGTGGCCGAGATCGGCCTGTTGGTGACGTTCGTGCTGCACATCTGGCTGGCGTTTCGAACGAGCTTCCAGAATTCCGCAGCCCGACCGATCGACTACGCCGTCCGGCAGTCGAAAATGGATCCGGGCCCGCTGGCCGTGCCTCCCTCGGGAGTTATGCTGGGGACCGGAATCGTCGTGCTGATCTTTCTCCTCGTGCACCTGTCGGACTTCAAGTTCTTCGAAGAGACGCATCAGACCGGACTGCGGCATCAGTCGGTCTCCGTGCAGTCCGAGCCCTTCGCCAGGGCTGTCGGGATCCTCAAAGACCCCATTTCGGCCGTGGTGTATTTCGTCGGCAGCCTGGTGCTGGGGTACCACGTGTGGCACGGCTTCGAAAGCGCGTTTCAGACGCTGGGGCTTAATCACCCCAAATACACGCCGCTGATCAAGACCGTGAGCCTGGTATTCGCCCTCGTCGTCGGCGTGGGTTTTGCGAGTTTTCCATTCTGGGTCTGGGCTTTCAAATAGCGGCGCGCCGCCAGGCGCATTCCGTAGATAGATCCGTAGATAGATAGAGAAGAAGGTTCACTGCGCATGACGACGGAAGCCAAACCGGTTCTGGACGGCCGCGTGCCCGCGGGGGCAATGGCCGAGAAGTGGGCGTTGTGTAAGCGCGAGCTGAAGCTCGTAAGCCCGACTAACAAACGCAAGTACGACGTCATCGTTGTGGGGACGGGGCTGGCAGGCGCTTCGGCGGCCGCGTCGCTGGCGGAATTGGGATACAACGTCAAGGCGTTCTGTTTTCAGGATTCGCCCCGCCGGGCGCACAGCATTGCCGCTCAGGGAGGCATCAACGCCGCTAAGAACTACCAGAACGACGGCGACAGCGTGTGGCGCCTGTTTTACGACACGGTGAAGGGGGGCGACTTCCGCAGCCGTGAGGCGAACGTGCATCGCCTGGCCGAGTTGAGCGGCAACATTATCGATCAATGCGTGGCCCAGGGGGTGCCGTTCGCTCGCGAGTACGGCGGAGTGCTCTCAAACCGCACCTTCGGCGGCGTGCAGGTGTCGCGCACATTTTACGCCCGCGGTCAAACCGGCCAGCAACTGCTGTTGGGCGCGTATAGCGCGCTCATGCGGCAGGTCAACCACGGCAAAGTGAAGATGTTCCCGCGGCGTGAAATGCTCGACCTGGTCGTCGTCGACGGCCTCGCGCGTGGCATTGTCTGTCGCAACCTGCTCAATGGCCAGATCGAGACCTATGCCGCCCACGCCGTGCTGCTCTGCACCGGCGGTTACGGCAACGCCTACTACCTGTCGACCAACGCCAAGGGCTGCAACGTGACGGCGGCCTGGCGGGCCTACAAGCGCGGCGCGATGTTCGCCAACCCCTGCTACACGCAAATCCACCCCACCTGCATTCCCGTCACCGGGGACTACCAGTCGAAGCTCACGTTGATGAGCGAAAGTCTGCGGAACGACGGCCGGGTGTGGGTGCCCGTCAAGGCCGGCGATCCTCGCTCACCCGACCAGATTCCCGACGGCGAACGCGATTATTTCCTGGAGCGGCGCTATCCTGCGTTCGGAAACATGGTGCCGCGCGACGTCGCTTCGAGAGCGGCCAAAGAGCGCTGCGACGCGGGCTACGGAGTCGGCAGCAGCAAGTTGGCCGTGTATCTCGACTTTACCGCGGCGATTCAGCGCGACGGCGAGGCCACGATCAAGGCCAAGTACAGCAATCTGTTCGACATGTACCAGAAGATCACGGCGGAAAATCCGTACAAAACGCCGATGCGCATCTACCCCGCCATTCACTATACGATGGGTGGGCTGTGGGTCGACTACTACCTGCAAAGCACCGTTCCGGGGCTGTTCGTGCTGGGGGAGGCGAATTTTTCCGACCATGGAGCGAACCGGCTGGGGGCCAGCGCCTTGATGCAGGGGTTGGCCGACGGCTATTTCGTGGCGCCCTACACCATTTCCGATCACCTGGCCACGAAAAAACTGTCCCCTGTCACCACCGATCATCCGGAATTTCGCCGCTGCCAGGAAGAAACGGGGGCAAAACTCAAGCAGATGCTGGCGATCAACGGCAAACGGTCAGTCGACAGTTTCCACCGCGAGCTGGGCAAGACGCTATGGGAATATTGCGGCATGTCGCGCTCGGCCAAGGGGCTTGAAACGGCGATCCAGAAGATCCGCGCTCTGCGGAATGAGTTCTGGACCAACGTCCGCGTGCTCGGTTCCGGGAACAATTTTAATCAAGACCTGGAACACGCCGGCCGCGTGGCCGATTTCCTCGAGTTCGGCGAACTGTTGGCCCAGGATGCCCTGACTCGCAACGAATCGTGCGGCGGTCACTTCCGCGAAGAGTATCAGACTCCGGAAAACGACACCCGTCGCGACGACGCGAATTTCCAGCACGTCGCCGCGTGGGAATATGCCGGCCCCGACGCGGCCCCCGTCCGCCGCATCGAGCCCCTCGAATTCACGGAAGTTCACCCCAGCCAGAGGAGTTATAAATAATGAGCGAAACGCTCAACCTGACGCTCAAGGTCTGGCGGCAGTCGTCGCCGTCGGCCCCCGGCGAATTCAAAACGTACAAAGTCTACGAGATTTCGACTCACATGTCGTTTCTCGAAATGCTCGACGTGCTGAATGAAGACTTGATCTCCAAGGGTGAAGAACCGGTCGCCTTCGATCACGATTGCCGCGAAGGGATCTGTGGGATGTGCGGCGTGATGATCAACGGCCAGGCGCACGGTCCCGATCGCGAAACGACGACGTGTCAGTTGCACATGCGGCGGTTCAAAACGGGGGACGTGATCGTCATCGAGCCCTGGCGGGCGAATGCCTTTCCCGTGGTCCGCGACCTGGTCGTCGACCGGAGCGCGTTCGATCGCATCATCACCGCGGGCGGCTATGTTTCGGTGAATACGGGCAATGCGGTCGACGGCAATGCGATCCTCGTTCCCAAGCAGGATGCCGACAGGTCCTTCGCGGCCGCCACCTGCATCGGTTGCGGCGCCTGCGTGGCCGCCTGCAAGAATGCCTCGGCGATGCTGTTCGTGTCGGCGAAAATCTCTCAGTTTGCGCTGTTGCCGCAAGGCCGCCCCGAACGGGCCAGTCGCGTGGAGTCGATGGTCGCCCGGATGGACGAAGAAGGTTTCGGGGGCTGCACAAACACCTACGAGTGCGAAGCCGCGTGCCCGGCGGGCATCTCGGTGGAGAATATCGCCCGCCTCAACCGCGAATATATCAGCGCCTCGCTCACTGCCGCGGAATAGCGCTTAGGCGTTTATTGCAACTGGCCAGCCAGGGACGTCAGTCCCTCGGGTGCGTGCGCAGATTGTGCAGGCCCGATTACGAATAGGAATCGCCGGCAGCGGACGATTTTCCGTTACGGTTGGCGTCTTGCCGGAATTTCACTCTGAGGCCCGAAAACAACTGCTTGACAACGCCTCTTGTCGTGCCGTCAGATCGAAGTACACGCATCGCCCGGCGGTCGGGCGACCCTTCACAGCAAGGAGGATTTGAAGAACACGCTGTCTCGGGCGCACCGCTGTCTGAAGCCCGGCGGCAGGATCATCTGGCAGGGAGTAGATTGCCACAAAGACGAATTGTCTGATGCGGCCTGGATATATGCCGAATCCCCGCGAAATCTTCACATCTCGGAATTGCCATTCTTGTAGTCCGTGCTGTATAATTCTGCTTAATTCATCGCGGCGTTCGACCGTGCGTTCTCTCTCGATTCGTCTGGTTTCTGTTCCTGCGGGCTCTAGAATTTTCCGGGCGTGGGCTGCGCTATGGAATCGCCACAGGTTGCCGACACGTTCATCGCTCTGCTCGAAAAGAGCGGATTGCTGCCGATCGACGAGATCGCTGCGGCGGTCGCTCGCTTTGCGCTGCCGCCGGACGCTCCGGCTAAAGACCTGGCGCGGGCATTTCTGAATGCTAAACTGATCACCCGATTTCAGGCCGAGCGGTTGCTGGAAGGCAAGTTTCGCGGGTTCTTCATCGATCACTATAAGGTGCTCGACATCCTGGGCGCCGGCGGCATGGCGTGCCTGTACCTGGCCGAAAACCGCAACTCGGGCGAGCGCGTGGCGCTCAAGGTCATTTCCGATAAGCACAAGACCGATGCCGGGATGCTGACCCGGCTGAAGATCGAAGCGCGGGCCGGCAAGAAACTCAAACATCCAGCCGTCATTCGCACGTTCGACATTCATACGACCGACGACGTCTTCGGCGAAACAATGTATCTGGTGATGGAATTCGTCGCCGGCGTCAATCTCGAAGAGCTCGTCAATCTGAAGGGGCCGATTCCGCCGGCCCATGCCGCCGATTTCGTCCGCCAGACTGCCGAAGGGCTGCAGCACGCTCACGCGGCAGGACTGGTTCACCGCGACGTCAAACCGGGCAATTTGCTGGTCGATGCCAAGGGGGCCATCAAGATCCTCGACTTCGGCCTGGCGCTGCTCGACGCCCGCAAAGACGAAGACGCCGACGAATTTTCATTGGCGATGATCTTCGGCCACAACTGCCTGGGGACGGCCGACTATATCGCTCCCGAACAATCGGTCGACAGCTTCGCGATCGACCGCCGGGCCGATATTTACAGCCTGGGTTGCACGTTGTATGTGGCGCTCAGCGGCAAGTTGCCGTATCCCATGGCTTCGAGCATGGACAAACTGGAAGGGCATCGGTCTCGCCCGGCCCCTCCGATCTGCGAAGTCGCGAAGAACATACCCGCAGGGTTGGGCTCCGTCGTCGCGAAAATGATGGCGAAACGCCCCGACGACCGGTATCAGACGATGGCCGAGGTGGCCGTGGCGCTCCAGCCGTTTGCCAAACGCCAACCCGTCGACTTCGATTTTCCGAAGGTCCTGGCGTGGCGGGCCAA
Organism: Planctomycetaceae bacterium; assembly: GCA_036501235.1. GTDB lineage: Bacteria > Planctomycetota > Planctomycetia > Planctomycetales > Planctomycetaceae > JACQFH01. The sequence goes on from DASYAR010000470.1 coordinate 5,621, forward strand.
ACTGGCCCGTCGGCGCTTTGCCGGACAATACCGCACGGCCGACAGTTCGCGCGCGGGATCGTCCATTACGTCGGCGCCTTCGAAGCCCAGTTTGCACAGCGCGTCGACGAAGCGCCTGCCGCAGGCGACGGCCACCGATACGGCCGTTACGCCGGCCTTGCGCAAGGACCCTCAAATCGTCTCGCTGGGAGCCCCGTTTGCCGGCACCTCAGCCGAGGCCTCGCTGTCGCGTCCCGACTTGACTCCCGGCACCGGGATCTCCGGACCGGCGCTGGTGCCGCTCAACGGCGCTCCTGTCGTCCCGCTGCTCAAGAACCTGATCGTCATCGGCCGCGACCCCGATTGCGACATCCAAATCGCGTCTGGGATGGTGTCGGGTAAACATTGCGAATTGCATTTCGACGGCACGCAGTGGCGGGTGCTCGATCTGGGGAGCAAAAACGGGATTCAGGTGAACGGCCGCGCAGCGTCGGACCAGTTGTTGATCTCCGGCGATCGGATCTCGCTCGCCTGCCAGCATCATTTCCGCATCGACTATCTGATTGAGGCCCCCTCCATCTCGCCTCGAACGGCGCGGTGGGCCGTGTACAGCGTGGCCGCCGCCGCGCTCGCTGCCGCCGGTCTGTATGGCGTCGCGGCCTGGCTCATGAAGTGAGTCGCCGTGACGTGGCGTCCGGGTGCCGACCGGGCGTTTGCGCCACGTGAACCGTCATTGCAAATTGAAAAATGCGAATTTGAGATTGAAAATTGACGATCGCAGGATCTCAATTCTCAATTTGTAATCTATTTCACTCTCAATTTGCAGCCTTCGTCACCTCGCGCAAACGCTCGACGGCCGCCTGGGCCCCGTCCTTCAGAAGCAACGATTCCCCCGAATACGATACAAACCGGATGCCGGCCTGCATCCAGTGCGCGACGACTTCGAAGTTCGCGCTGATGATTCCGGTGGCGACGCCGTGCCGTCGTCCGGCCGAAACGACCTGGCCGATCGCATCGACCATCGCCGGATGGTCGATTTGTCCGGGAACGCCGAGGTCGACCGACAGGTCCATGCAGCCCAGGCAGGCTACGTCGACTCCGGGAACCGACAGCATCTCGTCCAGGTTCTCGACGGCCTCGCGCCGCTCGATCTGGATCACACACAGCGTTTCGCGATTGCCGGTTTCGATAAAATCGCCGATCGATACCGGCTGAAAATCCGTTTGCGCCGCCGTGTCTGCGAAGCCGCGAATTCCTTCCGGCGGATAGCGCATCCAGGAGACGATGTCGCGGACCTCTTGCGCCGTATTGACGCGGGGCACGATAATTCCCTGGGCACCCTGATCGAGCATGCGCGCCACCAGCGCATATTCGGCCTGCGTGACGCGCACGATGGGAACGATTCCTGCGCTCCGTGCGACGGCGATCATGTCGGCCACGGTTTCCAGATTGAGCGACGAGTGCTCGGTATCGATGAATACGAAGTCGAATCCGGCAGCCGAGTACAAGCGCGGAATGTCGGCACTGCGGATACGCGAGATTTCGCTGCCGAGGACCATCTTTCCGGCGGCCAACGCACGCTTGACGGGATTTGTTCGCATCATTTTGAATCGTTGCCCTTAGAGGAGTTTTTCGTTATTGACGACGGTTCAAGCACCGGTACAATTTCATTGAATTATCGGTCCTTCTTAGTCAAAGCCTCGAGCAGAGCCTGGGTTCCCGCCTGGGCGACTTGGGCATCCTGCTCTCCTGTTCCACCGCCAACTCCCACACCGCCGATGACCTGTCCGTCGACCAAGACGGGCAGTCCCCCTTTGAGAGTCGTCAATTTTCCCCCGCTCGCCGCGGCGGCGTTTTGCAGGCTGATGTTGAGCAGCAGATCGGGTTCGCCAGTTGGCGGCAACGGACCGGTCGCCTGCCGAAACGTGGCTGCGGTTGTCGCTTTCGTAATCGCCGTGTACCCGCTAGCGGGCCTGGCACCATCCATTCGCGCGAATGCCAGCAGATGCCCACCATCGTCGACCACTGCCAGATTCAACTTCAATCCCAGCGCCGCGCCTTTCTGTTTCGCCGCAGCGATGACCAGTTCGGCACCCGCGAGATTCAATTGCACTCGCTCGCGCGTCACGAGAGGCGCGGGTGGCTGTTCGTCGGCAAATGAGGACGAATGGCCCCGTGACAGCAGAAACATGGTCGCGGCAAGGACGAACAGGCGAGACCATAGAAGTGACATGAAATTCCCTCGATTCAGTACGGCGAAACCTGTTGCGGACAATTCGAATCCGCATAAGATTCTATTGTCGTCGCGCCAAATTCGACAGGCTGAGGGATGCGAACGTGTCGCTGGGGCGGGCTCTCCGCGCAAAAAAACACCGCGGGCTTCTACTGGAGGCAGTTGGGCCGAACTACCTACAGCGAGAAAGCCCGCGGATGTTCGCGAGATATTTGCTCAATAACCGATGAAGGGGCCGGGGCAGGAATCTACAGCAAGCACTGCTAAAAGTGTCCGCACCTGTCCGGCCCCCTTGAGTTTCGGGGCAGCAGAAACCGTTCGATGAATCACTCATTGGCACGTGACGTGCCGCAAGAAACTTCTTTGACGGTTTTTCTGATTGATTGGCTCCCCGTCGCGCTGCTTATCAGTTGCTGCTGACAATCTGTAAGTCATTTAATTAACTGGTCTTATGTACTTTTTTTAGATTCGATTTATCGCAGTTTTTTTTTCTCCCGAGAGTTTGTGATGCGCTCTCGACACCGGACTCCAGGACACGCAAGCTATATTAATGGCAAGATTGTTGCCAGAATGATGGATAGTTTGTGGCCCAATGATGATTGAAAATCATGGTTGACCGCTACCTCCTCAAAATCGCCGCGCCAATGGCTCTCGTCAGCCTGCTGCTGTTCGGTGTCGGCGCGCTAGCCGCCTGGACGATCCACGGTCAGCAGGTCGTCACGTCCAACCTGCTGGCTCGGGAAATGGATGGAATGCTGGCCACCCACGATTTTTACGGCCGAATGCGCGACACACGAGCCAAAATCCGGCAGTTCGTCAGATACGACGATGAGCAGGCCTGGGCGAAGATCCCTGAGCTGAGGCGCGAGACGCAGGAACATCTCGATACGGCCAAAGCTTTGGCGGACAGCGATTTACAGCAACCTCTGATCGGTGCGATCGATCTCGCCTATCGACATTTCTGGAGCGAATTCGACCGCATCAACAGCCCCGCATTCGAGGGAGACCGGAAGGCGGCCTTGTTTGCCATGACGGCGCCCGAATCGACCGCCGAAGTCGTCGATGCGACGGAAAAATACATCGATGTCAGCCGTGAGATCGCCGGCCGCACGAACGACGCCAGCCGTGCCAGTTCCGTCCAGATGCGCCGCGGGTTCCTGATGCTCGGGATCTGCGGGGGCGCCGGCGGACTGTTAGGCGGATTGGCGCTGGCGCGGGCCGTTCGCCGGTCGATCGTGCAGTTGGAAGTGTCCGTCCGCAGCACCGAAGGAAAACTGGTGCCGATCGCCGGCCCCGTCCAAATTACGCGGCGGGGGGGCCTGAAAGAGCTCGAATCGGATCTGGCGCGGATCGAATCGCAAATCACCGATCTTGTGGAGCGCGTCCAGCGCAGCGAAACCGAGCTTTTGCGGAGCGAGCAACTGGCGGCGGTCGGCCAACTGGCGGCCGGCATCGCCCATGAGTTTCGCAATCCGTTAATGCCCATGAAGATGCTTGTTCAAGCTGCACTCGAGCGCAATGACGGGCGAGGTCTGTGCGGGCGGCAACTGGAAGTCGTCGAGGAAGAGATCGAACGGCTCGAGCGATCGATTCAAGTGTTTCTCGAATTCGCGCGCCCCGTGTCGCCGGAAATGTCCGAGTTCGACATCGTGGCCGTTGTTTCGCAGGCCCTGGAGCTGGTTGAAGCGCGGGCGCAGAAGCAGGCGGTCGGACTGCGGCGTCGGTTGCCCGAGGCTCCCATCATGATGGTCGCCGACGTCGGGCAGATCAGGCAGGTGTTGCTGAACCTGCTGCTCAACGCGCTGGACGCGATGCCCGAGGGGGGGGAAGCTGCGATTTCCATCCGGCGGTTCGCGCCGGACGATCTCCCTGCGGCGGCGCGGAGCATCGCCTGGTGTGAAATTCGAATTTCCGATTCCGGTACAGGTCTGGCCGACGACGTGATGTCGCGAGTTTTCGAGCCATTCGTCACGACGAAGGAAACCGGCACAGGACTGGGCTTGTCGATCTGCAAACGGATCATCATCGCGCATGGCGGAGAAATCGCCGCCCGCAATTTGCCGCACGGCGGCGCCGAGTTCAACTTCCGCCTCCCGTGTTTGCCGGCTTCAGTCGCACGGGCTCTGAACGGTCACCTCGTCAAATCCGTGTAAGACAGGACGTGCCCGCATGGCCAAGCTGCTGGTCGTCGATGACGAGCCGAACATCATCTTCTCGATCGAAGCGTGTCTCAGCTCGCCCGGCCTGGAAGTGATCTCGGCCGGCACGGCCCGCGCGGGAGTCGATCTGGTGCGCGATCAGCAGCCGGACGCCGTGATTCTCGACGTCCGTTTACCGGACATGTCGGGATTGGAAGCCTATGACCGGATCCGCGCGTTCGACCCGCGGCTGCCAGTCATCATGCTGACGGCATTCGCGCGTCCCGAAACGGCGATTGAAGCCATGCAGCGGGGAGCGTTCGAGTATCTGCTCAAGCCGGTCGATTTTGCACGCCTGCGCGAGGTCGTTCGCCGGGCGCTGGCGGTCAGCCGGTTCAGCCGCGTCCCTGCGTTGCTCGCCGACGCGCAGGATCCCGATCATTCCGCCGATCGCATCGTGGGTCACTCGTCCGCCATGCAGGAAGTCTATAAGACGATCGGGCGCGTCGCAGCCCAGGATGCTACGGTCCTGATTCTCGGCGAAAGCGGCACGGGAAAAGAGCTCGTGGCTCGGGCCCTGTATCATTACAGCAAACGGAACGTCCAGCCGTTTCTGGCCATCAACTGCGCGGCTCTTCCCGAATCGCTGCTGGAAAGCGAATTGTTTGGCCACGAGCGGGGGGCCTTCACCGGGGCGGACCAAAGGCGCATCGGCAAGTTCGAGCAAGTCAACGGTGGCACGATTTTTCTGGACGAAATCGGCGATATGACTCCGGCCACTCAGGCCAAGGCGCTGCGACTCTTGCAACAGCAACAGTTCGAGCGCATCGGCGGAAACGTCACGATCACCACCGACGTGCGCATCATCGCCGCCACCAACAAGGACCTGGTGACTCTTGTCGATCAAGGGAAGTTCCGTGCCGATCTTTATTATCGGCTGTGCGGATTTACCGTGCGGCTCCCCGCTTTGCGCGACCGGCTCGAAGACATTCCTCTCCTCACCGATCATTTCGTCGAGGTCTATAATCACGAACTGGGGCGCCACGTGCGGTCGGTCACTCCTCCCGTCCGGCAGGCCCTCGAACGCTACTCCTGGCCCGGCAACATTCGCGAGTTTCAGAGCGCCATCCAGTTTGCCATGTTGCACTCGACGGCCGACGTGCTCACCGTGGATTGCCTGCCAAGATCGTGCCTGATCGAACCCGGCGGCGCCGCGTCGGGGGCAGGAGCAGCCGGCGGCGAAACCGGCAGCGTCGTCCGGCTCGTCGCGCAATTGCTGGCTGACGGACAGACCGACATCTATCATCGCGTGGTGACGGAAGTCGATCGAGTGGTCCTCGAAGAAGTACTGCGGCACGTCGGCAATCACCAGCAGCAGGCGGCCGAACTCCTGGGGATCTCGCGGATGACGCTGCGCTCGAAGCTCCGCGCCCTGGGCCTGCTCGCCGAACGCGCCCCCGCCGAACGCCCGCCGGTCGGGTGACGACATGGCGCGGTCACTTGCACGTAGCGTGGACTTCAGTCCACGCGCGTTCCGTCAGATGAGCGAGTCGGAAACGGACAAATCGGCCAGGCCTGCGCGAAATGAAGGCGTGGCAGGGTCAGAGCGACCGTGACAGGAGGGACAACGAGTGCGGCGGGATCGTGCGAAGTACATTTGGGGTGGGTCACAATCGAAGCCAGCGATGGCCCTGACCGACTGTGATCGCCATTAGCCGATCTCCGGCACCCACACGAGCATCACCTGGGTAATCCCGATGTCCGACTTCTTGGGCTTGATGACCAATTCTTCCAGCGCCAACTTGTCGGCGCTAACCGAATCCTGAAGCGCAGCGGCCTCGGCTTTGAATTCGGAGCCCAGTTCGGCCCGCTGTTCTTGCAGTTGCTGCAGATTTTCTGCGGCCGCCGAGACGTCTTGCTTCTCACGGCTGACGCGTCCCGCGGCGCGGGCAGCGCTGGCAGCGCGGTTGATGTTCGCGGCGCTGGCGACTTTCCTGCCCATCAGCGCTCCGAGGATGGAAGAGCCGAACGACAGCGCGGCCTGAAATGTCTGCTGGCTCGCTTGCGATTGCTCTTTCTCGACCTTCTGTTGAGCGCGACGGATGCGGTCTTCGATCACGGCCAGCTTCGGCGCGTATTTGCCACGCAGCTTTTCGATCTGAAAATCGCGTTGCTCGCGGGTTGACTGAGTCAGACGCAATCGGAATTCCTGTTCCGTTTCACCCGGCTTGGAGATCTGTTTCAGCACCGTCGCCTTCCAGAGTCGAAGCTCTTCGATCCGATACAGACGGTCTTTCAGCGAGGTGGTCAAGGCGGCGAATTTCTTGGGGCGATTGAAGTCGCCGGGCAACGGTCCGTACGTGCAGTCATCCGCGGCGGGCGCTTTGTCGAGGTCGGGCTCGTTTTCTTCCGTGACATCGGCCGTGTCCCAAATCGTCGGTCGCAAAGTCTCTTCGTCGAGTCGGGCCAGCACAGTCAAGGATTGCCAATGATCGACATTCGATTTGGACTGCGCGAAATGGACGCGGGCGTGTCCCATGAGCGCCGGACGGTACGCAATTTTTGATCCCGCCGACGGTGCGGAACGCAACGGCACGAAAAACTCGGGAATCTCCGGGGGCAGCATCGGACGCGCTGCGGAATCGCCGGCGGCCATTGGTCGTATGCTGGGGCGATCATCGATCGTGGCATTGGCACGTGGAAGCGATGCCGTTTGCATCCCTGTCGACGCGGCCTTTCCGCCGGCCGATAGCTCGGGCCGTGATGTGACATCCTTTTGGTCGGCCATCAGCGTTTGAATCTGCTCGCGCGAAAGGGGGCCGCGCAGATACGACAGCGCCCACCGTGTTTGAAACACCACCGGCTGGTCTTCGTGCACGTTATTCAGGAGGAAGACCCGATTCCCCAGCCCCGATAGCACCGTATCGAGTTTCTGCCGGTCGAACGTAGCCCCCGCCGCCGACGAGGCCCCTTCCAATCCGTCGAGCACGCGTGCTTTATCCCTCTCGGTCTGCAATCGGCCGATGAACCACGTTCCGGCATTCGACAATCCCTTATAGTCGAGGTCGACTGGGTTCTGAGTCGCCAGCACCACTCCCAGCCCGAAGGCCCGAGCCTGTTTGAGCAGAGTCAACATCGGAGTTTTGGCCGGGGGATTCGCCGTCGGCGGGAAGTAGCCGAAGACTTCGTCCATATAGAGCAGCGCACGCAGGCTCGACGTTCCCGATTGCGTGCGCATCCAGGCGATCACCTCGTTCAGCAGGATCGTCACGAAGAACATTCGCTCGGCGTCCGACAGGTGGGCGATGGAAATGATCGACAGCCGCGGCTTTCCCGCCGGCGTATACAACAGCCGCTGCACGTCGAGCGGCTCGCCTTCCCTCCAGGCCGCGAAACCGGGAGACGCCAGCAGGTTGTTGAGACTCATCGACAATCCGAATCGTTCCTTCGCGGGAAAGATGCTTTCGACGTCCATGACGCCGATCTTGTCGAAGGGGGGCGTCTGGATCATGCGAATGAGATCGGCCAGGTCGAGGTCGCGTCCGTCGCGCCAGGCCCGCTCGATCAAGTTGGCTATGAGAATATGCTCGCGGCTGCGGAGCGGATCGGCGTCGATGCCCAGCAAGGCCAGCAAACCTGACGTGGCGGCCGCGATTCGTTCGCGCAGCGCGTCGCCGTTTTGCAGAATCGCCGGCGGCGGCGCAGCGAACGAACGCAGCACCGTCAGCCCCCGGCCGGCACTGCTTCCGGGAGTGTAAATCGTCGCTTCCGCGGCGTCGCGAAAGCGGGCGATGCGCGCGCCGTCCTGGCCCCACTCGGCCAGGCCCGCTTGCCAGCTCGCAGCCGTCTGTTCGGCCAACTGATCCGGCGTGACGCCGCGGCGCTGCGCCTCGGCCGGATCGACCCAGGGGCGAAAATCCCCAGGCCTCAAATCGGGGAAAGTGAGCAGCAGATTTCCCAAGTCCCCCTTGGGATCGATGACGATGGCAGGAATGCCGTCGATCGCCGCCTCTTCGAGCAGCGCCAGGCACAATCCGGTCTTACCGCTGCCGGTCATGCCCACGCATACGGCATGAGTCGTGAGATCCTTGGCGTCGTAGAGCAGCGGTTGTTCTCCGACCTTCCGAGTCCCCAGATCATAGGGCTTGCCGAGGTAAAACGCGCCCAGTTTTTCGAAGTCTTGCATAGGGAATTTGGTGCTTGAAAGTGGGGAGATTCGCAGTATTTTTCGGGTCGAGATGCCGATGATTTTACGGCGAAATTGGCGCTTGACAAAGCCTGGCAACTATATTAAGAGTTCTGCGTAGGTTCGTGCCGCCAGGCCCGTTTTGGCGGCGAGAATCATTGTAACCGACCGAGTGGGAAGGGGCAGTCCAGCGACAAGAAGCGCTGCCTGGTTCCTGTGGAATGACGATGCTTCTGGGGATTCAGCCGATGCCAATTTCGAGTGTTGACAACCTGACCAAACGCCTGAAGATGAGCGGTGTGGAATCCGCAGAGTCCAGCGCTGGAAATGCCGGCGCGCGAATTCTTGCCGCTCGCAAGAAGGCTGAGGAATCAGAGGAAGAGGGAGGCGAAGAAGAAGAGGCCGATGACGACGAGGGTGATGACGACGACGAGGACGGAGAAGAATTCGACGACGAAGAGCTCGATGAATTCGACGATGACGAGTTCGAAGACGACTTCGAAGACGAAGAGTTCGACGATCTCGACGAAGACTTCGACGACGATGAAGACGATGAAGAAGACGAAGACGAGGAAGAAGAGGAAGAAGAGGAAGACGAAGAGTATTAGCACCCCGCAGCGTAAGTCACGCTGACGCACATTGACCCGCATGGCCCACGAGACAATGTTTCGCAGGCGCTGCGGGTTTTTCTTGCGCACCACGTAGATCGGATTATTGACGAGGTTTGCAATCGTCAATTTGCAATTTCAAATTATCATTTTTCAATTTGCAATTGCTCTCCTTGGTTACGCTTCCTCCGGCTCGTGACCCAGCGTCAGCGTATGCGCCGGCACCATCTTCTCGGCCTTCGCGTCCCAGCCCATCATCGTGTTGCTGCGCCACGATTCGTTGGCCATGTTCACCGCCACGACCCCGGCCATCCCCAGTTCGATCGGGCAATTGAGCGGCGTTCCTTCGCGCAGGTGCTTATGCAGGTTCGTATGGTGCAGGTGAATGTCTTCACCCCCTGTCTTTTCGTGCTGGTCCAGGACTTTCCCGTCCTTATCTTTGGCAACCCAGCCGCTTCCGGTGAAATACAGCGTGCCGCGGTAGCCGCGAATCAGGTGATCGATCCCGACGCGGTTGCTCATGGTTCCCAGCACGTACACCGTCATGCCGCGCGGATATTCGCAGATCATTTCGAAGTTGTCGGGAAGGTCGCGTCCGTCCGGCCACTGCCAGATGCCCCCCATGCCGACGACGCGGCGGGGATATAGCAAGTCGCAGGCCTTCATGATCCGCGTGATGCGGTGTATAAACAGGTCGGTGCAGATGCCCCCCGAATACGTCGAGTAGTTCCGCCATTCATAATAATGATGCGGATTCCAGCCGATCTTGGGTGCCTGGCCGAGCCAGGCGTTCCAATCGAGATCGGCCGGCTGCGCGGTGGCATCAGTGATGCCCGGATCGCGCCACGGCCCCTGCTTGTCGTAACGCCGGACGTATTCGATCTGCGCCTGGACGACCTTTCCGATCACTCCTCGCTTGATCGCTTCGCCGGCCGAAGCATAACTGTCGTCGGACATGGCCTGCACGCCGACTTGCAGCGGGAGCTTGGTCTCTTTGACCTTTTTAACGACCGCCTGGGCCTGGGGAATGGTGTGCGTCATCGGCTTCTCGACGTACACGGCTTTCCCGGCATCGAGCGCGTCGATCGTCATCTGCGAGTGCCAGTGCTCAGGAGTGGCGATCGTCACGTAGTCGATATCGGTTTCGAGCACCTTGCGGTAATCGGTGAATGCGCTGGTCCCGAGTTTCGCGGCCCCTTCATCGGCCCGCGTTTTCCAGCAGTCGGCGACTCCCAGGAATTCGAGATTATCTTTGTCCTTAAGTGCCAGACACGCGCCGATATGCCCTGACCCCATTCCGCCGGCGCCGATGAACCCCATGCGGATGCGATCATTGGCTCCAATGACTCGGCCATAACTCTTGGCGGAAAAGGCCACCGCTGTCGCGGCGACGCCGGAGGCTACCAGAAAATGACGACGTGACAGCGACTGATCGACAGGCATTTGAGTTCTGCTCCCGGAGTTAAGATGAGCGCGAAGCAAGGTCGTGCGGGTGTTTCATTCTGATGAAAGTGGGTCCGGCTTTCCAGCCTGAGTGTTCCGCGTCCGCGCCGTCGCAAGACTCGGATAACCAATGCGTGGAGGATCATTGCGTTCGTCGATTATCGTGCGTTTCGCCTTTTTCATGGTTCCCCTCCCCTATCGAGATTTTTGGAAAAGAACACGAAAGACGCGAAATCTGGTTTCGTGATCGCCGGCCTTCGCGGCTCGGGGTTCTACTCTAAGGCCGTATCGCGCGTTACAATAATAAAACCCACCGGCCGCAGTCTCGCACGATCGATCGTTTTCAGGAGCCCACCGCATGCGATGGCGTTTTGTTCGAGTTCCCGCACAGGCGATCGCGCTCACCATTCTGGCTGGCGGCCTGCGGGCCGACGACAAAGTCGATTTTGCCCGCGATATTCGTCCCATTCTCTCGGACGCCTGCTTCTTGTGTCACGGGCCCGACCCGACGCAGCGCAAGGCCGATCTGCGGCTCGATACGCGAGACGGCGCCTTGGGCGAATCGGCCGGCGGGCATCCGTTCGTCGCAGGCAATCCTGCTGAAAGTGAAGCCTGGATCCGCATCGTCTCCGACGACTCGGAACAAAAAATGCCTCCGCCGAAGTCGGGCAAAAAACTCTCGCCCCGACAAATCGAGCTGATCAGGAAATGGATCGAACAGGGAGCCCATTGGAACAGTCACTGGGCATTTGAAGCCCCCCGCCGCCCACTGCTGCCGAAAGTGGATAATGCCAGCTGGGTGCGCAACCCGATCGATGCATTCGTCCTGTCGCGGCTCGACCGTGAGAGGCTAACGCCTGCTCCCGAGGCCGATCGCACGACGCTGCTGCGGCGCCTGTCGCTCGATCTCATTGGGCTGCCGCCGACCATTTCCGACGTCGATGCCTTTCTGACCGATCAAAGCGACCAGGCTTATGAGAACGCCGTCGACCGCCTGCTCGATTCGCCACATTACGGCGAGCGGTGGGCCCGCATCTGGCTCGACGCAGCGCGGTACGCCGATTCCGACGGCTACGAAAAAGACAAATCGCGCCAAGTCTGGGCCTTTCGCGACTGGGTCATCAATTCCTTCAACCGCAATCTGCCCTACGACCAATTTGTGATCGAGCAGATTGCCGGGGACTTGCTCCCCAACCCTGCGCAAGATCAGCTCGTGGCGACCGGCTTCCTGCGAAATTCGATGATCAACGAAGAAGGGGGCATTGATCCCGAGCAGTTTCGTATGGAGGCCATGTTCGATCGCATGGACGCTATCGGCAAGGGCATGCTCGGGTTGACGATTCAATGCGCCCAATGCCATAGCCACAAGTACGATCCGCTGACTCACGAAGAGTACTACCGGATGTTCGCGTTCCTCAACAATTCTCACGAAGCCAACATCGCCGCCTATACGGCCCCCGAACTGATGCAGCGGGCCGACATCCTCCGCCGGATT
>DASYAR010000471.1:0-22818 GCA_036501235.1 Planctomycetaceae bacterium
CCGCCGTCACGAGCGACGTCCGTTCGGCCGCAGAAAAAAATTCCAACTCTGAAATCTTAGCGGAAACCCCAGAAAAAGATGGCAATCAAGAAAGACCGGGCGAGCGGCGGACGTAAGTCCGCCGGTGACACCGCACGGCACTTAAACAGGCGAAACAGTTGGGAAGACTGTGATGGTATGACGTAGCCACAGGACGGCAAGAGACGGAAAGATTTGGAGACAGACTTTCCATTTGAAAGTACGAAGAGGTTGTCCACGAAGATCGTAAAGAAACAAACACTAGAGAAAGCCGCCGGTAGCGCAAATATGCGCGGATAGGACAATTGAACTTTTTTCGTATCCGCGCATATCAGCGTCATCCGCGGCGACAATGTCTTCCCTCCATCATTCGACCCGGGAATCTCGCCCCGGTTGGGGCTTTTGTCTCACACATGGCAGGGTCCCAGGGCTGGCGCCCTGGGCTATCGAATTGCGCCCCGGCTGGAGCTGGCTTGCAGAACCTCGGATTCAATGCGGGAAACATCTCGGCGATCGAACGAGAAACTTCTCGGTGATTGTATGGAGCACCTGACGCGCCGATCACCGGGGCTTGCCGTTGGTCCAGCACGGGCCACTCGAATGGACGTTCTTGCTGTCTGGGACCGAGCCGGGCAATGGAATCCGCAGTCCTGTCAGGCTGGAAAGCCCGACCTACGCCGTCACGATAATTTTCCGTGAATGATCGTTAGACGGGGCTGGTGGTTATGGTACAATCCGGAATGCCTCTTTCCTCTCCGCCGATCGGCCTGCGATCGGTTCCCGCCCGTGGATGAGACCTGCCAATGTGGATCAGATTGCCTCGCGTCGTGATGCCCTTGTTCGCCCTGTTAATCGTGGTCGTCGGCGCCCGGCTCAATGCCGCGCCGCCGGCTGATTTTCAGCGGGACGTGCAGCCGATTCTGGCCGAGCATTGCGCCCAATGTCACGGCGTTGACGCGGCCGAACGCAAGAGTGGGCTGCGACTCGATCTGCGGGAGAGCGCACTGAAGGGGGGCGAATCGGGGGCCGCGGCGATCGTTCCCGGCGAGCCGGACAAAAGTGAATTGATCCAGCGCATTACGTCGACCGATCCCGACGTCGTCATGCCGCCTCCCAGTCACAAGAAGCCGCTCGCGGCCAGGCAGATCGAGACGTTGCGGCAATGGGTTCAGGAGGGGGCCAAGTACGAATCGCATTGGGCGTTCATCGCGCCCCACAAGGCCAAACTGCCGGACGTCGGCACAGCCAATCCTGTGGACGCATTCGTCGTGTCGCGGTTGAAGGAGCGGAATTTGGCGCTGTCGCCGCCGGCTGCGTCGGCGGCGCTCTGCCGCCGGTTGTATCTCGACCTGATCGGCTTGCCGCCGTCGCCGCAGGAGCTGGCGGCATTCGAGCAGGAGGGATTCGACGCCACGGTCGAGAAGCTTCTGCAAAGCGAACGGTTTGGCGAAAAGTGGGCCCGGCACTGGCTGGACGCGGCACGGTACTCCGACAGCAACGGCTACGAGAAAGATATGCCGCGCGAGCAGTGGAAGTGGCGCGACTGGGTCGTCGACGCGCTGAATCGCGACCTGCCGTACGATCAATTCCTGATCCAGCAACTGGCAGGCGACCTGTTGCCGCCGTCCGATCAGCCGGGGGCGACGCAGCAGCAGATCATCGCCACGGGGTTCCTGCGCAACAGCATGATCAATGAAGAAGGGGCGATCGTGCCGGAACAATTCCGCATGGTGGAAATGTTCGATCGGGTGGATTGCCTGGGCAAGGCCGTGCTGGGGCTGACGACGCAATGCGCCCAGTGTCATACGCACAAATTCGATCCGCTGACGCACGACGAATACTACGGCCTGTTCGCCTTTTTGAACACGTCGTATGAAGCGCAGTCGTGGGTCTACACTGTCGAGCAGGAACGGCAGATTGCCGACATTCGGACTAAGATTCGCAATGCCGAAGAGCGGTTGCGGACGATGCGGCCGAACTGGGAACAGGAACTGGCGGCGTGGTCCGAGGCCCTCGTGCAGCAGCAGCCTGCCTGGGAATCGCTGATTGCAACGGAGCTGGGAACGATCAGCGGATTGAATCATCCGACGCAGGAGGCCGATCAATCGCTGTTGATGATGGGACATGCCAGCAGCGACGTGTTCATGATCTCGGCACCGGTGCTGGAAGGTGTCACCGGCTTGCGCATCGAAGCGCTGCCCAATCGCAATTTGCCGCATCGCGGTCCGGGGCGCAGCAGCCTCGGCACGTGGGGGATGACCGAGCTCGAAGCGCTGATCAAAAAGCCGGATGGCAAAGACTGGGAAAAGCAAAAGCTCGTCAACGCGTCGGCCGATTTTTCGCAGCCTGAGCAGAAACAGGCGGACGGCAAGAAGGCGAGCGGGCCGGTCGCCCATCTGATCGACGGCAAGGACGAAACGACCTGGAATACCGATCGGGGCGTCGGCCGGCGGAATCAGGCTTCGGTAGCCGTGGTGCAGTTCGAACAGCCTTTGAATCTCCCGGCGGGCACGCAATTGAAAATCGTGTGGCGGATGACCGATATGCTCGGTTGCGCCCGGTTCAGCATCACCCGGCAAGCCGCTCCGGCGGCGCCGCCGGTCAATCACGCGGCGATGCTGGCGCTGCGCATTCCGGCAGCAGAACGGACGGCGGAACAAGCAGCCGCCGTATTTGCCGCGTGGCGCGTGAGCGTCGCCGAGGCGAAACCGATCAATGACGAGATCGAGGCGCTGTGGAACACCTATCCACAGGCCGCCACGTCGATCCTGCATCTGGCCGAACAGGAACCGGCCAACCGGCGTAAGACGTATCTTCTGGACCGCGGGGACTGGGACAAGCCGGCACAAGTCATCGAGCCGCACACTCCCGCGGCGTTTCCTTCTTATCCACAGGATGCGCCGCGCGACCGGCTGGGGTTTGCCCGCTGGCTGGTCGATCCGCGAGCGCCCCTGACGGCGCGCGTCGCCGTCAATCGCGCCTGGCAATCGATCTTCGGCACAGGGCTGGTTGAGACGGCCGAGGATTTCGGAACGCGGGCGCCGGTCCCGGAATATCGCGAGCTGCTGGATTGGCTGGCGGTGGAATTCCGCGAGCAAGGCTGGAGTCAGAAACGGCTGATCCGCACGATCGTGACCAGCGCCGTCTATAAGCAGTCGTCACACGCTTCGGCGCTGCTGCTCGAACGTGATCCGCGCAACGTCTGGTTGGCGCGGGGCCCGCGGTTCCGGGCTGATGCCGAAGTTGTGCGCGATATCGCACTGTCGGTGTCAGGGTTGATGACGAATAAGCGCGGCGGCCCGAGCCTCTTTCCGCCGGTCCCGCAAAATGTGCTCGATTACAATTTCACTTATCCCGGCTACTGGAAGCCGGCGGAAGGCCCCGAGAGATACCGCCGCGCGCTGTACAGTTTCCGCAAGCGGTCGATGCCCGATCCGGTGATGTCGAATTTCGATGCGCCGAACGGCGATTTCGCCTGCGCCCGTCGCGTGCGGTCGAATACGCCCCTGGCGGCGCTCACCGGTCTCAACGAGCCGATCTTCGTGGAAGCGGCCCGCGCCCTGGCGCTGCGGGTGCTGCGCGAAGGGGGCTCGGATGACGCTCAGCGCGCGGGCTACGCCTTCCTGTTGTGCACTTCGCGTCAGCCGACGGCTGACGAGCGCACCGCCGTCCTCGACTTATTGCAGTCTCGCCGCCAGCGACTGGCGGACGGCTGGCTCAATCCGCGCGACATTGTCACCGGCGATCCAGCCAAGCTCCCCGGACTGCCGGCAGGAACGACGCCTCAAGACGCCGCCGCCTGGACGCTGGCGGCGCGTGTCCTGCTGAACCTTGATGAGACGATTTCCAAGAAATGAGTTTCCCATGAATTTGAATTCAGAATTGCAACAGGCCCGCGCCAAACTCCTGGCCCGCCGCTGGTTCCTCCGCGACTGCGGTATCGGTCTGGCGGGCCTCGCCGCCGGTTCTCTGCTGGCGGGCGAAGGGCGCGCGGCGGCTCCGTCGCCCGAGAATCCGCTGGCGCCGCGGCAGGCGCATTATCCGGCGAAGGCCAAGCGGGTCATCTATATCTTTCAGGCGGGCGCTCCCAGTCATCTGGAGTTGTTCGACAACAAGCCCGAGCTGACGAAGCACAATGGGCAGCTCCCACCGGCCGAGCTGCTCAAGGGATACCGGGCGGCGTTCATCAATCCCAACTCGGCCCTGCTCGGCCCGAAGTTCAAGTTCGCAAAGCACGGCCAAAGCGGCATGGAATTGAGCGAAGTCCTGCCCCACACGGCGAAAATCGCCGACGACCTGTGCCTCATTCGCACGATGCAGACGGAAGCTGTCAATCACGCCCCCGCGCAGATCATGATGAACTCGGGCTCGCAGCAGTTCGGCCGACCGAGCTTCGGCTCGTGGACGGTGTATGGACTGGGGAGCGAATCGGCCGATCTGCCGGGTTTTGTCGTGCTGACGAGTGCCAAGGGGACCAGCGGCGGCGCCAGCAACTACGGATGCGGTTTCCTGCCGACGATGTACGGTGGCACGCCGTTTCGGAGCGCCGGGGATCCGATGCTGTATCTGTCGAATCCCGCCGGCATCGACCAGGAAACGCAGCGGGCCTCGCTGGATGCGCTCAATCGACTGAACGGCCAGGCCCTGCAGGCCGAATCCGATCCGGAGGTTGCCGCGCGGATTCAGAGTTACGAAATGGCGTATCGCCTGCAGACGAGCGCCCCCGAGCTGATGGACCTGGGGCAGGAATCGAAGGAAACGCTCGACAGCTACGGTATCAAGAACCCCAAAGACGCCAACTTCGCCCGTAACTGTCTCCTGGCCCGGCGACTCGTCGAACGGGGAGTGCGGTTCGTGCAACTGTTTCACGAAGCGTGGGACCAGCACGGGAATCTTATGGGCGGGGTCAAGCAGAACGCGCTCGACACCGATCAGGCGAGTGCCGCGCTGGTGAACGATCTCAAGCAGCGCGGGCTGCTCAAAGACACGCTCGTCATCTGGGGTGGCGAGTTCGGGCGAACGCCGATGGTGCAGGGGGGGAATGACGGCCGCGACCATCATAACCGCTGCTTCAGCCTATGGCTGGCGGGGGGCGGCATGAAGGCGGGTTATACTCACGGTCAGACCGACGATCTGGGCTTCAACGTCGCCGCCGACCCGGTGCACGTTCACGACCTGCACGCCACGCTGCAGCACCTGCTGGGATTCGACCACACGCGGCTGACGTATCGGTTTCAAGGTCGCGATTTCCGCCTGACCGACGTGCACGGGCGCGTGGTGAAAGAGCTTTTGGCTTAATGGCAAGCGAAGAGATCGGAATGCCGGACGAGAACGGCAATGCCTCGCGTGTCTTCATCGGCAAGCGCCTCCGGGCCAAGACACTCCCGAAGGCGAAGGCGGCTCGGACGAAACCGTTTGCGGCGTACTTCAACCGCAACGGTCACTTTAAGGGGCGATCGGTCATTTAACGCTAGAATGGGAGAAGAGTGGGCCACACGCTATGGGTCACTGACGGCGCGACCAAATTTGCCGTGATCCATGGCGTCTGATACAATGGTCGTGAGACGTTCGTTCGAAAAATGGATATGTCATGCTGCATGCCAATGAACGCATTACCTGCAACCCCGCAATCTTGAATGGGCAGCCGTGTATTCGCGGTTTGAGGCTTACTGTCCGGCGCGTACTTGAAGCACTGGCACTATATCCCGAGCGGGACGAGCTCTTTTCGGAATTCCCGGAACTCGAAGAAGAAGATATCCGACAAGCCCTGGAATTCGCGGCTGCTAATCTCGACGATAAAGTGGTTGAACTGCGATCGGCAGAATGAAATTCTTGCTCGATCAAGGGTTGCCTCGTTCGACCGTCAAGCATTTGAGCGATTTGAGAATCGTCGCTGAACATGTCGGCAATCTTGGCATGGCTTCTGCGACGGATGCGGAGATCCTTGCAGCCGCGCAAAAGAGAGACGACGTCGTCGTCACGCTGGACGCTGATTTTCACCGATTGTTGGCGGACTCGCGCGCAATGTCTCCGTCGGTTGTTCGAGTCCGCATCGAAGGCCTCAGAGGGGACGAACTCGCGAAGCTCTTGCTGCAAGTCGTGGCTGATGCGGGGCCGGAACTGGTGTACGGAGCTGCCATCTCGGTCACTGAAACGCGAATCCGAATTCGAACGCTTCCGATCGGCGCATGAATGTCGAATCGGCACTCCGGATGTCGGAAAATGTCATGGCTATTCGGCAAGACTGAGCTCAACACTGAGCTCAACACTGAGCTCAACAACGTGCAGCGACATGAAATGTCTCAACCCTCAGATCAATTCTCTGATCGGCGACCCCTCGTTCAGAATATGTATCGGACGTCCCGAGTGATCCGGAAATGTCGTCAGGCAGTCGATGCCCAGATGACGATACAAAGTCGCCAAAAGCTCGGAGAGCGCCAACCCGCCGCCGAAAGCCAGCATCCCCGCGCGCAGAAGTTCGCGACGCGGAATCGGGCCGGTACAGCGATTGAAGGTCATCCAGAATCTCCCGACCAGCTCACACCGTTTGCGTACAATGTTACGGTGAGCCGTCTTCCGGCCCAAAACATTGCGCAACTGATTACTGATGTGACATCGTAACGGGAAAAAGAGAGTTGTGGCAAGAAGGATGCGCCGACGGACACGGCTGAGCGCCATGGCGCGTGATGGAGAGACGCGTTGACAAGGCGGGCGGGCACCAACGAGAATTCAGAGAAAAGCGACACGGATGAAACTGTGGTGACACTTTTTGCCGAGCGATGCAATGAGATTCGCATGTCAATGAACGATCCGCGCGACCTCCCCTGGCCCCCCCTTGCAAAGGGGGGGAGTGTACGCTGGTTGCTCACTGTGGTGGCGGGAGTATTCTCTGCGGTCGTCACATCGGCGGCGTTCGCGGCCGAGGGGCCGACGTCGTTCAATCGCGATATTCGGGGGATCCTGTCGGACAAGTGCTTCAAATGTCACGGTCCCGATGCGGCGGCGCGCAAGGCGGATTTGCGGCTCGATCAGCGCCAGGCGGCTTTTGCGGCGGGGGCGATCGTGCCTGGGAAGCCGGAAGAGAGCCTGCTCGTCGAGCGGGTCTTCTCTGACGATCAAGAACAGGTCATGCCTCCCCCGGCGACGGGGAAGACGCTCAATGCACGAGAGAAAGAGTTGCTGCGCCGGTGGATTGCGGAGGGGGCCGAGTATCAATCGCATTGGTCGTTTCTGCCGATTCCGCGGTCAGTCCCTGTGCCGGTGCTGGCGGGATGGGTCCCCTTGGGCCCAAACGCAATCGACGCGTTTGTCCGCCAACGACTGCTGGCCGAGAAAATCGAGCCGGCGGTCGAAACGAGCCGCGAGAAATGGTTGCGGCGCGTGACGTTCGATCTCACCGGGTTGCCCCCGACGCTCGCAGAGCTCGACGCGTTTCTAGCGGACAAGACGACGACGGCTTACGACATGGTCGTCGAGCGACTGCTTCAGTCACGCGCCTACGGAGAGCGGATGACGGGTGACTGGCTCGATCTCGCACGCTATGCCGATACGTTTGGTTATCAATCCGACCGCGACATGCACGTCTGGCCCTGGCGCGACTGGGTGATCCGGGCGTTCAACGAGAATTTGCCGTACGATAAGTTCATTTTCTGGCAGACGGCGGGAGACCTCCTTGAAAATCCGACGCGCGATCAATACCTGGCGACGGCGTTCAATCGGCTGCATCGGCAGACAAATGAAGGGGGGAGCATTGAAGAGGAATTTCGCGTCGCCTACATCGCCGATCGCGTCAACACGAACGTCACGGCGTTCCTGGGATTGACCTCCGAATGCGCCCGCTGCCACGATCACAAATTCGATCCGATTTCGCAGCACGATTTCTATCGGCTCTCGGCGTTCTTCGCCAATATCGACGAGCACGGATTGTATTCGCACTTCACCGAAACGGCCCCGACCCCAGCGCTCTTACTGTACGAGGGGGACCAGGAGCAGAAGCACAAGGAGTTGCTCGAAAAGATTCGGTTGAAGGAGACGGAGGTCGCGCGGATTCGGGAAGAGGCGAAGCAGCGGCGTCCGACAAGCGATTCGGCGGCGCCGATTGAAGTGGCCCCCGCGGCGAGATTCTCATTCGCAGATGTGAAAGCAGCCGGCGACTACAAACCGGCACCGGGCAAGATCGGGCAGGGTATCGAATTCGGAGGCGACGACGCCTTTGTCTGCAAGGGAGTCGGGAAATTCGGCCGGGCGACTCCGTTCAGCTTCGCAATCTGGGTCAAACCGGCCGAGCACAAGCCGCGTCAAATCGTGTTCCACCGCTCGGTGGCCGCCGAAGACTCGGCATTTCGCGGGTATTCGCTGGTTTTGGATGAGGGGCACGCCGTGTTCTCGTTGGTCCACTTCTGGCCCGGCAATGCGATTCGCGTAAACACGCAGGCGCAGGTTCCGGTCGGCGAATGGACCCACGTCGCCGTCTCGTACGACGGGGGGAGCCGGGCGAGCGGACTGCGGCTGTACCTGAACGGCAAGCCGGTTTCAGTGGACGTGACCCGCGATCGGTTGACGCGCGACATCGTCCATCGCAGCGAATGGGGGGATTCCGGCAACGCGGAGCTGGCGCTGGGGGCTCGGTTTCGCGATTCGGGTTTCAAAGGCGGGATTGTCGATGAGTTTCTCGTGTTCGATCGCGAATTGACGGAGATCGAGATTGCCTCGCTCGGCGGTTTTGAAATCCCCGCGACGGACGCTGCGAAGGTCGAGCAGTATCTGTTGCGGGGCGATGCACCCTACGCGGCCGCTCTTGGCGAACTGCAAACGCTGCGAGTGGCCGAGAACGACCTCGTCTCGCAAGTGCGTCAGATCATGGTAATGAAAGAACTCCCCGTGCCGCGAGCGACGCACGTGCTGCGGCGCGGAGCGTACGACGCGCCGGGAGATCGGGTCGAGCCGGGGACGCCGGCCAGCGTGCTGGCTTTTCCGTCGGACTGGCCGAAGAATCGACTGGGCCTCGCCCGCTGGCTGATCGACGACCGCAATCCGCTGACGGCCCGCGTGACGGTGAACCGCTATTGGCAGATGTTTTTCGGCCGCGGACTTGTCGCTACTTCCGAGGATTTCGGCAGCCAGGGACAGCCCCCCACCCATCCCGAATTACTCGACTGGCTCGCGCGGCGATTCATCGATAGTGGCTGGAACGTGAAGGAGTTGTGCCGGTCGATTGTGCTCTCGGCGACATATCGACAATCGACCGTGCCCCGCGACGCCCGGATTTATACCGACGACCCGGATAATCGGCTCCTCGCGCGCGGCCCGCGATACCGGTTGTCAGCCGAGCAGATTCGCGACAACGCACTGGCGGTCAGCGGGCTGTTGGTCCGAAAAATCGGCGGGCCCAGCGTCATGCCCTATCAGCCCGCCGGGTTGTGGGAAGAATCGGGTACGGGCAAGTCTTACGCGCAGTCTCACGGCGAAGGATTGTACCGGCGAAGCCTGTATACCTTCTGGCGGCGCACGTCCCCCCCGCCCAGCATGACGACATTCGACGCCGTCAGCCGCGAAGTGTGTGTGGCCCGCCGCGAAAGAACAGCCACGCCGCTGCAGGCGCTGGTGCTGCTGAACGATCCGCAGTTTGTCGAGGCGGCTCGCGTCCTGGCGGAAAAACTGTTCCAGCAGGCGGGGAGTACAGTGGAATCGCGGCTCGTAACGGCGTTCCGGCTGCTCACGAGCCGTGAGCCGTCGCCGGCCGAACGCGCGATCTTGCAGAAACTGTATCAGGAGCAGCACGCGCGATTCGCCGCCGCGCCGGAGGAAGCCAAGTCGCTGCTGTCGGTCGGAGAAGCGCCGCGCGATGAAAAACTGGATGCCGCCGAGCTCGCCGCGACGGCGATCGTGGTCCGACTATTGTTCAACTTCGACGAGTGCGTCACGAAACGATGAAATCCATGATGAACATCGACAAATACCGTACCGGCCCGGAACCGTCGTTCGGTCTCTCGCGCCGCCGATTCCTGAATCGGTTCGGCATGGGCCTCGGTGGAATGGCCCTGGCCGACCTGCTGACGGCGGACCGGCCGGGCGCTGTCGCAGGAACTCCGGGCGTCTTGCCGACGACGCATCACACCGCGAAGGCAAAGCGGGTCATCTATTTGTTTCAGAGCGGCGGACCGTCGCAACTGGAGACCTTCGATTACAAGCCTCTGCTCAACGAAAAGCAAGGGGAGCAGCTTCCGGATTCGGTTCGCAATGGGCAACGCTTGACTGGCATGTCGGGGAATCAGGCTTCGCTGCCGCTGGCCGGGTCGATCTTCAAATTCCACCAGCATGGTCGCAGCGGCGCGTGGATTTCCGAGCTCTTGCCACAGACGGCCAAGGTCGCCGACGACCTGTGCATCATCCGCTCGATGCATACCGAGGCGATCAATCACGATCCGGCGATCACGTTTTTGCAAACCGGGTCGCAGATCTCGGGACGGCCGAGCATCGGCGCCTGGCTGAATTACGGACTGGGAAGCGAGAACGACAACCTGCCGGCGTTCGTCGTCCTGATCACCAAAGGGAAGGGGGACCAGCCCCTGTATTCGCGGTTGTGGGGGACCGGTTTTCTGCCGACGACGTATCAGGGGGTTCAGTTCCGCTCGGGCAAAGACCCGGTGCTGTATCTCAATAATCCGCCGGGAGAGGACCTGGCCGGCCGACGCAACCTGCTCGATCGGCTCAAGGACTTGCACAATATCGAAGCCGCCGCGACAGGCGATGCCGAGCTCGCGGCCCGGATCGCCCAGTACGAGATGGCGTTCCGCATGCAGACCAGCGTTCCCGAGGTCACCGATCTGTCGTCGGAGCCGCAGCACATTTTCGATCTGTATGGGTCGGACGCGAAAACTCCCGGCACGTTCGCCGCGAATTGCCTCTTGGCGCGTCGCCTGGCGGAGCGCGGCGTGAAATTCATCCAGCTCTATCATCAAGGGTGGGACCAGCACGGCGGCTTGCCGAACGGCATCAAGACGCAGTGCCGCGAGACCGATCAGCCGGCCGCGGCGCTGCTCACCGATCTCAAGCAGCGTGGATTGCTTGACGAGACGCTCGTCGTATGGGGCGGGGAATTCGGGCGCACGAACTATTCGCAAGGGAAACTGACGGCGACCGACTACGGTCGCGATCACCACCCGCGGTGCTTCAGCATCTGGCTGGCGGGGGGCGGCGTGAACGCAGGGACGGTGTATGGCGAGACGTGCCCGTTCGGATACAACATCGTCCAGAACGGCGTGCACGTGCACGATCTGCACGCGACGATGCTGCACCTGTTGGGGATCGATCACGAGCGCCTCACGTTTCGTTTTCAGGGTCGCGACTACCGTCTGACCGACGTCCAGGGACGCATCGTCAATGAGGTTGTGGCGTGACCGAGACGACCTTGCGACCATCCTCCGTCGAGATCGAATCGTTGCTTTCGGGAGGACTCGACAACCAGCGCGTGCGCGAGCTGCTCGGACCGGTCGGTTTTGCCGATCCCGGAGTGGCGTTCGAGCGGCTCGTGCGGATTGGCGGGACAGGAGAGAGCCGGCGGTTGCTGGCGGATTGCCTGTTGACGCTGCTGTTGGCGCTGTCGGACACGGCTCAGCCCGACCATGCGCTCATCAACTTCGAGCGGTTCGCCCAAAGCGTTCCGGACCGCGCGGCCCTGTTTCGCAACCTCACAGAGAACCCGCGGACGGTCGAAATTCTGGTGCGGTTGTTCGTCGGCAGCCAGTTTCTCACCGAGATTCTCTTGTCGAGCCCCGGACATCTCGACCGACTGGCCCAGCACAAGCGGCTGGCCGAGCTCAAAAGCGTGCAGCAGTTGCGCATCGAGGCCGAAGGTTCGATGCTCGGCATTGACGATCCCGAAGAGCAGCTCAACGCACTGCGACGGTTTCAGAGATGGGAGCTGCTGAGGATCGGGATCTGCGATTTCTTCGGTCTGCTCGATTTGCGGCGCGTGACGGTGCAGTTGTCGCTCCTGGCCGACGCGCTCGTGCAAGCGTGCGTCAATCATGCGTACGGCCAGTCGGGGGTTTCGGCGCAGGGCTTTGCCGTCATCGCCATGGGGAAGCTGGGAGGGGAAGAGCTCAATTACAGCTCGGACATCGACCTGTTGTTTCTGGCAGATACGAGCTCGCCTGCGCACTGGCGGATCGGTCAGCGGCTGATCAAAGCGCTCACCACCATGTCGGAAATGGGGTTCATGTATCGCGTCGACATGCGGCTGCGCCCGTGGGGCCGCGCCGGGGAATTGGTGTCGTCGGTCGAAAGCCATCTCGAGTATCTCGCCAACCACGCTCAGCTCTGGGAGAAGCAGGCGCTGCTCAAGGCGCGAGTGATCGCCGGTGACAAGCAAGTGGGCGTCGATTTTTTGAAACGGGCCGAGCATCATCTGTTCAACATGCCCTC
Source organism: Planctomycetaceae bacterium (assembly GCA_036501235.1). Lineage (GTDB taxonomy): Bacteria > Planctomycetota > Planctomycetia > Planctomycetales > Planctomycetaceae > JACQFH01. The sequence continues at coordinate 12,445 of DASYAR010000471.1, forward strand.
GGAGATCGTCCGCGAGAGCGTGCGTGGGATGAAGCAGCGGATTGAGGCCGGTCTCGAGAAATCGGGTAAAACCTGGGGCGAGGTGAAGCTGGGTCAGGGCTCGATTCGCGACGTCGAGTTCGCCGTGCAATACCTGCAACTGGTGTACGGGGGCAAGCAGCCGGCCGTGCGCAGTTTCAACACGCTCGACGCTCTCGTGCGACTGGCGGACTGCGGGTTCCTGCATGCCGATGAGTACCGCGTGCTGACCGACGGTTACGTCTTTTTGCGGACGATCGAACACGCGCTGCAGCTCGTCCACAACAAACAGACTCATGAATTGCCGCAGGACAAGGCCGAGCTGCGGTATCTGGCGCGGCGCCTCGATTTCGGAACGGCGGAACATTTTCTGGATCACTACAAGCAGCATTGCCAGCAGGTACGACGCGTTTACAATCGCTACCTCGGCCAGCAGGATAAGGCGCATCAGACCGACGACCAGCCGGCGAATCCCGGTTTGAAGAAACACTTGTCACGGTTGGAGCAGGAGTATTCGACGACATTCAGCGAACCCGACATCGAACGTCACGCGCAGCTCGCCGGGCGGATCGACGACGGCGAACCTGTTATCGTCGAAGTCGAGCCGGCGGGTGAGAACTGGCGGGTGACCATCGTGGGGTTCGATTTTCCGGGTGAGCTGTCGCTGATTTGCGGGCTGCTGATCGTGCATGGGTTCGACATCGTCGAAGGGCAGGTGTTCACATACGAGCCGCTGGCCTCTGCCGAAGGATCGGAGACCTCGAAACTGCCGCGGCAGGCCTGGCAACGAAAGGGAGCGCGGCGAACGGTTCGGCGCAAAGAGCCCGCGGCCGAGACGCCGCCCCAGGAAGACCTGCGGCAGAAGATTGTGGACGTGTTCACCGTGCGCACCGAACGGGCGGTGAATGCAGCCGAAGCGTTCCCGGCCTATGCTGCGGAATTGAAGTCGCTGATCGGCCAGTTGCAGGCGGGCGAAAACGCCGCGGCGCAAGGGGCGCTCGTCAAAAGAGTCGCGGCCCGTTTGCGGACGACAGCCGCGCAAATGCCGACGACCCTGTACCCCGTCAACATCGAGATCGACAACGAGGCGTCGGACCAGTTCACCGTGCTGCGGATCCGTACGGAAGACACATCGGGGTTCTTATACGAGCTGACGAATGCGCTGGCGCTGTCTGGAGTAAATATCTCGCGCGTGAGCGTGCAGTCGCAGGGGAGCCAGGTTTCCGACACGCTGCTCGTCACCGACGCGCGGGGACGGAAGATCGTCGATCCGCAGAAGCAGCGCGAGTTGCAGGCGGCCACGGTGCTCATCAAGCATTTCACGCACCTGTTGCCGCGGTCGCCCAATCCCGAAGGGGCCTTGCTGCACTTCCGCGAGTTCGTGGGGCAGCTCTTCACCCGCCCCGACTGGCCCGAGGAACTGGCGTCGCTTGAGCAGTCGGACGTCCTCGACGCGCTCGCACAACTGCTGGGGGTCAGTGACTTTCTGTGGAATGATTTTCTGCGGATGCAACACGGCAACCTGTTTCCCGTGGTGCGCGACATCGACGCCCTGGCGATGGCCAAATCGCGGGAGGTGCTGCACGCCGAGCTGCAAGCGGCCCTGGCAGCCGCCGGCACACCCGGCGCTCGACGTGAGGCGCTCAATGCCTTCAAGGATCGCGAGATGTTCCGCGTCGACATGCGGCACATTCTCGGTCACATTCGCGAATTCAGCCAGTTCTCGGAAGAATTGAGCGATGTGGCGGACGCGGTCGTCGTCGCCGGGACGCAGATGTGCTTTGGCGAGCTCGTGTCTCAATACGGCGAGCCGCGGCTCAAGGAGGGCACTGCGGCAGCGCATAGCGTTTGCGCGCTGGGGAAGTGCGGAGGGCGTGAGCTGGGGTTCGCTTCGGACATCGAGCTGATATTCATTTACGAGGGCGAAGGAAAAACCACCGGCAAGCAGGCGATCACGACGACGGAATTCTATGTCAAACTGGTCGAAGGGGTCACGCACGCCATTCGCGCGCACCGTGAGGGGATCTTCGAGATCGATCTGCGGCTGCGCCCCTACGGCAGGGCCGGCAGCCTGGCTGTTTCGCTGGATGCATTTCAGAACTACTTTGGCTTGCAGGGGGCGGCTTGGCCCTACGAACGGCAGGCGCTCGTCAAGCTGCGGCCGATCGCCGGCGATCCGGACTTCGGCCGCCGGATCGTCGACATTCGCGATCAGATGATCTACACCGGCGAGCCGTTCGACGTCGCCGCGATGCGCGGCATGAGAGAACGGCAGGTCCGCCAGTTGGTCAACCCCGGCACGTTCAACGCCAAACTCAGCCCCGGCGGCCTGGTCGACACCGAGTACCTCGTGCAAGGCCTGCAGATCACGCATGGCGGCCGTCTCCCCGAGTTGCGATCGACGAATACGTTGCAGGCGATCGATGCATTAGCGGCCGCGAACGTGCTGGTTCGGGATGACGCGGTAAAACTGCGAGATGCATATCATGCTCTGCGACAACTGATCGGTTCGCTGCGCATCGTGCGAGGCAACGCGAAAGACCTGACGGTGCCGTCGGAAGAGAGCGAAGAATATGCCTTCCTGGCCCGCCGGTTGGGCTACGACGATGACCTTTGGCGACTCCGCCGCGACCTCGACCGGCACGTCGCCAATGTCCTGGAACTAAGCCAGAAACTACTGGGTTGACCTGCCGAACCAGGGAGCTCCACCTTTCTTAGCAATGTTGGCCCAAAGTGTATTCTTTAAGACGAGCCTTCCCAAGCTGGCGATTTTCAAACATCCCTGATAGAAATGTGCCTGTCGCGAACTATTTCTCGCTGTCGTTTTTCTCGTTGTCGTTTTTCTCGCTGTCGTATTTGTCGCCGTCATTCTTCTCGCCGTCATTCGAAACCACGGGACTTTCATGCCTGCCCTATTTCATGCGATTTCGGAACTCGCCTCGTCGATTATCGTTCTGCTGTCGGCCGTCTTTAATCTGATCCTGCCTTGGGCGCCGCTCGTCGCCTGGATCGTGTTTTGGCTATTCGCAGTGAATTGGGTGAAACTGCGTGAGACGCTGGCCAAGGGGGGCTGGGTCGGACTCGCGCTTATCGGTGCAATCATGGTTCTGGTGTGGGGGAGCATCGCTCCGGGCAGCGGCACGTTCGACTTTTACGGATTGCGAGTCAGCAACTTCGTCGAGAAAACCGTGTTCGTCTCGGGGTTATTCGTGATCATGTTCTTGGCAGGCGCGTTGCAGCTCTCGGGATTCTGTGCCCAGTGCATGCAATTCGAAGAGCCCATTCTGATTGCCGACGCGCACGGTCACGATGCCGGACATGGTCATGATTCCAGCCCCAGTCTCGACACAGGGCACGACACCGGGCACGGCGGCCACCACTAACTGTCGAAAGTTCTTCGGCTTCGGCCAATCGTTTAACCCGGAGCTGGGCACCGCCGCGATCAGCGGTGGTCGACGGCGTTGGTTGTGGGCCGGAGTGTTCTCACTCACCCGATTGCAGTCGGCGGACGATTGCTGCGGACTTCGCTCCCGTTCCAGTAAAACGGAATTCGCGCCTCGTCTCGCCGGTGGACGCAATCTCGATTCGCAAATGATCGGCCGGCAAGAATGCCTGCACGCGGTCAGCCCATTCGATAAAGCACACGCCGCCGGAATGGAGGTATTCATCGGCGCCCAGTCCGAGAAAGTCGGCTGCTTCCCGCAAGCGATAGACGTCGAAATGGAAAATGGGAATGCGTCCTGAGTACTCATGGACCAGAACAAATGTAGGGCTGGCGATGGCCTGGCGATCAACCCCCAATGCCTCGGCAACAGCACGCACGAGGCGAGTCTTACCTGCCCCCAGATTGCCCACCAGAGCTATGGTTGTTCCTGGTTCTAAGACCTCGGCCAGTCGAGCGGCCAACTGCTCCGTTTCGTCCAGGCTATGGGAGACGAATCGCCATTCGGCCGGGACCAGCGAGTTGAGACTTGCCATTCGTCGCCTGCTTCCGTTCGGCTTCGCCGCCGTCGCCCTTCGTCGATTTCGTCGCGCAGGTAGCCGGCCAACGAATTGCGGCGAACCTTTTCAATCAGCCAGATGTCAAACTTATGAGCGTTCAATACGGATCGGTGGCGCGGCGACGGGATTTGACTTAAGCGACCTGTTCGAGGACAGAATCGTCTACGTAGATGGGGAGGGGAGGGCGGAACTGGACGGCCAACGCGATCGCATCACTGGGGCGGCTGTCGACTTCAATCAGCTCTCCGTCGCGGCGAATGCGAATCAACGCGTAATAAGTATGTTCCTGCAGGTTGTTGATGACTACGTCCTGCAGCTCGCCCCCAAGCTCTTCAATCGTCTTTCTGAGCAGGTCATGCGTCAGGGGGCGTTCGGTGGGCTCCCCCTTCACGTGGCGATTGATGCTCGCCGCCTCGAACAGGCCGATCAGGATCGGAAAGCTGCGCTGCCCCTCGAGCTCGCGCAGGTACACGACCTGCTGCTCGTTGACGTCGCTGATGATGATCCGAGCCAGTTCCATCTGCACAAGCACGGTGATTGCTCCTTGACGTTCGAACGCGAAAAGCGCCCGTAGCGGATTGATGATCGGTTCGCCGACGTGATTGAGAAGGTTGGATTATACGGCACGCGGCGTGGGGCGAGTCAAGCATCCTGCGAACTTGGCGAAAGGTCAGTCTCCACCGAGTTGCTTCACGACGTCTGCGACACTCGCAAGCTGCTTTTCCAGTCCGGCCAGCGTTTCGCGAACCTGGTCGACGACTTCGGGAGGCGCCTTCGCCACGAAGCTCTCGTTGGACAGTTTGCGCTGATGGCCCGTGATGAAACCGCGGATTTTCTCGGCCTCTTTTTTCTGCCGGGCCAGCTCGGCTTCTCGGTCGACCACACCTTCCAACGGAATGAATCCGTCGGCGTCGTTGAGCGAAAAGCTGGCGCTCGTTCCCGGACGGGAGACGTCGAGCCCGACTCCTTTGAGAACCGTCTTCGCCAGATTTTCGAACTGCCCGGCAACGTCGTTGAGCTGCACAGCAACGTCAGGCTGGCAGCGAACGTGCAGCGCCAATTCGACTTTGTCTTCGATGCGATACATGGCCCGCACGTTGCGCACGGCGACAATGATCTCCTGCAGCCGTTCGAATCGCGATTCGAGCGAAGAATCGCGCCACCCATCGGGCAGGGCGGGCCACGCTGCGATCATGCACGCAGACGCCGCCGGCTGCGGTTCCAGCAACCCGCGCTGCGGTGCGATTTCGCCCAGCCGCTGCCACAATTCTTCACACAGGAACGGTGTAAAAGGAGACAGCAAGCGCAGCAGGGTATCGAGGACGCCCACCAGCATTCGCTGCGCCGCCGGCCGCCGGTCCGGGTCGCGCAGCCGGGGTTTGATCATCTCGACGTACCAGTCGCAGAACTCGTTCCAGGTGAAATCGCGCAAGGCGCGCGTCGCCGCGTCGAACTGGTATTCGCCCAACTGGTTGTTGATCGTTTTGGCAGTGGTCGCCAGCCGGCTCAGGATCCACCGATCTTCCAGCATCAAGTCGCTCTCGGCGATCGGCCCGGGGGAATAGCCTTCGAGGTTCAGCATCGCAAACCGCGAGGCGTTCCAGAGCTTGTTGCAGAAATTGCGACCGTATTCGAAGCGCTCACTCACGACGCGGGCCACCAGTTCGCCGGGATCCGGCTCGAACCAAGGGCTGGAAAACTGCGATTGGTTTTTGCACTTGGGGCATTTCACTCGCGGCTTGGCCCCGCCGCCGGGCTTCGCGGTTTGATGTTCGAGGGACTGCGGTATGACATCGCCGCAATGCGGGCATTCGTAACCGACCGGCAGACGGACGTCCTGATTTTCACCGGCAAACGATGTGATCGTGAACCGCACGGCGTCGACGCCGTACTTGTCGAACAGGTCCATTGGATCGACGCCGTTTCCCTTGCTCTTCGACATTGTCTGCCCGAAGCCGTCGAGGATCTTGGGATGTACGTGGACGTGTTTGAACGGGACGTCTCCCATGTTGTAGAGGCCGGTAATCACCATCCGCGCGACCCATAGCGTGATGATGTCGCGGCTCGTGATCAGCACGCTACCGGGATAGAAATACGGGAGAACTGTGTTCTTTCCATGGCCCGACGGATCCGGCTCGCCGTTAAGCGGCGGATTGTGCGTTTCGTCGGGCCAACCGAGTGTGGCATGCGGCCAGAGGGCCGAGCTGAACCAGGTGTCAAGGACGTCTGGGTCTTGAGTGAAACCGAATTTGTTCAGATCTGCTTCAACCGACGGCCGATCACCTTGAACACAGACCAAAATGACCATTTCGCCAGTTTTTTCGTCGACGATCCGCTGAGCCGCAACATCATCACCATACTTCGCGGCCATAAACCCAGATCTTACTGAAATGCTATCGCCAACCAGCGCATCTCGCGCGGCCAGCAATTCTTCGATTTTCGCGGCCGGGTCCCCGGCTCGGCGAATTTTCTCGATTGTGGCGTCCAAGTCGCCGAGCTTTTGAACCAGCTGAGGATCCGATGGGAGACTATGTTTCCAAACCGGTATCCGATGCCCCCACCACAACTGCCGGCTGATGCACCAATCGCGCTTTTCACCGAGCCAGTCGAGATACGTTTTCGTATACCGACCGGGATAGAATCGAACCTTACCCGTGCGCACGGCATTCATCGCATTCTCGGCCAGCGTCTCCATTTTCACGAACCACTGGTCGGAAAGGTACGGCTCGATCGGCGTCTTGCTGCGATCGCTGTGGGCGACTTCAATGTCGCGATCTTCGATCTTCACCAGGTGGCCGAGTTTTTCCATCTCGGCGACGACTTGCTTTCTCGCTTCGTAGCGGTCGAGCCCCTGCCAGCGGCTGGCGTTTTCGTTGAGCGTGCCGTCGGGATTCAGGATGTTGATCATCTGCAGTTTGTGACGCTGCCCGCAGGCATAGTCGTTCGGGTCGTGGGCCGGCGTGACCTTGACGACGCCGGTGCCCAGATTGCGATCGACGAGAATCGCATCGGCAATAATCGGCACTTCGCGGCCGTCGAGCGGCAGTCGGACCATCTTGCCTACGAGATGCGCATAGCGTTCGTCTGCGGGATGCACGGCCACCGCCGTGTCTCCCAGCATCGTTTCGGGGCGCGTTGTCGAGAAGGCAATCGTCTCATTCGTTCCGGCTACAGGATATGTAAAGGTCCAGAAATGCCCCTTCACCGTTTCGTGAAACACTTCGTCATCGGCAACGGCGGTCTGCAGGTAGGCGTCCCAATTAACCAGTCGCTTCCCGCGAAAGATGAAGCCGTCTTTGAACATCTTGAAGAACGTCTTGCGCACGGCAGCCGAACAGACGTCATCGAGAGTGAAGCGCGTCCGTCGCCAGTCGCAACTCGCGCCAAGCTGCTTGAGCTGGTTAAGAATGCGGACCTCGTATTCGTTCTTCCACTTCCAGATGCGTTTCACGAGCGACTCTCGCCCGATGTCGTGCCGGGTCTTCCTCTCTTCTTCGAGCATGCGGCGTTCGACGACAGCCTGCGTCGCGATCCCGGCGTGGTCCGTCCCCGGCATCCACAGGGCTTCATATCCCTGCATTCGTCGCCAACGCGTGATGAGGTCTTGCAATGTCCCGTTCAGGGCATGACCCATATGCAAGGCTCCCGTGACGTTCGGGAGCGGGATCATGATCGTGTGGGGCTTTTTCGCCGGGTTGGGATTGGCGTCGAACAAGTGCTGCTTTTGCCAGAATTCAATCCAGCGGGGCTGCACGTCTTTGGGGTCATATTGTTTGGGAAGTTCGATGGGCATGGAACGCGAGCGCAATGTGTAATGAGGACAAAACGGTGAATCGACGACTCGACCGCGGATTGTAGCGGTTTAAGCTCGCGCATCGAAGTCAGAGGGGCGAATCACGTCGGCGGCTTCCAATAGCGAAGCAGCCCAGAGACGATGAGTGCTATCCCCACCGCCGCGACGGCCGCCCCCTTCCACACCGCCCCTTCGCCCACGCCGGCTCCCGTCGCGGCGATCGCAATCCCGCCGAAAACGATGATGGCTCCCGCTGCGACGAATCGGGGCACTAATGGATCCATCGGGCAAGTCCATTCGAGGAATCTGTGAGCGAGGTTTACCAGCCGCATTCATTACTGGCTCGCAGCTTCATCAAACTGCCCTTCATCTTTCAGCAGCTTGTACTCGACGCTATCCACCAGCGCCAGCCAACTGGCTTCGATGACGTTTTCACTGACGCCCACCGTGCTCCAGACCTGCTGACCATCGCGGCTTTCGATCACGACGCGGACGCGCGCGGCCGTGCCTTCGCTCGAATTGATGACTCGCACTTTGTAATCGACGAGCTGCATCTCGACCAGTCGCGGAAAGGCCGGCAACAGCGCCTTCCGCAGGGCCGTATCCAGGGCATTCACCGGTCCGTCTCCTTCGGCGACCATATGCTCGATCTGCCCCTTGACCTTCAATTTCACGGTGGCCTCGGTGAGAGGATTGCCCCCTTCACCGGTCTCGACGTTGACACGATAATGCACGCGCTCGAATTTCGGTTGGTACATGCCGGCAACTTTTTTCACGAGCAAATCGAACGACGCTTCAGCAGCCTCGAACTGATACCCGGCGTTTTCGAGGTCTTGAACGCGATCCAGGATCTTGGTCATCAGCTCGCCATCATTCTGCAACTGGTACTTGGTTGTTTTGGCGACAATGTTCGAGCGGCCGGACAGCTCGCTGATAAGCACCCGCCGGGCGTTGCCCACAGCCTCGGGAGGAATGTGTTCGTAGCTTTGCGCGAGGCGGTTGACGGCGTGCACGTGCATCCCTCCCTTGTGAGCAAAGGCGCTCATTCCCACAAACGGCTGATTGGATCGGAAATTCATGTTCGCGATCTCATAGACGTATCGCGACAACTCGGTGAGCCGTTCCACTCCGCCGGGAAACAGCACATCGTGTCCCTGATGCTTGAGCGCCAGATTGGCGACCACGGCGACGAGATCGGCATTGCCGCACCGCTCGCCGATCCCGTTGATCGTTCCCTGCACCTGGACCGCTCCGTGCGACACGGCCGCCAGCGAATTGGCAACAGCCACCTCGCAATCGTTGTGGCAGTGGATGCCGACGGGGATGTCCAGCACAGCTCGCGCCGCGGTCACGCCGCGCGCAATGTCTTCCGGCAGCCGTCCCCCGTTCGTGTCGCACAGCACGACCATGCGTGCGCCCGCTTCCTGCGCTGCACGGATCGTTTTCAGGGCAAATTCAGGATTGTGAAAGTATCCATCGAAGAAGTGCTCGGCGTCGTAGATCACTTCTCGTCCCAGCGAACGGATATAGGCGACCGAATCGGCGATCATCGCCAGGTTTTCAGCCTCGTCGACGCGCAGCACTTCGACGACGTGCAAATCCCAGGTCTTGCCGACAATCGTAACGACCGGTGCTCTCGAATCGCGGAGGGCCTGCATACCAGTGTCGTCTGCCGCGGCGCAGCCGCGGCGGCGGGTCATTCCAAAGGCACAGATTCTGGCATGCTTGAGCGGCATCTCGGCGACGCGCTGAAAGTACTCGAAGTCTTTCGGATTCGACAGCGGGTAACCTCCTTCGATGAAGTCGAATCCCAGCTCATCGAGCTTGGCTGTGATCAGCAGCTTGTCTTCCAGAGAGAAATAGACCCCTTCTCCCTGACTGCCATCGCGCAATGTCGTATCGTAGATTTCGATCCGCCCCATAATGTACTGCCCAATTGGTATCGCCGGAAATGAAACCACCCCTCAAGGCCTCGCGACCTGAGGGGTGGAACTGTTTCTGTAATCAGCCGCCGTTCCTCAAGGTCGCAAGCCGCCCCCAATAATCATTGCAATCCCAATAATCCGCGGCAGCGGAGCAGGGGCCTTGCGGTGATCAGTAACTGGGACTGCGACGAACATCGGCTGTTAATACTCCGAAAAAATGTCACTGAATGAAGGATAATGCTGAGCGCGAGGAACGTCAAACGGCAAAATACAGAGCATCGGCGATTTTCGGGAAAATCACTTCACCATGCACACAAATTCCCCATGCTGTTCATCGATGGCGATCGTGCTCCCCTCGGGGAAGTTTCCGGAGAGAATTTCGTTTGCCAGCGTGTTCTGCAATCGCTGTTGAATCACCCGCTTGAGCGGCCGCGCCCCGTAAATCGGGTCGTAACCTTCCTTGACGAGCAATTCCTTAGCGGCGTCGCTGACTTCCAATTCGTACTTGCTCTCGGCCAACAGCTTCTGCAGGCGATGGAGCTGCAAATCGACGATCTCCCGCAATTCTTCGCGTCCCAGCGGATGAAACACGATCGTTTCGTCGATTCGATTGAGGAACTCCGGGAGGAAATGTTT
>DASYAR010000472.1:0-3448 GCA_036501235.1 Planctomycetaceae bacterium
CTCACTGTTGGCGAGGAGCAAGCCAGCAAGAAGGCCAGTCGCGTAACGCATATCTCCGTGTCGTTCGCTGTGAGCGACCATCCCGACGCTCCTTTGACGCGGCGGCCGAACGACAAGGAACTGCGCGAGGTCCGCGCCCACTTTTCGTACATCGGCACTTTCGAAGAAGACAACTCGGATTCGGACGCTGGCGGCTTGGTGCGACATCTCTGGGGAGAGCGAGATTAGATGGCATCTACGCCGGCATCGAAGGGGGACCGTATGACCGACGGCAGCACCGGACCGGATCACACCATCCGGGAAGGCCATTCTTCGCCGTTGGGACTCGTCTCGCTGAATGCTGTCCGAAGGTTTGTTGAACGTGCGATTGATGAACCCACGCTCGCGGTGCGGGTCGTGCATGTTCTTTGGACGATACCCCGGGAAGTCGTCGCGAGTCTTTTGGCTGATCCCTGCTTTCAAATTGCCATCGACAATTATGTTCCCGGGCGCGGAGGGACCGTCTGGATGGCCTGCCCTATCGACATTCCCTGGAAAGGGAGCCGCTCGGTTGTTTTGAAGCGACGACTGGCTGATTGCGCCGAAGATTTTGCACACTACGTAATTGCGCATGAACTGGCACACGCCAACTTGTGGAACGGCGCCTGGGGCAATATCACCGACCCCGAAGAGGCCGCCGATGCCCTCGCCGCGAGTTGGGGTTTCTCGCGCCCCGGTTAAACCTGTGGTTCATGACCCGGGCCAGGCTGCCACAGATCATGAGTCTTTTGAGCTTGGCACCCTACATCTCGGAGCAGATCCTGATGCTGCAGGCGGTAAAGAGCGCTGGCAAAGGAATCGACGGAGAACAAATGCTTGATCAGCAACAAATCGCCGCAGACTGGGCCGCAAGCGGCTTCAGTTGCAAAGTGTGGGTCGAACCGCCCGGACAGCGCTGAGAAGATTTCACGCACGCAACCGACGAGCTTGCGGTCGTTCTGGAAGGGGAAATAGAGTTTGAACTCGAGGGCGTCGAGCACCATCCCCAGCCGGGGCAGGAACTGCTGATCCCAGTTAGGGCCGTCCATCCGACACGGAATATCGGCTCGACGACAACCCGCTCGCACTTTGGGTGGTGGTGACATTTGCGTCTGGATCGCGTTTTCAGACGGAGTGTGGGAATTGATGTAAGTGCGAATGGCCGGCGGGAGGGCTGGGCTGGAAACGGAAGTGCGTGGTCAAGCGGAATACGTCAGCCGCACCAGTGCCATGTTTCGCCGACGATGCCGCCCGATACTGTTCGACGCCACTTCCAACCATAGGGCGCTCCGATTTCGGCGTATTTGGTGAGGGCGTAATCCAGCGGTGACTTATCGTAACTTAGCGTCATGCCCCAAGTCATCGGTTGATAGATGACGTCCATTAATTCGGCTCCACGATTCGTGCGGCTCGAAATCCAGCACGCCGGCCCAAAACTAACGGGATATGCGAGCACCATTGCCAGAATTAACGCCGTACGTTTCGCCCACCGCTCCCGCCGGTTGACGATCCGCACGACGAGCCAGACGCAGAGGGCGGCGAAGGCGACGGCCAGGGCTGAGATGAAGATGGTCATGTCGGAATCAAAGGAATGTCTGTGATGGCGACGGAAGTGCTACCTGATCGTGGCCGGCCCAAACACTTGAAGTGCTGGTTCCCAGTGTCCTGCGTACCACGATAGCGCGTCGACGATTGGCTCGGGAATGCCTTCCCAATTCAAGGGAGCATAAAACGCCGAGACTGCTGTTATGGACCAATCCGGCAGATAGCCGTGCCCATCCAACCAGATCGCTGGCCCGATTGACAGTGGATAACCCGCGAGCACGATGACCACCACCGTCGTCCAGAACGCCCAGCCAGGCTTCTTGTTGCCGGTCATGGGATTTAACTATTCGCAGGGAGCCGTTGACGAATGGGCTGTGCCGCGCTTGGGCACCCAGAATATCAGGACGTTCGTGAACTCACCGGTCTGGAGGTGCAGCTTCCGAAACAGCTCTGCTCCTTCGCGCGTGGTGCAGCGTTTCAGTTCCACAAAGGAACCGTCGTGCCGCAGGCCAATGACTCGATGGATCATGGCGCTCATACTCCGGCAATCATACCGTCCGTTATCGAGCATCGTGATACCAAACGAATTCGGGTGGCTTTCCCGGAACGGGTCCATCCCAATCGACAGGGCAGAGACCCCAGTCCGTTCCCTTTCCGCATCCAGCCAGGGAGTATCAGCTTATGACTTTGTGCAGCCTTCCTGACCGTTGGAAGCTTCGGTTGTGCGTCCAAATTACGGGTCGGTAAAATCCATTAACAAAGCCCGCGCCCGCATTCTCGTTCGCCCATGCGACAATCCAGCACGCCGGACCGAAGCTAAGCGGATAACCCACGAGCACGACGACGACCGCCACCGTCGTCCAGAACGCCCAGCCAGGTTTCTTGCGGTCGTCAGTCATAGGTCATCGCCTCGAACAAGAATGCGAATTCCCTTTGCAGTTAAATAGATCGCCAGAACGACGCAACCGAACGCCGGCAGGCCGACGAGCGCGCCAACTGCGATCCACGCGAGCACAGCCGCTGCACCGAAGAGTGGAATAGCGCGCATTCTGGCGTCCATGCCCGGCATTTTATCGGCGGCGGAGCACGGGCTGGAAGGGGAAATGTGGGGAGCCGGGAGCGACAAACCCAGCCGCAGGAGGAATCTGGTGCGGTTTTTGTTTGCGCCCGTCCGTCAGCGTGATAGGATCGGCGCATGGAAAATTCATTTCTGACGCCGGTTGTTCTGGCACACAGCCTGAGCGAGATTTGGTATTTCCTCGGCATGATTGCGCTCGTTACCTGCGGCATTCCGCTCGCCGCGCTACCATTCGCCATCTATTTTCGCGCCGCCCGGAAGGCAGATAAAAAGGGCCGACAGCAAGATCCCGACAATAATTGATTTCAGTTGCTCAACAACGCAGCACAGACCGGCCATCCGACCTGACCTTTTTCGCGTCAGCAATGTTGGCCGGCCTTAATACCTGATTATCGCTCTGCTCGCCGCTCGCATCCATCCGGGGTATCATCGGGGGCATGGAAACGCCACCCCCCAAGAAAGCGCCGCTCTGGCTCTACTTTATAGCCATTAAAATGATCCTGTTTGTGCTGGTGATTGCGTTCCTAATCCGATTCTTCCTGAAGCTCATTTTTCTCTGGTGATGCGATCTTCTGGCTTCGCTGGCTCCCAGCCGAGTTGTGGCCGTATTTTCTGATCCTTCCCGTACAAAAACTCAGAGTGGCGAAAACGACGGTCGCGTCAACGATTCAGGCACAAGATCCTTTCACGGCTCGTCTGTAGTTAGCCAGGTGATACGGAACGTGGAATCATGACCTCCGACAGCAAGAAACCCGGCGTGGTGTTTTGGGCGATCGTGGGGGTCTCGCTGCCGGTCCTTTATTTGCT
>DASYAR010000473.1:0-4053 GCA_036501235.1 Planctomycetaceae bacterium
ATATGCCGAACCGATCGCCCTCTTGCACGGGAACCAGCACGAGAATCAGCGGCTGAAACGGCTGCTCGAAAAATTGGCGGAGAATTACAAACAGATCATCGGCGTCAATCGCAACGTGGCGTTTTTCACCTCCGGCTACAACTATCTCGTCCAGATCATTCCCGTTCTGATCGTGGCCCCTCGCTACGTTCGCGGTGACGTGGAATTCGGCTCGGTCACCCAGGCCGCCATGGCCTTCGCACAGATTCTGGGGGCTCTGTCGCTGATCATCGCGCAGTTCCAGAGCATTTCCTCGTTTGCCGCCGTCGTGACGCGGCTGGCGCTGCTGAAAGAGGCGATCCGGCAGGCGGCCGCGGCACAGCCCACGATTCAGATCATCGAAGACAACTCGCGGCTGGCCTATGAGCACGTGACCCTGCGGACTCCCAGGGACGGCCGAATCCTGATCAAGGACTTCTCGTTGGAGGTCGAACAGGGGCGGCGCGTGCTGATCACGGAAACCAACGGATCGGGAAAAAGCGCCTTGTTTCGGGCGACGGCCGGTTTGTGGGTCGAAGGCCAGGGGCGTATTATCCGACCGCGTCGCGAGCGACTGATGTTTCTGCCGCAGCGGCCTTACATCGTCGCGGGAACGCTGCGCAAACATCTGCTCTATGGACTTCCCGGCGGCGACGTGGCGGAAGATCGCATCCTGGAGGTGCTGCATTCGATCGGATTAGAAAACATTCTGGAGCGATTCGGCGGCTTCGACGCCGGATGCGACTGGCCCAATGCCATCTCGCACGGGGAAGAACAGCTGTTCGCCGTCGCGCGGCTGCTGCTGGCCGATCCTCTTTTCGCCTTTCTCGATCGGGCCGTCAGCGCTCTGACCGTCGAACGGGCGACACACGTCTATCAGCTCCTGGCGGCGACCGGGATCACGTATCTCAGCATTGGCGATCGCCCCTTTCTGGAAGACTATCACGACGTCGTTCTCGAAATGGGGGCCGAAGGCCACTGGCGCGAATCGCCCTGCCACGAAGCCGTGGCCAAATGACCATACCGACACGACAGACCACGCATGAGTTGCATGACCCGAATTTCGACTCATTCGTGGTCCTCTTGTCTTTTCCTGGCAGGCTCCAAATCAATCTGACCGTTTGCCAGCCATGCGAGGCGCTGCGGTCAAGGCATGTCGATCGCCGACAAGTTTTTGTCTCAAAAAATGCGGCACAGAGGGCCTGCCTGCCGCGGTGCCAGTGCTCATCCGCTGGCATGAAAAATGCCTATTTATCTCCAATTAAGCTACCCCACCGCAGGTGCCATCGTGCCGCTGCTCGAAGTATCGCATCTCAAAAAATCGTACAACGACAAGGTCGTCGTGGACGATCTCACCTTCGCGGTCGAAGCGGGAGAAATCTTTGGCCTGTTGGGGCCTAACGGCGCAGGCAAATCAACTGCTATGTCGATGATTGCCGGATTGCGCGCGCCTGATGCGGGTGATATTCGACTCGATGGAGTGGCGGTCGACGATACGCCACGGTCGCAGCGCAGCAAGCTGGGCCTGGTGCCGCAGGAGCTGGCGATTTATCCCGACTTGACCGGTCGCGAAAACCTGCAATTCTTCGGTGAGATTTACGGGCTGCGGTCGTCCCGCCTGCACGACCGGGTGGAGTACGTCCTCGATCAGACGGAATTGAACGGCCATGCCGATCAGCCGGTCCGAACATTCTCCGGTGGCATGAAGCGCCGGTTGAACTTTGGCGCAGGCCTGTTGCACGAACCGCGCCTGGTCATTCTCGACGAGCCGACCGTGGGGGTCGATCCGCAGTCGCGTTCGCACATTCTGGATTCGGTGCGCCGCTTGGCGGAGGGGGGCGTCGCGGTCATCTTTGCCACGCATTACATGGAAGAAGCCCAGGAGATCTGCCAGCGGGTCGCGATCATCGATCACGGCCGCCTGCTCAAATGCGGGTCGCCCGCAGAACTGCTCCATGCGGCGAATTCCAGCGTCCATCTCCGGGTTCACGCGGCGGCCGATCGCGTGACCGACGCTTTGCGCGGTATTGCAGAAGTCGAGGTCGTCGGCGACCAGGAATGCCTGGTGACCGTCCGGCGGGACCATCCGGACCAACCGCAGGAGATTGCCAAGCGTCTGGCCGATGCACTCGAACGTCTGGCGCATATCGGCGCGGAGTTGGAAACGATCGAAACGCACGAGCACAACTTGGAGCAGTTGTTCCTGGAACTCACCGGCCGGCGGCTCCGCGAGTAATCATCATGCTGAATGCCTGGCCCCTCACGAAAAAAGACGTCAAGCTGCTCGCCCGGGATCGGCGCACGATCTTCGTGCTGGTGGCGTTGCCCCTGGCCTTCATTTCGATCCTCGGTTTGTCGACCGGGCAATTGTTCAGCCAGCGCGACAAGGCTCGCAAGGTAAAAATCGTCGTCGTCAATGAAGATCAGACCCCCCTGTCCGCCAAAGTCCTTGATGATGTGTATAAGCTCCAGGCGCTGCAAGTGCGGGAGGTTCCCGACCGGAAAACTGCCAAACGGCTGCTGATCGACGGCGATACCGACGTCATGGTCATTATCGGGAAACGGTATCACGAACTGGTCGAGAGCCTGGATATCGGCGACATCTTCTTCAGCGAACAGGGCAAGCTGGCTGGCCGGCTGAAGAACCTCGATATCGAGGTCCAGTCGGGGCAATTTCTGGCCAACGCCGCAGAAGTCGTGGAAGAACTGGTGTTTGCCTTCGCCGTGCGGACCTTTGCCCCCGACGTTTTGAAAAAGCGTGATCCGACGCTGGCGATGAAGCTGCTGGTGCAGGCCAAGCGAGCCAGCGAATCTCGCGGGGACGAATCGCCAGGCGCTACGGCCGGTGCGGACGAGACGCACCAGGGCGGTCCCACGGCCCCCGCGCGGACCGATTGGGTGTACCAGACGCTCGTCCCCTCCTACACCGTGATGTTCGTGTTTTTTATCGTGAACATCATGGCCCGCAGTTTTATCGCCGAGCGCGATCTCGAAACTCTCAAACGACTGCGCATCGCCCCCATTTCGCGCATCGGATTATTGATTGGTAAGACGGTTCCGTTTTTGCTGATTTCTCTCGTGCAAACGCTCTTGCTGTTTGTGGCCGGCAAGGCGCTGTTCGGCATGTCGTGGGGCCCAGAGCCCTGGATGCTGGCGCCGATCATGCTGGCCACGTCGCTGGCCGCCACCGCCCTGGGGCTGGTCGTGGCCACGACGGTGCGCACCGATTCGCAAGTCTCGGCATATGGGAATTTCCTGGTGCTGATTCTGGCAGGTATCAGCGGGTGTCTCATGCCGCGCAGCTGGCAGCCGGAATTGATGCAAAAAATCGGCCTGGTCACGCCGCACGCCTGGGCCCTGATCGCCTACGATCAGGTCCTCAATCGCGACGAACCGGACCTGCTGCTCGTCGGGAAATGCATCGGCGTCGTCACGGCCTTCGCCGCGGCGTTCTTCGTGATCGGCTGGAGTCGCTACCGCAGCCTCGAATGAGCCGCGCCAGATCTATGATGGGTACGTGTGCCAGGGTCAGAGCGATTGCCCTAGTTTGGACGCCGCGCGGCCGGGACGTTCGATCGATACTTCCACGTCGCTCACAGCGAACGCCAGCGATGGCCCTGACCGCATGGCCCGACACCGCACGTTTCGCTCATGGTCCAGCTGGCCGGGGCCATCGCTGGGTTTTCGGCTCCGGTCGTTTCCACCACATGGCATCCTTCAGCGGCCGCATTGCTACGCCTAACTCAAACGCTCTGGCCCCGCCACACGTCTCGTCATCTCCCTGGCCGTCTCATCACGTAAGTCGATTCCCGACAATTCCTCCCGCAGATCCCCGACAGACATGATTTTCGCACGCCGCTAATATCCCGCACCTCGACTGACGAAGGGTGGGCAAATCGGCGGAATGAGAGTGTCGCGTCGGCATTTCGCTGGCCCGTTTGCCGACGCCAGGAAGCCCTCGTTGCACGACGAGGGCTTCTTCTTTATGACTCGGGTTGATTTGTGGTGAGGGCCCGACAGCGAATTTCCATGTCG
>DASYAR010000474.1:0-4408 GCA_036501235.1 Planctomycetaceae bacterium
AATCTACTCTCGCGCAGCGCCGGTGCCTGACAGACCAGATTGCAGAAAACCAGAACTGAGCCAAAAATAGTCCGGCGAAATACCCCAGCTTGCCATGAAAGGGAAACAACCGGAGCCATTCACTGTTCAAATGGTTGTGGCTCCCCACACTGCCGGACTCCAGGGATTCCGAGGTTTCCCTCAGGGGAAATCGCAGAGGCGCAGAGTCTGTGGAGCATGCGGTCTGCGGCCTGCCTACCTGGACGCAGGGGTTTCTCCGATAACGATTGACCAGCGATCTCGTGGCCAGCGATCTCGGAAAATAACTTCCTGAGTGGCACGTCAAAAAAAACTCGCACTCCTGCGCGTGACGGATGGCCTGCGTCAGAGTAGTAGGGAATGCCGTCTCTCCCGATGACGGTCATGCCATTTTCGCCGAAGCAATCATCGCTGGCATCGACCAACTTAATCCGATCCCCGAATGTCGAGAAAAAATGCACGGACTTCGCCCGATATTCGGCATGCCTGGCCTGAGAGACGCCGTAGATCGCGCCGGAGCTGCCACGCAGGACGTCTCTTGCAACAACTGGCGGAACGCTCTCCCGCTGATACGGGGGCTGCAAGATGACGGCAACCTTCATCCCATGGGATTCCGCACGCGCTATGGTCGCTTCAAAGCTCCGTTCGAAGACGTCGAAGCAGCTTCCCGCCTTTCCGTCCCTTAAATGTGAAATCCCGTTGATATGAATATCCCATCCTGCAAACAAAATGAGCCACTTGATCCGTTCTTGCGCAGAAAACTCAAGCACAAATTCGTTGAAAGACTCTGCTTTCTCCCGGTTTTCAGTGCCTGTCCACGCATGAAGAAGCGGTGGTGTTCCTCCCAAACCGGCATCATACCCCTGGACGCCGTAATCTCGGGCGACTTCGTCACACTGAATCGATATGCACTTTGCGTAACTATCGCCCCACAATACAAATCTTGGCTTGCCAGATTCTGTCGATTTATTGCCAATCACCGGCAACTCCCAGCCATTGCGCTGCGTGCTGACCGCTCCTCGGCCATCTCCGGCATAGGGGACTTCGACGATGTCGAGAAATTCACGTGAGTAGCGCCACCTGAAACCGTCGGACCGAAGCGCATTGCAGAACAGGCAAACAGCCAACATGCCAGCCAAAGCTGAGCCGACGAGAACGGAATCTCTTTTTGCGAAAGTCCTCTTTCGGATTGGTATTTCAATGAATCTCCAAGATACTACGGCGACGAGCGCCGTCGACAGAAGAGCAGCGCAACCAATCATTGGCCCGAGGTCCTCACCAACCCGATACCGTACATACGCGAGAATCGGCCAGTGCCAAAGGTAAAGCGAATAGCTGATCAGCCCCACAAAGACGACGGGCCTCGCGGCAAGCAACCTAGCCGGAAATGAATGGCGACTTGAATTCGCGTAGATCAACAGAGCAGTGGCGCCGCACGGCAGCAGGGCATTGATTCCGGGGAACGAGGTGGTCGACGTGAATATCCAACTGGCCGCGAGGATGCCGCCAAGTGAAAGCCAGCTTATCAGATTCAGGAGAAACGGGTTCACCCGGGTCGGGGCTGGAATAAAGCAAATCAGTCCACCCATGAGCAATTCCCAGGCACGAGTTGGCAGCAGAAAGAATGTTGCGGATGGATGGTGCGCGACGCCGAATTGGCTTGCTCCCAAGGACACGATCGCCAGGACAGCCAGGATTGTCCCGATCGTTCGTTGTTGGAAACGCATAAGAAAAACCAGTAGAAACGGGTAGCCCAAGTAAAACTGTTCTTCGACGGCGAGGGACCAGGTATGCAAAAGAGGTTTCAGGTCCGCCGGCCCGTCGAAGTAGCCGGTATTCTGCCAAAAGTACACATTCGATATGATCAGTTGTTGAGCGATGGTCGATTTTCCGAGGTCCGCGTAATCGTGCGGTAGCAGTAAAAAGAATCCTGCGATGAGAGCAGCTATCACCATCACGGATGCGGCTGGAATGATTCGGCTTACCCGACGGACCCAGAAATTGCGCAAGGTAAACGTCCCAGCAGCTTGTTCCTTCAAAATAAGACCGGTGATCAAAAACCCGGAAATTACGAAGAAAACATCAACCCCGATGTAACCGCCAGGAAATCCCATGCGTACATGGAAAAGCAGCACCGAAGTCACAGCAACGGCCCTCAGTCCGTCGACGTCGGGCCGATACTTAAATTCGATCATGATGTCCGTCGTAAATCGCGAGGAACCGGCTAAGTGACGGGCACAACGTCAGGTAAGCCAGTAGTCAGGGTGCGAAAGAAAGCAGCCATTCTGCGGGGGAATACTTCGGAAAGATGGCGGCCTCGAAGAGATCCGCCGTCAGGAGTGCCACGGGCGGCGATCGTCGCCGTCATGAAGTGCCGGGAATTGGAGAGTTCGACCGACCTTGCTCCGATTGAAGCCTCGAGTTGTTCGAGCGGCGATATCGAATCCGCGAGGACCAGCGTTGGGCCGGACACTCAATCCAGCGATACACGAGCCACGCGGCGAAAATCGAAACCAGCGTGGCGACCGCCAGAACAAATGAACGTGAAACGGCATCGTCCGCAATTCGCGTCCCGACACGGATAATCCTGCCACCGATGGGGAGATGGATGAGGTACAAGGAGTAGGAAATCGCCCCGAGCCCGGCCAGCCAGCGGCTTTTGATCGACACCGGCGCGAACGCGATGAGGTAAGCCGTCGCAATCCCGGCGACATGCGGCACGAAACGGCCGTCGATATTCAAAGCACCAAAGCCTGCGATCAGCAGAAACCCAGGCAGCGCTGGCATAAGCCGGGATTGCACTTGAAACGCGACGATTCCCATCGCAAAGTAATCCAGCCAATAGGGCAGATAATCGCGGCTGACTCCGCACCGTAGCGCCGCTACGGACATCAGCGCCAGGAGGACGGGGACTAACCCTCGGATGACGCGATTTTTGTGCATCACCAACGGAAACACGACCGCAATCAGGGCATAATACTGAACTTCGATGGCCAGGGTCCAAAAGACCGGCACGTACCACCTGAATCCAACAACCGCCGTCCCATACCAGGCATGTGCCAGCAGCCGCGACACCTCAAGCTGAAATGGCTCCCCGTGGTAGTTGGGTATTCCTGTTTCAAGCAACCACACCGCCAGTGCGATTGCGATGCAGGCGACGTACGGAGGATGAATGCGAACCAGTCTCTTTTGCAAAAAGCGAGACCAGTCTGCCAGACTGTATCCGCTTCGAGACATCGAAAGCGGTATGACAAACCCGGAGAGCACATAAAACACCTGCACGCCAATCGCTCCCTCGGCGCCGCTCATCTTAATCAGCTTGTCCGACAGACCCAGCGAACCTGCGAACATGCGGGACTGTGTGAAATGATACCACATGACCGCAAACGCAGCCCCGCCGCGGAGCACGTCGATGAGCTCGACTCGGTTCGCTGAATCAACTGATTTCAAACGGCACTCCCTCCCGCAGGCTGCGGACGGCCAGGACGGAAGCCAGCGTGACCGACCGCAATTCCTCCCAGGAAATCGGGGCGGGGCCGCCATCGGCCAGCGCTTTCGCAAAGGCCTGGATTTCGGCCGTGTGGCCTTTGTCCTGCTGCTTCCATTTCGTCGTTTTCGTCTGCCCCCCCGCGCAGGTCGTCACCGATCGAAAATCGTCGATCACGGCCACTCGTCCGCCGCCGAAGACTTCGAGCCGTTCTTTCGGAAAGGCCTTGTCGCCCCCCGCCAGATAGGCAATGTTCGAGATCGAGCCGTTCGCATGCCGCAGCGTAATGAAGCACTGGTCGTCGGTGACTTCGGGCGCCAGGGGACCGCCTACGGACTCCGCAAACACGCGAACTGGCGGCGATCCGATGAGAAAGGTCGCCAAATCGATTCCATGACAAGCCTCGCCGATAATCCGTCCGCCGCCGACATCGTCATGTTGCGTCCAGTCATCGACCGGGATGGCTCCGGCATTCAAACGAAATGAAACCGTCAGCGGCGCCCGGATCGACCGGTAGAACTGCTTCACGCACAAGGCGGCCGGGGAAAACCGCCGGTTAAAACCCACCATCACGGCGGGCGCGTCCGGGCCAGCTTCTACCAGCGCCTGCTCGATCTCGGCGAGCTCCAATTCATTGAGGCACAGTGGTTTTTCGACGAATATCGATTTGCGGTTGCGAATGGCTTGGATCACGTGTGTCGCATGTAAATCGTGGCGGGTCAGCGAAAACACAACCTGAATTTGTGGGTCTGCGAACACGACACGTTCGTCAGTAGAGACGGCGTCGAATTCCAGCTTGTCCCCGGTATGCGCGGCCGAAACCCCGCCCGCCGAGCACAAAACCGCTCGATGGAGATTCGGACAGCGACCGATCGCCGGCAACAGAACCATCCGCGCGAAATT
>DASYAR010000475.1:0-5801 GCA_036501235.1 Planctomycetaceae bacterium
GTCTTATGATTCAAGGCAACGCGGATCGGCATGACACGCTCACATTCACGGCGGATATCAAGGCAGACGTTGGGCGTCGAGAGAAAACAATCGGATATAGCGTATCGGGGAGCGAAGCGAAATGCGCCAAATTTTCAGCTCATTTGCAAAAAACGAACCAATCGCCCAAAATCATGGCATGAAGCATCCAGGCTCACACTTGGTTCATTCGGAGTGACCTGTAGCACCATACGTCACAAGTAACATGTGACTTCGCAGTGCGACACAAACAGGCAGCTTGCCACTTTCTTCACCGCTGCCGCGAAGTGCTTTCGTATCGGTCGGTGCGTGTTCAATCGGCAGACGTTTCTTCTGATGACTTCTGTTCTCGGGTAACAGGTCGGAGAATCCCCATGCGTCGCGCTCTCCTGGTCGGCTTGTTCATAATCGCCGGATTCGTGCAGCCGGCGCTGGCCGACGGCCTGATCTATGCCCTCCCCGATGATGGCGTGCAAGTTCGCTACGACATGGACATGGATGTGACGGTTGGTGGGCAGCCGGTCGTGATGAAAGGTTCGGTGACCGTCAGCTCAGTCGGCCAGATGACCGTCGATAACGAAAAGTGTCGCTGGATCGAAATCAAGATGATCTTCAAAGAGGACGACACTGAGCGCCTGACTCTGACTAAGGTGCTGATTCCCGAAAAGCATCTGGGGAAAGGCAAATCGCCAGGGGAAAATCTGATTCGTGCCTGGGTCAAAGAAGGAGACATGCCGGCCACCGAGGTCAAAGACCTCAAAGACCCGCGCACCGGCGCGGCCGCCGCCTTTCTGGCGGGCCCCCCGAAGAACCCGGGCGAATTGGAGAAGATCGAAATCGACAATGCAAAACTCGGCAAAGTCGCGAGTGCGGGAGTCACGGGCGACCAGGAACTCGAAGGGCCGGGCGGAACGCAGGTTTCCATCCATATGGAAAACCGCCTGCACGAAAAAGCGCCCTTCGGCGTCGTGACGGCGAACTGGAAGTTCGAGCTGAAATCGAACGGGCAGTCCGTCGTGCAGGGGATGTTCAAACTGACGCTGGCTGAAATCAATACCACCGCACTCAGCGAACTGTCCGACAAGAACTGATGCCTATCCGCGAGAATAAGCTCAAACAAATCCTGCGAGCCGGGGGGACGATCTATTCCAGTTCCGTAAGGCTTCCTGAGCCGGGATTGTGCGAGCTGCTCGGTTACGCCGGTTTCGATTTCGTTCTCATCGACGGCGAGCACGGCGCCACCGACGCGACGACGATCGATCGGCTCGTGCAGGGTTGTTTTGCCGGCGGCGCTGTTCCGGTGGTGCGCGTGTTACGAAACGACGAGCCCGAAGCGGTCATGAAGGCGCTCGACCTGGGTGCGCAAGGTGTGCTGATTCCCCATTGCCGCACGGCTGACGACGCCCGGCGATTGCAGCAGGCGGCCTTCTATCCGCCGCGAGGCAAACGGGGCTTCGGCCCCGGACGAGGATCGAAATGGGGCTTGGTGCCGACAACCGAGTATTTCGCCACGATCGACGACTCGATCCTGCTCGCGGCATTAGTGGAAGACGTCGAGGGGGTCGAGAACATCGAAGAGATCGCCCAGGCCGGCCTCGATGTGCTGTGGGTGGGCACCGGTGACCTGGCTGCCGACTGCGGCGTTCCCGGTCAGACTGATCATCCCAGAGTCCTGGAGGCCGCCGCACACGTGCTCGAAACATGCCGCCGCCACAATGTGGCATGTGGGTTTCCCGCCCGCGACCTGGACTCGGCGAAGTGGGCGCGGGAGCAAGGTTATCGGGCGATCGGCTATGGCTGCGCCGAACAATACGTGATGCAGACGGCGCGCAAGTTTCTGGAGGTGGTTGGAAAGTAGCGCCTGCCGGGGCGCTGCCAGCGGTTGATCACAGGCCGAGGTCGTATTGAACGTACCGCCCGCAAACCAGCACGCATGCCCGACCAACGTCCGCTGGATGGTTTTTGCGCTGGCTTCGGGAACATCGTTCCTGCTCTACCTGCATCGATATACATGGGGCTTCATCAAGGTCGAGGTCAAGAACGAGTTCGGGTGGGACAAATCGACGCTCGGCTGGCTCGACAGCGCCTTTATGTTCAGTTACGCCGGCGGCCAGATTCCTGGTGGCATGCTGGGAGACTGGTTCGGACCGCGCTTCGTGCTGACAACCATATTGCTGCTCTGGTCGCTGTCGATGGGAGGGATGGCACTGGCGCGGGGGCTGCCTTCGATGACTTCGGCACGCGTCCTGTTCGGGCTGGCGCAGGCCGGCTGCTACCCGAATCTCAATAAGGTCACCAAAGTCTGGTTTCCGCTATCGGAGCGCACCGCCGTGCAAGGTTGGGTGGCGTCGTTCTTCGGCCGCATGGGTGGGGCCGTGTCGTTCATCCTCTTCGGAACATTCATGCTCGGGACCTGGCAGCTTCCGTGGCGCTCGGCCATCGCGTGGCTGACGGGAATCGGCTGTGTGTTCACCGCCGCGTTTTTCCTGCTGTTTCGCGACACGCCTCGAACCCACCCGCGGGCCAACGCGGCGGAAGGAGATCTGATTACGATGGGCGACACGAGCGCGGCGGTCGCCACGCGCAGCCTGATCGATTGGCGGCTGGTGCTGCGGAACCCGATTGTCTGGGCGCTCCTGTTTCAACAATTCACGTGCGCCTTCGTCGATAACTTCTTTTCCAGTTGGCTGCCGTTGTACCTCGATGAGGTCAAGGGAATTCAAATGGCCAGCGGCGGGTGGATGTCGGCGCTCCCGCTATTGGGTGGTGCGATCGGCGGGATGGCGGCGGGAGGCCTGCTGCAAGGCTGGCTGATCCACAAGACAGGCAACCGCCGCTGGTCGCGAAGCGGCATCGGCCTGGTCGGCAACCTGATGGCGGGAGTGTGCCTGTTCATGAGCCTGACGCTCGACTCGGCGACGCACATCGTATGGATGTTCTTCGCCCTCAAATTTTTCGCCGACTGGGCCCAACCCGCCTGCTGGGGAGCCACGACCGACATGGGCGGGCGCAATGCGGCGTCGCTGTTCGCACTGGTCAACACATCCGGCTCCCTGGCGGGGTTTGTCGCCGGGCCCGTGATGGGCAATACGATCGAGTTCTTCAGCCCGCACGTCGGCAGCGGCGCCCCGACGGACCCCGCCGGCTGGACGGCCTTGTTCGTGATGATCGGCATGGTCTATCTGGGGTCAGCCGTGTCGTGGCTGTTTATTGATTGCACGCAGGCAATTGACTGCGAAAAAGCCCCGTCTCGAGTCAGGCAATGAATACGCCAGCCGTATACCGTGAGTCATCACCTATTGTAGCTTACCCCGTCCCAGAATCGGCCAGATGACCTCCAGCCGGTCTCCTCGGAAACCGTAGAATTCATCATGCAAAACGGTCGTAAAATCGCCGTACCCGACGACCAGTTCGACCTTATCGCCGATCTTCAGGTTCCGGGAATTCGTCCCCAGCGCGAGCTCGCAGTGCTCGGCCGATAGCCGCTTGACTTCCGCGTCTTCGTGGCCGACCACCACCGGCAGGGCCACGTCGGGATTCATTGTTTTGCGGCCTGCATCGAGAATGGCTCGCTCCAGCGTCGGGCGGCTGACCACGGTCGCCAGCACCGTCAGGGCGTAATCGAGGTCTTTGACCTGGCATTTCACGCGATAGTAGGGATCCATGAAGATCCCGCCCCCCGCCTGCACTTCCGTCACGCCGGGGCATTTGACGGTGTATTGGTATGAGCCGGTCCCCCCGGCGCTCACGATGTCGCACACGATCCCCGACTTGACGAGCTGCTCTTTGCAGCCCACGAGCAAGGCCATGTTTTCGCGAATCTTGTGCTCTTTCTCGGCAGGCTCGGCAATCTGCAGCAAGTGCCCTTCGTAACCCATAATCCCGGCGAGCTTGACTCCTTTCAGCTTGTCGATGGCCTGCGCCAGCTCGAGCGTGTCTCGCCCCGGGCTCACGCCGACTCGATCCAGCCCCACATTGACTTCGATCAGCACGCGAACTTCGACGCCCCGACTGCGGCATACTTCGGCCAGCGGCTGCACCTGGGCGAAATGATCGCAGGCGATGATCGGATCGGCCCAACGACGCAGGGCCGCGACGCGTTCGAGCTTGCGCGGTCCCACGATCATGTTAGCGATCAGAATGTCTCGTACGCCGCCCGCGGCCATGACCTCGGCTTCAGAAACTTTCGCACAAGTGACGCCTATCGCGCCGGCTTCGCGTTCCAGGAGCGCAATCGCCGGCGTCTTGTGGCACTTTTCATGAGGCCGCCACGCCACGCCGTGCTCGCGACAGTATCCGGCCATGTTGCGGATATTCGACTCCATGCGATCGAGATCGATGCACAAGACGGGCGTATCGAGATCATGCTTCTGCAGGCCGACGAGAGATTGAGACACGGTGGGGACCTGAAAGAGTGCGGAATTCGGAGTGCGGAATGACGGACCGATGGCAAGCCTGGATCTCTGCCGAATCAAGGCCCATTTCGATGAATACGCCGTGGGTTGTCAATGGACGGCAGATATTTCCAAAGATTCCTCTTCTGTAAGGCACGACTGTAAGGCACGGCCGATTGACCATCGCGCATTTCTCCCTGGCCTGGCACTCGGCCGGCGCTTTCACTCGGTTACAATTCGCCCTAAGATGATGGGAGCCCGGTGGCGGCTATGACAAGCACACAAATCAGGGGCGGATTCATGCGACGGGCTCAATACGGACTTGGGGTTATTGGTGTTTCATTTCTCATCCTGCTGGCGGGGGACGTCGTGCGAACTGCATCGAGCGCAGAAGAGCAGCAGGTTGTCGACCTCCTCAAGGTCTTCAATGCCGAATTCGTGTCGATCACCCCTGGCGAAAAGCGCTTTCCGAAATCGTTTGTCATGGGGACTGAAAAAGGCCCGGCGACCGAGGAACCGGCGCACACCGTCTCATTCGGTTACTCGTTTGCCATGGCGAAGTACGAAGTTCCACAGAATCTGTATGAAGCCGTCATGGGAGAGAACCCCAGCCAATGGAAGGGGCCCCGCAATTCGGTCGAAATGTTCGACTTCAATGCGGCGCAGGCGTTCTGCCGTAAAGCGACGGCACGCATGCGCGACGCGAAACTGCTGGCCGCCGATGAAGAAATCCGTTTGCCCAGTGAGGCCGAATGGGAATATTGCTGCCGCGCCGGCACGACCACTGCGTACAGCTTTGGCGACAGCGCCGTGAAACCGGAGGATGCGGACGTCAAAGCCAGCGTACTGAGCGAGTTCGCCTGGCACACGGGCAATGCGGCGGGGAACGATCCCCCCGTCGGCGCCAAAAAACCCAACGCCTGGGGGCTGTACGACATGCACGGTTATCTGTGGGAGTTCGTCAGCGATGGCTGGCACGACACTTACGCTCAGGCCCCTACCGACGGCAAAAGTTGGGCGAGCAGCGAGCGACCACCCCGACGCGTGATCCGCGGCGGTTCGTGGAAAGATCGGCACGAAGCATTGCGAAGCGCCCATCGTCGGCCGATTGCCGAAGATGCCAAAGACGACGCCGTCGGGTTTCGCTGCGTGAAAGCAAAAGTCAAATAACCGAGAGGCCGGGCCACCCGTATGGGAGGACCAGGAAACACCAAGATGCATCTCAAGAGTCCTAGTAACCTGTTGAAAAAGGGGACAGTCCCTCTCGGCAATATCGATTTGTTGCGGAGAAATCATCCACGGGAAAGGGACAGTCCCAATATCGTTCGGCTCAAAAGTTGCTGTAGCCGCGCCGCTGCATGTCTCAGGAATTTATCCGCATCCGGCACG
>DASYAR010000476.1:0-19726 GCA_036501235.1 Planctomycetaceae bacterium
CGGAATTGCCCGACGCGTTGTTGATGTCCTTGACGACGTCATTCAACGTCGTCGCGCCGGTCAAATCGACATCGAGCGTGGTGGCCCCCGGATCGGTCAACTGGATTTTCAAGCTGGGCTGGCCGGTCGCCGCCAATTGGGGAGGACTTCCGCCGTTGAGCGAGGACAGCGTGAACGCCCCGGTCGCCTGATAGACGGTGCTCCCAGTCAATGTCGACGACGCCACAGACCCGGCAATTCCCAGGCTCTCGGCGGTTTCCGCACTTCCCTTGTCGACGACCGTCAGGTTCGACGCCGACTGCCCGGACGTATCGGTCAGGACGATCGCTCCCCCTTGCACCGAGGCGTGGACGGCGATCCCCGAATTGTTGTTAATCGCGGAGAGCACGTCGTCGACCGTGGTCGCGTTCGACAGATCGACGCTGGCCGATGCGCCACTGCGATCGGTGATCTGGATGACGCCGCGATTGATTCCGGCGCCGCCGTTCAGCACGTCGAGACCGGTTTGCGTCGCCAGTTGGCCGCCGGGCGCAATCGTGATCGTTCCGGCACCGACCAGTTGCTGCGTCGTGTTCGCGAATCCTGTCGACAACGACTGTTGCGCCGTCGCCAGCCGTAGAGATTGCAACTGGTAGTTTCCGGCCGTGGCCCCGGTCGTCGTCGTGACCGTCATCTGGCTGGTGTCGGAATTTTGAACCGTCAACGCATTAAAGTTCGACGCCGTTCCCATGTTGGTCGCCGACGTCGTCAGCGGCAACAAATTGGCCACGAGCGTCGAAACGGACGTCTCTTTCGATTTGACAGTCTGATCCTGGCCCTGCAGCGTGGTAATCGCCGCCTGCGCTGGCGCAGTCAGGGCCGTGACCAGCACCTGATAATTCAGGCCGCTGATAAGACCAGTGGTGCTGGAGACGAGTGACATGGGGCTTCAATCCGACAGCGGCCTCGAAGAATGACGTTCTTCTATTATCGGCGCGAGCCAAGCCTCCGGAGCACATCATCGGAGCAGGGGAAACCAAGGGGAGCAGTACCCGAATGTTTACCTGTCTGCCCCGATTGACGAGGACGAAAATCGGCGTTGCCGGAAAGATCTCCCGGCAACGCCGCGCGTCAAATCGACATCAATTCGTGAAACCAAGCTCGTTTAGCCGAGCAGTTTCAGGACCTGCTGCGGTTCCTGGTTTGCAATCTGCAAGACCGAGATGCCCGCTTGCGTGAGCACCTGAGACTGAGTCAACTGGGCCGTCGTGGCCGCGAAATCGGTATCGCTGATTTGGCTCTTGGCGCCGCTGATGTTCGACAGAGCCACGCCCAGCGAGTTGATGTTGGTCTGGATGTTGTTGGACTGAATCGAACCGATCGTGGCACGCTGGTTGTCGACCGCGGCCAAGGCCTGGTTGACGATATCGACCAGGTCGCTGCCCGTCACGCCATTCTGCCCGACGTTCAGAAGGCTCTTACCACCGCCAGAGCCTAGTTCAAAGAGCTTTCCGGCAGCGCCGCCGAGCGTGGCCGTATTCGCCGCATTGATGCCGATGCCGACTTGGCCGGCCGCCGACACGTTTTGGCCGATCTGGAACAGTGCACCGCCCCCGGTGATCGTCACGTTGGACGTCACGTTGGAAGCATTGGCGGAGGTCGAGAACGTCACTGCGGCATTCAACAGCGACGAAGAAGTGGTCGCTGTCAATCCGTTGCCTTGGGCCGTCTGTCCGTTGATCTGGGCGACGATGTCGGTCCCCGCATTGCGCGACGAAACCGTATTCGTTGAATCGTACGTCCCAAACGTGCCATTCAGTGCGGTGATCCCGACGAATTGCTGTGAACCATAATCGGAGCTGGTCAAAGTGAGCGTCCCGTTAACACCCCCCGTCAGCGTCTGAGCCCCGCCAGAGCTGGCAACGCGTCCGGCCCCCGTGCCGACGGCCGTCGCCGTGACGAGTGCGTTGGTTTGCGAATTGGCCGCGAGCGCTGCAACGATGGACGTGGCGGATTCCGATTGCAGCACGCTGCCGTTGGCGTCCGTCGCCAGATTGACCGTGATCGCCGTCCCGTTGACGCTGATCGATCGCGCCGTGTTGTTGCCCGCAGTGACAAAATTGACCGTGACGGGCGTATCGCTGGCCCCGGCATCTTGGCGGGCGTCGGCGAACTGGATATTGCCATTCGTGCTTGCCGTGCTAACGGCATCGGTGACCGAATTGACCCCCGTGGCGCCATTGGCGGCAAGCACCGTGGCGCCGGTGCCGCCGGCTGTGAGCGTAACCAGGGCATGGGCCGCGGCATTTCCGTTGACAGCCGTCGCGATCGCCGTGGCGGTTTCCGCGGCCGTGACGTTTCCGTTGGCGTCGGTCGCCAGGTTCACCGTCACTGCATTGCCGGACACGCTGATCGACTGCGCCGTATTGTTTCCCGACACGACGAACCGCAACGTGACGTTGCTGTTTGCGGCGGTGAAGTTCTCGGTGCCGTTCGCGTCCGTGCCCGAAATAGAACCCCCAAACGTGGTTCCCGTGCCGGTTGATCCGGCGACTTCCACGACTCCCGTGCCGTTGCCTTCGGCCGTCGCCTTAACCAGCGGGCTGGCCGTTGCGCTATTGTTGATCGAGGTGGCAATCGAGCTCGCTGTTTCGGTGCTCGCGATATTGCCGTTCGCGTCAGTCGCCAGGTTGACTGTCACCGCGTTGCCCGAAACCGAGACTGAACGCGTCGTATTCGCTCCCGAGGCGACGTATTTGACGGTCACGCTGCTGTTCACGGCGTCGAACGACACGCCAGCGTCAGTCGAAGATCCTTCGATGCTGTTCGTGAAGTTCGAGCTGGCTTGAGTCAGAGTCGACGAGACGGCTGCAGTCGTGATCGACGCACTGACGCCCGTCGCAGCAGTATTGGCGTTGACGGCGTCCGCGATGTTCTGATAGCTGGAGCCGGCGCCGAAGAAGAGCACCTGGCTTCCCTGAGCGCCCGAAACCTGCAGCGTTGTGGCTGACGTCAGATTGCCGCCGTTATATGTCAACTGCCCCTGGGTGGCCGCAGTGACGACCTTTGCCGAAACGACGACGTTCGATGCCGATCCGAGTACGGCCTGATTGATGCTGACGTTCGACAGCTTGCCGGCGTCGGCCGGGGAAACCTTGGTCTGGTACGCCAGGCTGCCGTCCAGCAGGTTCTGACCGCCGAAATTCGTATTCGACGAAATCTGGTTGATGGCGCTCAGGGCAGAGTCGATTTGCGACTGATCGGCCTGAATCTGCGATTGCGACTGACCGCCGGTGCTCACACCCTGCTGCACCAGTCCGCGGATCTGAGTGAGCAGTGTGTCGACTTGCGACAGGGCGGCGTCGGCCGTGCCGAGCACGTTGTTTGCCAGGTTGCTGTTCGTGATGGATTGGTTGATCGCGCTGATTTGCAGCCCCAGTGCGTTGGACTGAATCAATCCCGAGGGGTTGTCGGCGGCCGAGTTGATTTGCGTACCAGTCGACAGCCGCTCCAAAGCCTGCGATTGCTGTGCGCTCGACTGTTGCAGGGCCAACAACCCGCGCAGAGAGTCGATATTCGTTGAAATCCGTGTACTCATGCCAAGCTACCTTTCCTAAAGGGTTCGGCCAACCCGGACTCAGCCGTGGGTGGCTTGCGCAGTTCTCTGCGAGATTTTTTATAGT
This sequence comes from Planctomycetaceae bacterium, assembly GCA_036501235.1. Lineage (GTDB taxonomy): Bacteria > Planctomycetota > Planctomycetia > Planctomycetales > Planctomycetaceae > JACQFH01. Next base: position 3,663 of record DASYAR010000476.1, read on the forward strand.
TGTGGGGTGCCCGTTGATTCCGTCCGAACCTGGGGAGCGCCCGCCCATTTGCGGTCTTTTTCCCAGCGATAATCCATACTCGCTTATCCGAATATCGACAGCCGGCCACGACGACTTTAGTTAAAATGGATCGTCAGGACAAAATGAACGACATGGGGAACATGAGAGGATGGATCGCTCCCACCGGTTCGTTCGGAAGGTCCGATGGCCGCCGCGGATCAGGCCCTGCGCATCGGCATCAGGGGATCGACTGAGCGCGAACTTAGATGTCAGCCCGCGGCCGTCTAGCGGCGGCACGGGCATGAAGTTGCCGGCGCGTTAGGTCGCCGGGCGTGAGTTGCGACGATTCGGAAACTTATTGAGGGCCGGAGGAGCTTCTTCGGGATCGATGCCGGCGGCCCGCAAATTCTCGCGCTGAATGGCCTCGTAGACTTCCTGCCGATGCACGGGAATTTCCGTGGGGGCCTGAATTCCCAGCCGGACCTTATCGCCTCGGATGTCCACCACCGTGATCACGATATTGTCACCGATGATGATGCTTTCGTCGCGTTGCCTCGACAGAACAAGCATCTTGCCTACTCCTTACTTCATGTAATGGAATCTATTCGAAGGCGGTCATCAGTCACCAGAGGCTGGCACCTGCCGCGGTAGCTCGCACAATTTGCGCAATCAGCAGCTCGTACTGACATTCGCAATCGCGCAATTCAGTAGGATGTTACGAAGATCGTCACCTGTCCGGCGACGCGCCAGTCGCAATGCTCAAAATCGCTGATTCCCGTGCGACGCGGTGCGTGCGGACCGATTCTTCCGTAAATACCGCGTTCCTGAAATATCCGGCGAAATGATCCACCCGCAGTCGATGGCGTTCCCGGCACGATTTCCTAGAATAGGGCTTGCCGGAATCGACTGGAGAAAGCGAAGCCGATTGCCGAACGTCGGCGCCGCTCAATGCGACCAGACTCCCCTAGCAGGAATTCGTTTTGTGCCCGTGACCCTCAGCACATTCGCCAAGAACCTCAATGTCGAAACCGCGTTCACCGTGTTGGCTGTGGCGCGCGCCCTGAAGAGCCAGGGGAAAGACGTCGTCGAGCTCGAAATCGGCGACAGCCCTTTCGAAAGCACGGCCTCGGCCAAAGCCGCCGGCGAGCGGGCCATCCGCGAGAATCAGTCGCACTATTGTCCGTCGCCCGGCCTGCCTGCTTTCCGCGAAGCGGCGGCCAAATTCGTCAAGGACGAATTTGGCATCCCGGCACGGGCCGAGAACATGGTCGTCGGTCCCGGTGCGAAGATCTTCGAGCAGTTCTTCTGCGAGGCCTTCCTGAACCCGGGGGACGGGGTTTTGGTTTTCAGCCCGCATTTCCCCACGTTTTTGCCGAATATCGAACGTCGACAAGCGCGGGCCGTGTTGGCTCCGCTCCGGCAGGAAAATGAGTTTCGCCCAGATCTGGCGGCCATCGAGAGGTTTTTAAAGACCGATGCAGCCCCGAAAGCCCTGTTCCTCAATTCGCCGCACAATCCCACAGGCGGAGTCGCCACCCAGGAAGACCTGGTAGGCATCGCCGACCTGGTGCGCGGCAAAAACATTGCCGTATTCAGCGATGAACCCTATTGCCATATGGTCTGGAAAGGACGGCATCGTTCGCTTCTGGAGCAGCCGGGAATGCTCGATCAGTGCGTGGCGGCATACACGTTCAGCAAGTCATACAGCATGAGCGGCTGGCGGCTGGGTTTTGCCGTGTCGTCTGCCGAAATTGCCGAAGCGATCGGCAAGATGATCAATACGTGCCTGTCGTGCGTGCCCCCGATCGTGCAATTGGCCGGTGCTGCCGCCCTGTCGCACGATCACGGCGAACGCGATCGGGTGATGCAACTCTTTCGCGAAAAAGTGGTGCTGTTGACGACCGGCCTCAACAAAATCGACGGGTTCCGCACGCTCGATCCGACGGCGACGTTTTACGTGTTTCCGAACGTGGCCCCCGTCTGCAATCGGTTGGGAATCACGAGCCATGGGCTGGCGCTCTACCTGCTGGAAGGGGCCGACGAAAAATTCGGCGTCGCCTGCCTGGGAGGAGAATGTTTTGGCGATGCGGGGGCCGGGTTCCTGCGATTCAGTTGCGCCGAGCCGAATGAACGGCTCCAGCAGGCGCTCGATTTTCTGCCGGTCGCCATTTCGCGGACTGATCGCATTGCGGCCTATCTCGAACAGCACTCCAAATTCCGGCTGGCGAAGCCGTATCCGACCGTCAATTAGCTCACAGACGGTTAACACCACAGCTGTTAACCCGGCGACGACGTACACAGTAACGACATACCCAGCGATATGAATTCCCGGCTCAAAACCGTTCGGCGGGGACTCGCGGTCTTGTTGATCGCCTACTGGCTGGCGATGTTCGTGGCAACCCATGTTCCGCGGGTTCCGCAACAACTGTCGCTGATGCCCGGAGGAGATAAGAGCCAGCACTTGATAGCCTACGCGGGGCTCGCGTTTCTAATCGGTATTCGCCAGTCCGTTGGCGATTCGCTCGGCAGGAAGCGGGCCATGTTCGTTTTCGGGATTGTGGCTCTGTACGGTGTGATCGACGAGCTCACGCAGATTCCCGTGGGCCGCACGGCCGATGTGAACGACTGGCTCGCCGACGTCACGGGCGCCGGCGCGGGCCTGGGATTGCAGACGGCACTCCGCGCCACCCTGAGCCGTCGGGCCGAATCACGCCGTGGCAGCGCTTGAAAGAGGTTTTTTGGGATCGCGTATGGTGTGCTATATCCGCCAAATTCCGCAGTGGTCATGGGCATTGCCCACCCGACCGGTCACGGTGATTTCGCCGCCGATTCTGCGCTCGCTTGCACAACCCCCCCGCTCGCAGGCTGGTCGGGGGCGACGGACGTCGAGACGACGTCTTGCTCGGCTTGCTGGCGTGCCAGCCTGCGGCGATCAAGCTGATAGCGCTGATACGTGCTGCTGAATCCCGATGGATCAACGTCGGTTCTGCCGAGACGCGGCCCGGAAATCCCTACGGGCAATTCGCGATTCCCGATCGCCGTTGCCGGTGTGCTGCCGGCGTGCCAAATGCATCCCGCAACCAGGCAACACACAGCCAGGCAACTTGCCGCCGCGATCAGTCCCCGACAGACCTTCTGCGCCCTTGCCGACATCTTCGCCCCTCCCTGGAACAGGTCTGGCAGACCTTGTCGACTATATCGGCATTTCCGCTTGCGGCGGCGAGTCCGTCACACCGAAATCACTTCAATTTCGTTGCGGATGATGGGCAACGAGGCGATTCCTTTCAGCGATTCCTGCACGAGCTGTTTTTGGTAATAGCTGCGCACGAAACCGCGCAGCACGACCTTGTCTTCGTGCAGCTCGAACCGCAGGTTTTTTCCCGCCAGGTAGGGACTGCGGGCCAGCACCAACTCCACTGCATTGTGCAATTCAGAATAGTGCAGATCGGAACGACGCACGTCGGATCGCGTGGCAGGCGGCGACTCAATAGCTGCGTGACGCATGATGGATTACAGTTCTCCGGAATTGGGCGACGGCTTCAGTTGCGGTCGCAATCAATTTTCGAATCGGGATTGTCCTTCAAGAATCCCACGCCTTGAAAATCGGCAGTCTGGAGAAACTGTTCCAGCCCTAGTCTTCTTTCCTGAAAAAAATTGCGGAGCAGCGAAAGAAAAGCTGCATAACCGGTGCGGCAGGTGCGCCGCGCCTGGTGGCATGCGGAGAATCCCTCCGCCACGCGTTCCGGTCGAGCCGACCATGCCGAAATTAGCGACGTGTCGCCTAGATTAGGTTTTCCAACCTGACTGTGTAAATCAGGTTTTCCAACCTGACGGCGACCGGTCTTGCCTTGCCGGTTCTGGTTGGTATGATCGCGCACAGCAATGGCCCGCCTCTCAGTGTTGCGGCGACGGACGTTGCTCAGCGGTTGTCGGTAGACTCAATACAGGGCAACCCGTCTGGCCTGTCGAAGACCGGAACCGGGGGGGCTCGTTTGGAAGTAAGCCGGCGTGGCAGGCGCCTGAACAGGCCTTTAGCCACGTCGGCTCTTTTATTGCGATCGCGAAAGGCTTTGAATCATGGCTGACGTCGTTCTCTCGCTGCTCGTCTTGAAGACCCGACAAGTTGACGCACTGCGGAAAATGTACGGGGCCCTGGGCATCCCATTGGCCGAGGAAAAACATGGCCAGGGACCGGTGCATTTTGCCGGTCGCGTTGGCGATGCGGTATTCGAAATCTATCCGCTTCCCGAAGACGACACGGTCGTCGATGCGACGACTCGACTGGGTTTTGTCGTCTCTGGGCTGACCAAAATCGTGAAAACCCTGGAAAAGCTCGGCACACCAATCATCACGAAACCGTCGGCCACGGAGCGCGGAATGCGCGCCATCGTCCGCGATCCTGACGGGCGCGCCGTAGAATTGCACGAGCGAGCTTGACCGGCGGCGATTTTGACTTGGATAATCCCGATGACAGTTTCTGATTCGCTTGGCAGCCGCGAATCTTTCCCAGCAGGAGCTCCTCCGTGTCCGACACCGTGAAACTGCATTACACTGAAGCCGGCCAGGGAAGGCCCGTCGTCCTGCTCCACGGTTTTCCATTGAGCAGCGGCATCTGGGGGCAGCAGCAACGACAGCTCAGTGATCTGTACCGTGTCATCACTCCTGATCTGCGCGGTCACGGCGCGAGCCCGGCGCCGGACGGAACCTATGCCATGGCCGATCTGGCTCGCGACGTCATTGCGCTCTTGGATTCGCTGGGCATCCAAAAGGCCGTATTCCTGGGGCACAGCATGGGAGGGTATGTCACGCTGGCTGCCTGGAAACTGGCCGCGGGGCGGTTCCTGGGCTTGGGGCTGGTCGCCTCACATGCCGCGGCCGATACCGAAGAAGGGAAGCAAGGTCGCTTCAAAATGGCCGAGAAAGTGGCCGCGCAGGGGAATCAAGTTGCAGCCGAGGCCATGCTCCCGAAACTCTTCTCACCCAGTCTTTCCACCTCCGACCCGATGATCGACCAGGTGCGTCAGATCATGCTCAAGACCCCCGGCGCGGGAATTATCGGTTCGCTCAAGGGCATGGCGGCGCGCGAAGATTCGAGCACCATGCTTCCGCAAATCAACGTCCCGGCCCTCGTCGTGACGGGCGATCAGGACCAGATCATTCCGCTCGTCAAGGCGGAAGTCACGGCCGCGGCCATCCCGCGATCGACGTTGGCAGTCATCGAAGATGCCGGACACATGCCGATGCTCGAGCGCCCCGAGGCGACGACGACGGCGATCCGCAAATTCTTGAGCACGGTTGACGATTAAAGCCGGGCCAGATAATTCATGGCTGGTCGACACAATCCCCGAACCGTAGGAGTGGCCGGATGACACCGCCTGCCTCCGTCGTCTTTTTGCTCGACGTCGACAACACGCTGCTCGATAACGATCAGGTGATCAAAGATCTGAAGCGACATCTCGTGCAGGCCTTCGGCCCCGAGCGAGAAGCCTGCTATTGGAAGATGTTCGAAGAGCGCCGAAGCGAGCTGGGCTATGCCGATTACCTGGGCGCCTTGCAGCGATACCGGACCGAGAACCCGCGCGACGCGAGTTTTTTGCAACTTTCGCTGTTCCTCGTGGATTACCCCTTCGCCACTCGCGTCTTCCCCGGTGCGCTGGATGTGATCGGCCGGCTGCGACATTGGGGCCCGGCGGCCATCCTGTCCGACGGCGACGCCGTCTTTCAGCCTTTGAAGGTCCAGCGCTCGGGGATTTTTGCTGCCGTGGATGGGAACGTCCTCATCTACATCCATAAGGAAGAGCAGCTCGACGACGTCGAGAAACACTTCCCGGCGCAACACTACGTTCTGATCGACGACAAACTGCGCATCTTGACCGCTGTCAAGAAAACCTGGGGATCGCGCGTGACCACCGTCTTCCCCCGGCAGGGGCATTACGCGCATGATCCACAAGTGCTGGCGGCGAATCCGCCGGCCGACATCACGGTGGAAGCCATCGGCGACCTGCTCAACTACGATCTCCCCGCACTGCTCGGCCATGCCACAAATCCTGACGATTAACACCGGCTCATCCAGCCTGAAGGTAGCGCTCTATGAGCTCAGCCGAGAGCTCAGATTAGTTCTCTCGGGATTGGTCGACAGGATCGGCAGTGGGGAAGGCCGCTTGCGCTTGACCGATGCGCAAGGAGCGACGCTCGTCGATCAGGCGAATCAACTCATCGATCATGGATCGGCCCTCCAGGCCGTGCTGGCGTGGCTGAAGGCCCATAGTCCGGACCTGACGCTCGCGGCGGTGGGACACCGGGTCGTGCACGGCGGTGGCGAATACCGCGAACCCCGGTGCGTCACTCCCGACCTGATCGCCGACCTTCGAAATCTGATTCCAATCGCTCCCAATCATTTGCCCCAGGCCGTGCAGGCGATCGAAGTCGTGGCTCAAAGTTATCCCGCGCTTCTGCAAGTGACCTGTTTCGACACGGCATTTCATCGGCACATGCCCCGCACGGCGCAACTCTTTGCACTGCCGCGCCATTTTGCCGATGAGGGGCTGATCCGCTACGGGTTTCACGGGCTATCGTATGAATCGATCATGGAGCAACTGCGAAACCTGTCGCCGAAAGAGGCCGCAGGGCGCGTCATCATCGCGCACCTGGGAAACGGGGCCAGCCTGGCGGCCGTGCGCGGCGGCGTGGGAATCGAGACGACGATGGGGTTTACGCCGGCCGGTGGATTGATGATGGGGACTCGGTGCGGCGACGTCGATCCCGGCGTTCTTGTGTACCTGCTGACCGAAAAGGGATTCACCACGCCGGCCCTGAATGATCTGATCATCCGCCAGTCCGGGCTGCTCGGCATCTCGGGAACGAGCTCCGACATGCGCGATTTGCTCAGCCGGGAGTCGACCGACCCACGGGCGGCAGAGGCCGTCGCGATGTTCTGTTATCAGGCCAAAAAGCACCTCGGAGCGCTGGTGGCCGTTCTGGGTGGGCTCGACACGCTGATCTTCACTGGAGGCATGGGCGAACGTGCTGCTCCGGTCCGGCATCGAATTTGCGAAGGATTGGAATTTCTCGGCATCCGTCTCGACTTGCATCGCAATGGCGCTCACGCGGCACTGATTTCGCCGGAAGATCATTCGCCTGCGGGCCGCGCCGTTACGGTGCGCGTCATGCAGACGGATGAAGATCAGGTCATTGCGCGACATACCGGAGATTTGCTGGAGCGACAGTCGTGACTTAGCTGGATGCGGACTGGTCAAATGACAGACACTACTTCTGGCTCGCAGGCAACCAACATGACGATCGGTCAGGCCGACCACGAGCGTTGACGAATGGCTCGAATCGAAGACTATGCCCTGATCGGTGACTGCCACACGGCGGCGCTCGTTTCGCGCGAGGGCTCGGTCGACTGGCTCTGTTTGCCACGGTTCGACTCGCCTGCCTGCTTTGTCGCATTGCTCGGCACACCCGACGATGGACGCTGGTTGATCCGCCCCATTGCAGAAACCCGCAGGATTCAGCGCCGCTATCGAGATGATACGCTGGTTCTCGAGACGGAATTCGAAACTGAGGAGGGCGCCGTTGTCGTCACGGACTTCATGCCACCCAGGGCCACTCATCCCCGATTGATCCGGTCGGTGACGGGACTCCACGGCGAAGTGCCCATGACCTTCGAGTTCGTCATCCGACCCGACTATGGCTCCATCATTCCTTGGGTCCGCCGTCTGGACGGCGGGATCAGCGCGATTGCCGGACCTGACGCATTTCATCTGCGCAGCGACGTCGAATTGACCGGAAAAGGCTTCAAGACAGTCGCCGAATTTACGGTTGCCGCGGGCAAAATCGTGTCGTTCGAGCTCACCTGGTATCCGTCGCATCGCAAGCCCTTGCGCCGCGCCGCTCCCGAGAATCTCCTGGCTCAAACGGAAACCTGGTGGCGCCGCTGGTCGCGCCGCTGTCGCGAACGCAGCCAGTGGCCCGAAGCCACGATCCGTTCGTTGATTACGCTCAAGGCGCTGACCTACGCGCCCACCGGAGGGATTCTCGCCGCGCCGACGACGTCGCTCCCCGAGCAGATCGGCGGCAATCGCAATTGGGATTACCGTTGCTGCTGGCCGCGCGACGCCACGTTCACGCTTTATGCTCTTGTCGAATCGGGATTCGTTGTGGAAGCCCGGGCCTGGCGCGACTGGCTGCTGCGCGCGATTGCCGGCACACCGGCCCAGCTTCAATCGGTCTATGGAATCGCCGGCGAGCATCGACTGACCGAAATGGAACTCCCCTGGCTGCCGGGTTACGAAAACTCCGCGCCCGTGCGGATTGGCAACGGGGCCGCCGATCAATTGCAACTCGACGTGTATGGGGAAATCATGTCGAGCATGTACGTATGCCGTCGCCGGGGGATCCGTCCCGACGAGAACTCCTGGCGCGTCCAATGCGTTCTCCTGGAGCACCTGGAACAGACCTGGACGGAGCCCGACAACAGCATTTGGGAAATTCGGGGCGAGAAGCAGCACTTCACCTATTCCAAAATGATGGCGTGGGTGGCGATGGACCGCGCCGTGAAGATGATCGAGCAGTTCGACTGCCAGGGCCCGCTCGATCGCTGGCGAAAATTGCGCGACGCCATTCATGCCGAAGTCTGCCGGCGCGGTTTCAACGCCAAACGGAACTCATTCGTCCAGCACTACGATTCGACGGAACTGGACGCCAGCCTGCTGATGATGGCTAAAGTCGGCTTCCTGCCGCCCGAGGATCCGCGCGTCGTGGGAACAATCGAAGCGATCCAGCGCGACTTGATGCACCGAGGTTTCGTGCTGCGCTATCAAACGCATTCGGGGGTCGACGGCCTGCCCGCAGGCGAAGGGGTCTTTCTGCTGTGCAGCTTCTGGTTGGTCGACAACCTCGTTCTTTTGAACCGGTTGGACGAAGCACAGCAACTCTTCGAACGGTTGTTGACGCTGCAGAACGACGTGGGGCTCCTCTCGGAGGAATACGATCCGCGAGAGAAGCGGCTGCTGGGAAATTTTCCGCAAGCGTTTTCGCACGTCGCGATCGTCAATTCGGCGCGATACCTTTCGCATGCGCTGGATCTCGGGAAACGATCAAGCTGACGTCAGTCCCGAGTCGCCTCCTCAGTCTCTGGCCCTCGAAAAATCGCATCAACAAACATTTAATGAATACCCTTCGTCGTGAATAATGGCTGGCGAATTATTTTTCGGTTCGGCTCCCGCTCGATTAGCCATTACTGCCTTATGCACAGCCAGTTACGGCGCAAAAGACGGCTCATGATCGAAGTGCTGTCCCAGGCAGGCCCGAGCGCAAAAACTGTTGATGAATTCGTCACAATGCTATTTGGCGAAATGATTTTCGACGAATCCGAGGTGCCATGATCGACTTTCAGAAAACGGCCACTTTGAGACGGGCCAGGCAGGTTTTGAGACGCGTCAGGCAGGTTTTGAGACCGCTTTCGCGCCTGTTGAGCCAATTTCCGAGTTCGGGTGATGCAAAAGCTCGTGCGTCTTCCGTTTGACTGGCACTGCTCACTGCGGTCGCATGGCATTCCAGGTGGTGGAACATCAGCCATTCGCCAAGTCATCCAATCTTTCCAGGCTAACATGTCAATGACCGACATCGCAGGTCGCAACTTTGACACAAATCCCTGCAAAATAGCAGGATGCGGAAATGCGGTAGCTTATCCGCGGGCGGTTCGGCATGTCCGTTGCGTTAAATTATTGGACGGGGCAGTCACAAGAACAAGGAGAAAAATCATGAAACGGTTCTTGATCATGGCGGCGTTGGTTGGCGGAGCTTTGCTGGCCAGCACACCCACCGACGCGATGGCGCACACGTGGCGCTGGTACGCCCGTCGCGGGTACTATGGCGCCTACTACGCCGGCCCGGTTGTGCATTCTCGCCATTACCGCCGGCCCGCAGTCGTCGTTCAGACTCCTGGGTATTACGCCGCACCGGTGTACGGCAACGTCTATTATGCCCCATAGTGGTGCCGCGGTTTTCGCGCGCTCCGCTCTCTCGGCCCCAAGCCCTGCTTGGGGCTGCTTTTTTTTGCTGGAGCGGGCCTCCGTCGAACCGGGCTATGGTTGGATGCTGCGAAATACCATCCAATAGGGGTCACTCGATTTCGTCTCGGCAATGCGCTCTTGCCGCCAGACCTCGTCCCCGCCGAATGCGACGTGCAACTCGGCATGACCCAGCCGCGCCAGGGCATAGCGAAACTTCACTTCCTGCTGCTCCTTCACGGCTTCGATCAGCAGCACCACCTCGGGGTTCGTCTCGTGACACAGCACGAACACGGCGCCGTCAAGAAGGCCCGACTCCGGAGCGGAGTATTGGTGAATCGGCTTGACCAGAAGCCGCAATTCATAGCGAGAATGATTCGGGTCCCAGAACTCATGAGCCGTGAATTTCTGAGACAGATCTTTGGTCTGCCGGGCGCGCAGGACGGCACGATCGGCAGGAGACGGCGAGTCAGGAAAACCTTTCCACTGGACGCCGGCGCGCGATGTCGCCCAATTCTGGGCGCGTTCGCCGAAGTCCCCTTCCAGCGGATCATTGGAAAGAGAGTGAATCACGTAGACCCACGCCTGGCTCTCGGAATCGCCTGAGGCCGCCCCGCGCGCTGCCAGACCCACACGCTCCCTTTGTCGTTGGCCCGCGGTATATCGCCGTACCGCAAGACGGGCTGCTTGACCAGTTCAACCGGCTGCCGCTTCCCGCCGACAATGGCAGTCAGCATGATCGGCTCAACGATCTTGCGCGCCGCCAGTTGAACCTCGGTCTCTTCCTCGTCCGTTTTCTCCTCCGCCGCCAGCGGCGCGGCAGCGATTCCGCTGACGATCGCCAGCCCCATCAACACTTTCCAGAATACGCCTGCTGACTTTTGCATGATCGATCCCGCCGGTGATTCAACTGGGAACTGCCTATCAAATACGCCCACCACGAGCATAAGACGTGGCGTCTTTATTTGCAATGATACATTGTTCACTGCGGAATCGCCGGGAGACGAAATCGTCGCGCCCCGTGGCAGCGATTTGGCGTGTCCGCATCCTCGCCGGTAAAACAAGCCAATGAGTCACACGCGAGCGGTACTCCTGACGAAAGGCTCGGCCCTTTCCTCATGTCCTGTTTTCGTGTGTTTCGAGTGTTTAGTGGTCAGCCCTTTGCAGTAACGCCGATGCTGGCAGCATCGGCCACGTGGGCGACGCTGCCAGCGTCGGCGTTTTTGGGACCACCCCGTTTAACGGATGCAACCGTTCCAATTCGTTTCGTCGCGGCGAACTGGGCAGACCCGACGGCAGGGCGATATAATGGCGGGATGAATGCACCTGCCGGGGATTTATCGCTGAAATCGTTGAAGGCCGATCGCGAGGCGCTGCTGACTGCGTGGAGCGACGGGACGACTTATCGCATCACCTGGAAGACCCTGCGCGAGCGCTGTCCATGTGCCACATGCCGGCAGAAGCGGGCTGAGCCGCCGGCCCCGGCGCCGCTCTTCAACATCATCAAGCCCGAAGAAGCCCAGCCGATTCGGGCAACGGCGATGGTTCCGATGGGGAACTACGCCTACCAGATCGACTTCAACGATGGGCACAACAGTGGAATCTTCTCGCTCGAACTCTTGCGAGAAATCGGCGAGACCGAGGCCTAACAGCCTATTGAAAGCCTATTGAAAAAGGAGACTATCCCTTTCCGATGAGTGAATTCTCCGCAACAAATCGATGCTGCCGACAGGGACTGTCCCCTTTTTCAACAGGCTGCTAAGCATGACGGCCGTCAGGGAAACGCTCGACACGGGAATCGCCACGCGACTTGCTTGCCGCCGCGGGGAATTGACCGGACAAACTTCGGGGCTCGCGCCGGGCCACGCTCAGGCCAATCTAGTGATTCTGCCTCGCGAGCTGGCCGGAGACTTTTTGCTCTTTTGTCAGCGGAACCCCAAGCCGTGCCCGCTCCTGGACGTCACCGAGCCGGGTTCCTTTACGCCAACCCGGGCGGCGTCCGGCGCCGACTTGCGCACCGACCTGCCGAAGTACCGCCTGTGGCGCGACGGCCGGCTCGTCGAAGAGTTGACCGACATCCGCCCGCTCTGGCGCGACGATTTCGTGAGCTTCGTGATCGGCTGTTCGTTCACATTCGAGGCGGCGCTGCTGCGTGCGAACGTCCCCGTGCGACACATCGAGCTGGGAGTGAACGTGCCGATGTACCGCACGAACATCGCCTGCCAGCCGGCTGGCATGTTTCATGGTCCGCTTGTCGTCTCGATGCGGCCGCTCAAGCCGGCGGACGCGGTGCGGGCCGTGCAGATCACGTCGCGTTATCCGTCGGTGCACGGCGCTCCAATTCATCTGGGGCTGCCGAACCAGTTGGGCATTTCCGACCTGGCCCGACCCGATTTCGGCGACGCGGTGCCGGTCGCAGCCGATGAGTTGCCGGTATTCTGGGCTTGTGGAGTGACGCCGCAGGCGGTGGCAATGGCGGCGAAGCCGGCGCTAATGATCACGCACAACCCGGGGTGCATGTTCGTCACCGATCTGCGCGATGAACAGCTGGCAGTGGGATAAGTTGGACAGTTGAACCCAGATCAACCAGGAGCGCGAGTGCGGCCATGATGATGCGGCACCCGATGAGCGACAGCAGGTCGGGTGGCCCGACCGCGTGCTGTGCACCGGTCGGGTCGCGCAGCGACAAGATCTGGCACCGTTCGGTTTCCTGGCCTTTTCAGTCTCCGCTCGCCGATTTGCGAACGCTCGTCGCGTTGTTGAGCGAACGCGGATGATGTCGAATCTTGTCGCTACGCGACCCGGCCGGTCTGGCGACGCGGCCGGGCCACCCGATCGCAACGCCGTACGCCAAACCGGCTCGGGCCATTGCCACGCGATACGGCATCTTCGCGAAGCGCGCCCAAAATGCGACATGCTCCGGGCGAAGTCACCCAAGGCGTGCGGTTTGAATTGTCGATCACACGATTCATCGGCTGAATTTGGCAAGCGACGATGCGGTCTTGCGGCAAGGCAATTTTGACACCGTGCCGCGGATGACACGGATACCCGCGGATAAAGCACGGAACGGGTCAAATCGCACATCCGCGCTGATCCGCGTCATCCGCGGTTAAATTTCTTTCTTTTTTTGGTTGCGGCAGAAGGCCGCGCTGCGCCCTCTGCGGTTCAAACTGTTTTTCACCCCGCCATCTGTACATCGGCAATCGGCAAAATGGTTAACGTCCCAGTTCCGCGGCCAGCGATTCGGCTCCGTAGATTTTGCGGAGGGACTCGAGGATGGACGCCGAATGGACCGACACGGCCCGGTTCTGGGTTTCGTCGAACACGAAATCTCCGACCAGCGACTGCATGTTGCCGTCGAAGATGATCCCCACGAATTCGGCGTCACGGTTGATCACCGGGCTGCCCGAGTTGCCGCCGATGATGTCGCACGTCGAGACAAAGTTTAACGGCGTCTTCAGATCGATCTGCGCCTTGTGCTTGTGCCAGGTTTGCGGCAGCGCCCAGGGGAATTTGTTGCCATGCTGATCGGCGTGCTCGAAGGCCCCTCCCATCGTCGTCAAAGGGGCCACCTTCTTGCCGTTCTCTTCGTAGCCTTTGACTGTGCCGAACGCGAGACGCAGCGTAAATGTCGCGTCGGGATACGCGCTGGTCCCCTGGATCTGGAACAGCGCGCGGGAGATTTGCGCGTACGCCTGGCGTTCGACCTCGACCACCTGGTCGTCGAATTTCTTGCGAACGGCACGCGCCGCCGGGTCGACCTGACGCGCCAGTAAAATCAATGGATCTTTCGAATCGGCGATCGCCTGTTTGCCGCCCGCGGCGATTTGCTTGCGCACGGCGACGTCCTTGAGTTTCGTCCCGCCGATCAGCTCGGCCGCGCGGCTGGCAGGATTCTTGCCTGCCAGGACCTGAACCGCGAGCGGATTGTCTCCCCCCAGCTTCTCGAGCAGGTATCCCAGCCCGTCGCCGAGCTTGGCCATTTCCAGATCTTCATAAATGGGGGCCGTGGAATACAGCTGCAATTCGAGCGAGCTGCGGGCCGCTTCGCTGAATTCCTTCAGCCGGTCGGCATTGGGCTTTTCATTTTCATCGGCCAGACGGACCAGGTTCCTGGCGATGTGGAACAGCTCGGAAGTAAAGCCGCGGCCCGACTCCAGGACCGACATCGGAACCGCCAGTTCGCGGCGGTCATTTTGGGCCTGTTCGATACGGTCCCAGGCGGCGCCGAACTCGGCTTTCAGCTTCGGATCGGCATCGACCTTGGCCCGCAACGATTTTTCCGCCGATTCCTTTTTGGCGATGATCGCCGGATCCTGCAAACCGGCGATGCGGCCGTAGTACGCTTTGCGGGAATTCTGCACGCCGAACAGGTCTTCCTTGGCGGTCCGCGACTTCTCGTCGCCGCGCTGGCCGTATTGCTGCAGCATGATTTCCATCCGCCGCAGCACATCGAGCACCGCAGGAGTCTGCACGTCGCGCATGTACTTGAGCGCAGCGACGGTGTTCAATCGGTTGGTCTTCCCCGGATGGCCGGATACGAACACCAGCTCTCCATCGACCGCTCCGGCCTTGCTCCACTTGAGGAAGTGGTCGATTTTTGCGGGCTTGTCATTTTCGTAAACGCGGAACAGGCAGATATCGAGGTCGTAACGGGGATACTCGAAGTTGTCGGGATCGCCGCCGAAAAATGCAATTTCGAATTCCGGCGCGAAGACCAGCCGGATGTCGGTGTATTTTTTGTAGCGATACAGTTGGTACTGCCCCCCCTGGTACAGCGTCACGACGTCGCTGCGGAATCCCGTTTTTTCGAGCGACTCTTTTTCGATCGCGGCCGTGACGCCACGCCGCGCGGCGAAGGCGTCTGCCGCCGACATGCCCGGCTTGACCGCCTCGTTGACGCGCGCGGTAACGTCTTCGATCGACTGCAACACGTTCAGTTCCAGATCGGGCGATTTCTGTTCTTCTTTTTGCGTTTTGGCCCAGAACCCTTCCTTGTAATAATCATGTTCGGCCGTGCTGACCTTTTGCAGCGTGTCGGCCCCGACATGGTGATTCGTGAGCACTAGGCCGGTCGAAGAGACGAACGACCCGGAGCCCCCCGAATTGAACCGCACCGAAGACTTCATCACGTGATCGATCCACTCGGCCGTGGGCTCGAATTTGTATCGCTCGGCCAATTGCTTGCGCGGCAGGTTGTTGAAGAGCCACATCCCCTCGTCGGCCCGGCCGGCGAGAGTACACGACATGGTGATGCCGACGACGAAAGCCAGAATCGAAAACCGGACACGCATGAGAAGCGACTCCTGAGGGCACGGGAGTTATTGGTGAATGAACGCTGTTCCCGAAAGCGAAGACCCGAAAGCGAAGAATAGTGCGGCAAGTGGAGTGAAGTCCACCCTGCGGGACTTGAATCGACATCTTGCGTGATGTCGATAGCGTGGTTGCGACTCGCCCCTGCGAGCCGCGGGGTTTATCCCTGCGGAATCCGGGTGATTCCAAGCGGATCATGTAAAAGCAAATCGATACGGCGACGAAACGCTTGCAAAAAAGGCTTTCTCGCCGCGCCTCGCTGAGAGAGGGGTTCAACATCCAGCTTGACGCTTACGCGGTTGACGGAAACGTCACGCTGAGAGTTCTGTGTCGCGTGACGATCGCCGATGTCGATCGCGTCAACAGGGTCATTGCACTGAAAGAACAAAAGGCCGCCAGAAAGACGAGGCAGGTGCGGCACATCCCCATTTGCAGGAAGCTCGGGGAACTGCCCGATCAGGCGATCGACACGAATGCGGGACGACGATTCGCCGCGAGAAAGGGATCGAGTACGGCCGCCATCTGTTCAGGCACACGAACATCTCAACGACACCGCGGTACATGCACCTGGATGAGACGGAGTTGGCGGACGCGCAGGATCTGGTACCTCTGTTCGTGTCAACTCCGAACTTGTAGTTCTTTTGATTCTGACGAAGTATTGGACCGGGCACGTTGATGACTTCGGAGTTGCACGCAGGCGGACGGGGCAGATGAGTGCTCGCACCGGCACGAACG
>DASYAR010000477.1:0-4068 GCA_036501235.1 Planctomycetaceae bacterium
GCTCTACGAACTGGCGGCGCTGCGGCCCGCTTATAACGAGAAGGACCGGCCCCAACTCGTCAAGCAGATTGCCACGACCGATCCTCCGCGACTCGACAAACTCAATTCCGACGTGCCGCGCGACCTGGCGACCGTGATTCAAAAGGCACTGGATCGCGATCCCGAACATCGGTATCAGACGGCGGGCGAACTAGCCGCCGACTTGCAGCGGTTTCTGGACGACGAGCCGATTCGAGCCCGCCGACCGGCGCTGCATGAGCGAATCTGGCGGTTGGCGCGGCGGAACCGCGGGCTGGCGGCGGCACTGTCGGCAATTCTGGTTCTGCTGATGATCGGGGCGGCTTCCGCTCTCGTCGTCGCGACGCGGTTCCACGGCGTCGCGTCGGCCATGAGCGATCTGGCGACCCAGCGCGAGTCGGACCGTCGCCAGGCTGTCGCGGCACGGGACGATGCTCTCGTCGCACGGCGTAACGAGCAGCAGTTGCGCGAGCGCGAATCCGAGCTCCGCCGTCAGGCCGAAGCCGCCCAGGCGCTCGCCAACGAACGCGCCGAGACCGTGCGCCAAAACCTGTACTTCGCGCAGATGAGCATGGCCGGCCACGCCTGGAAGGGAATGAACGGCGCCGCGCGCATGCAAGACCTGTTGTTGAAATGGCGGCCCGGCCCGGAGGCCGGCCCAGAATCGCCTCGCGATCTGCGCGGCTGGGAGTGGTATTATCTGGCTTCGCGTTATTTTCAATCACAACTCACGATTCGCGACGGAGTGGGGCCGATCGAAGCAGCGGCGTACAGCCCGGACGGAACCCGTTTCGCCATCGCCGCCCGCTTTCGCGGGGTCGAAATTCGCGACGCCGAAACCGGTCGCCTGCTCGTCCCGCTGTATGGTCACGCTCATCAAGTACGTGCCGTCGCCTGGAGCCCGGATGGTACTATCCTGGCGACGGCCGGAGATGATCAGGTCGTGTTCCTGTGGGACGTCTCCTCCGCGCACCGGCTCGCCGTCATGTACGGCCATGAAGGCCCCATTGTCGCCGTCGATTTCAGCCCCGACGGCAAGCAGTTGCTTTCGGCAAGCCGCGATCAGACGATTCGCCTGTGGGACGCCGTCGAGCACCGCGAAACGGCGGTGCTGCGCGGTCACGGCGCCGAGGTCCACGCCGCGCGCTGGAGTCCGAACGGGACGCAAATCGTTTCGGCGTCACCCGACGGCGCCATCCGTCTATGGGACGCGCAATCGAATACCGAGATTCGGAATTGGACGGACCAGGTGTGGCGCCTGTCGGTCTCCTGGAGCCCCGACGGACGTTACATCGCCAGCACCTCCTCCGACGACCTGACATGCAAATTGTGGGATGTGCAAACAGGTCAGGAAGTGCGCCGTTTTCGCGGGCACTCGGGGGAAGTCGTGTCCGTGGCCTTCGATGTTTCCGGACGACGACTGGTGTCGAGCAGCATCGACGGCGCGGCACTGGTGTGGGACGTGGAAACGGGAACGCTGTTGTCGGCCTTTCGCGGTCACATCGGGACCGCCATTTGTGCCTGCTGGAGTCCTGATGGAACGCATCTATTAACAGCCGGGCAGGACGGAGTCATGCGGACCTGGGATGTGGCGCGCAATCAGGAATTCAAAGATCTCCGCGGACACACCGCCTATCCGAAAAGTCTCGCCTGGAGCCCAGACGGCCGCCAGCTCATCAGCGGCGGCAATGATCAGACGCTACGTTTATGGGACGTCGCTGCCGCTCGCGAAATCGTCGCACACCCTTCCGAAGGCTCGGAGATCGTCGCCGTGTGCTGGCATCCGCAGCAGCCGTGGATTGCCGCCGGCATGGGCGACGGAACGATTCGCATCCGCGAGGAACCCAGCGGACGGCTGCTCTCCCAGATTACTGCGCACCAGGATCGGATCAACTCTGTCGCATGGAGCCGGGATGGTGCTCGACTGGCCACTGGCAGCAATGACGGAACTGCGAAAATCTGGGACCCCGGTCCGCTCCATGAAACAGGCGAAGCCAGCCGGGAGCTCGCGACGCTGCACGGCCACACCGGCGGCGTGACGGGGCTGGCATTCAGTCCCGGCGACAAATCTCTCGCGACGTGCAGCGTCGACGCCACGATTCGAATCTGGGAAACTGGCACATGGACGGAAACCGCCCTGCTCAAGGGGCACGGCGGCATCGTCAACGCCGTCTCGTGGAATCCAGACGGCCGGCGGCTGGCGTCGTGCAGTTGGGACAATACCGGCAGAATTTGGGACGTCGCGTCACAGAAAGAAACGATGACGCTGGCCGGTCACTCGGCGAATCTCTATACGATCGCCTGGAGCCCCGATGGCACACGGATCGCCACCGGCGGCATGGATCGGGAGGTCAAGCTCTGGGATGCGGCCGCCGGCGCGGAAGTCATTAGTTTTGGCACGCATCCCAATCAGGTAATTTCCGCCGTCTGGAGCCCTGATGGAATGCAACTGGCGACCGCGTCTTTCGACCGCACCCTGCATGTCTTCGATGCCGCTCCAGCCAGCGAAGTATACGGCATCGGAGAATATCTCGACGCCCTCGGCCGCAGGCTGGCCTCCGATCCCGACAATGCGCGCGCGCATGCCCTGCGTTCACGAACTCTGACTCGATTGCGCCAATTTGACGATGCCCGGCGCGCGAACGACGAAGCAGCCCGGATTTACGAGCGGCGTCTGGCCGATCATCCCACCGGAAGCCGTTACGCCGCCGAGTTTTCACGGTTTCTGCTCGACCGCGCCCTGGCCGCCGTGGAGTGGAAGGCCGTGGCGCCCACCGCCATGCATTCGACTGGCGACGTCACGTTGACCGCCCGGCCCGACAAGTCGATTCTTGCGGCCGGGCCACACGTCGCCAACATTGTCTATGAAATCTCTCTCCCCGCCCCGCCGGAACCCGTGACCGGCATGAGGCTGGAAGTCTTGACCGACCCGAGCTTCCCCAATAATGGACCGGGGCGCGACGTCCTGGGGAACTTCGTCCTGACGCATCTGTCAGTGTTGCACGCGACCACCGCCGATGCCGACCCGGGCGCAGAACTTGTGCTGTGTGCTGCTCGGGCCGACTTCATGCAACACGGATTTCGATTGGCCCGCGCGATCGAGAAGTCGTCAAACTATGAATTCGGTTGGGCCGTCAACCCGGCGGTCGGTCGTCCACACGAGGCGCTGTTCGAATTTGAAAAGCCGGTGGAGCTCTCGAACGGCGGCCACTTGATCGTGCGCCTCGGCCACAAGCATCCGACTTTGCTGGAATCCACGGTGGGCTGTTTCCGGCTGTCGCTGACCAACAGCCCGAATCCGGTGCGGCTCACGCGCCTGCGAGATGACCTGGCCCGGTCCAATGCCGGAGGTTGGCCGCGACTGGCCGCCGTCGCCGCGCTCACTGGAGACCATGCCGTCGCAGCCGTGGCGCTCGAAAAATGCACTGCGGAGGAGGCGACGCACACCGGCGAAGAACTATTTCTGATGGCCCTGGCCGCTGCGTGGCTCGAGCAGCCTGCCGCCGCCGAGACGTACCTCGCCCGCGGGCTGGAATGGGACGCGAACAGCGCGCTTGACGCCACGCGAAACGAACTTGCGCGAGACGCCCTCGCCGCTGTCCGCCATCTCACCGACACCCCCGCGGGTGAGTTGTTGAAGCACCACTAACTTCTCCTTGCTCGACAGGTTTGGTTACACTGGGTCGGCCGGGGTCGGAATTTCGTCCCCCCATTCAATCTGCAGTTTCGCATTCGGAGGCCGTCATGTTCAGCATTGTCATGCGTCAGTGCAACATCCGCAGAGTTGTCACCGCGATCTGCTGCGGTCTGGTACTGACCTGTTCGATTTCCGAATTGCCCGCCGACGACCAGAAAACCGCGCCCTCGACCGAGCGCGCGGCACTCGCCGCTGCGGCGCCACAAGTCGTCCTGCTGTGGTCGGACGGCGCCGGAGGCTTGCAGGGTGCTGACCAGAAAGAAATTACCGACCCCGTCGATCCGCAGCCCGGACAGCGAATCAAGTCGATCAAGAACGTCCATAAGCCGTCGATTGAAGTGCACTTCCCTCCG
>DASYAR010000478.1:0-17490 GCA_036501235.1 Planctomycetaceae bacterium
CGGCGCCTGCCACCGGGCTTCTGGCCCAGGTCATAACGTGTTCGCGTAAATGCCAGATCATTCATCCGACGGGAGCTTGGTCGGCGAGTCGTTCGTCGCGTCAACAGGCAGCAATGTCGGGGCCGTCGTGATCTGACTGGACCGCGCCGGTCAGGCGCAAACCTGGCGCCATGCCGAATCCCTTGCATCAGCTGGCAGCCGCGCTGCTCGCGTTCTTTTTGCAGCGAGTGGGGACAAGTCATTTTGAAATGGCTTATTTCCCGCCGCGCACCGTATATAATGACGGGTGATCGAGCTGCAGGAATCGTGGGCAGGCGAACGCGTCGGCGGAGCGTGGGGCCGAATCGTTCAGCGGAACGAATTGTTCAATCGCCGCTGGCAAAAAGCGGTGCGAGTGGGAGCGAGCCCGTCTCAAAATGTGCCTGACCGGTCTCAAAACCTGCCTGACGCGTCTCAAAACCTGCCTGACGACGCCCAAACTGGCCTGTTTGTGAAATGAGATCTTGACGATGCTGATGCAACCCAAGGCAATTGCAGGAAATCACTTGTGTCGGATTTTTATGTCGGAAGCGGCTCTGGTTCGGATCGCGCCGATAACCTGCGGCTGGAACGATGCGATCGACGTAAGTTGCCGTGCTGTGGGCGGATGCGGCGTGAATTCGTCGTCGCGTGATGCCGGCGCGCACGCCCCGCATTATTCACGACGAAGGGTATGCAGAAACGGATTCCGATCCGTAGAAAGCGCGGGGTATGACGCGGTTCGCGACGTCAAATCTCAATCCACCAGAACGTCGAACGGCCGGGCGTGTCATCGTCCAGCGTCATGAGTGTCTCGACGTACAATTTGGATTTTCCGCCGAACGCGGCGGTGACGTTCATGGAATGCTGAATTCAAACGATTTGCCTCCCTCCGGCACGGTCACCGTGTTGTGCGGGCCGGCTTGGCCCGGGTCGTTCCAGATTGGCGAAATGGCCTCCACCGCGTTTGATTCCGTCGGTGACGTTCCCGGCGGAACCGGCGTGCCGTCGGCCTTGACGTACCGCGAGAACAGCACCGCGTACTGGCCGGCCGGAACGCCAGGGTCCTGTGATTGCTGCTCCAGCTCGAAGCTGCCGTCGTCCTCCGTCACGGCGAAAGCGCCTTGGCCGGCCGTCTTGTTCAGCGGCACGAACAAGACTCGCAAACCTGAAACCGGCTGGCCGGCATACGTCACCTTTCCCGAAACGGGCTCCAGGCTCAGATGAGGCGCGTCCGTCGATCCGCCGCAGCCTGCCAGACCAGCCGTCAGCAACAGTCCCATCGTCGATAGAGTACGAATTTGCATGAATCGCTCCTGAATGGTTCATTGATGGAAAGATCGAAAGATTGCGTCGGGCGAATCACACTCGGCTTAGAACTCGCCGAGGACCTGGTTGTCCTGGATGTAACCCAGGCACTGCCGGGTGACGGCATTGATGTTCTGGCTCACGAAGCGGACGGCGCCGTCCCCCATCAGAACATTGAGGCCGCCGGGATGCGTGCTGCCGGGCGAGCCCCACTCTCCGAGGGCGCCGGGTCTGAAGCTGCCGTTGACGGGAGTCGTCCAGGCGCAGCAATACCAGTTGTTGATCGTCACGCCAGGCGGGTTGGCGAACTGGACGCCTTGCCCGACGTGGCCACTGCACGCCCACATCGCCGTGACTCCATCCTGCACGTCGAGAGTCGTTTCGGAAATCAGCACCGTATTGCTCGAGCCGTCGGTGATGTCTCGCAGATTCATGTTCGAGAACAAGCCGAAGGCGCATCGCGTCGACCGGATTTCGTTGTTCCATTCGCCTCCCAGGCCCGGATCGCTGCCGTTGGCTACGGAAAAACCGTAGGAGCTTTTATAGGAGGGCACTCCCACGGCGCAGCCGTAGCTGCCCCCGGCAGTGTAGGTATAGGTCTGCGGCCCATTATCGCTGGGGCACAGCAGCATCTGAATCTTCGTACCGGCAGCGGCGGCATTGACGGCCGGTACCCCTCCCCCGGCGAGAGTCCCGCCGCTGTTGTTCCACGAGCCGGTTGCTGCGTTGAAGTTTACTGAATTGTAAAGCGCGGACTGGTCGAGATTGGGAAGTAGCATCATCCAGCCGGTATTGTTCTTAATCAGGGCGGCCGTGCCGTATGATCCGGGTACCGAGCTGGCATACGGAAACGTGTTGGATTGGTCGTGATAATTGTGCAGCGCGAGGCCGATCTGCTTGAGATTATTCTTGCACTGCGTACGGCGGGCGGCCTCGCGCGCCTGCTGCACGGCCGGCAATAACAGCGCCACCAGCACGGCGATGATCGCAATCACCACCAGCAGCTCAATCAACGTGAATCCGACGCGACGACGCACTACGGGACGCATTTTCATCGCAGAACCTTTATGGACAGGACGAAGCAGGGGACGATCGGACGACAAACCCGATGGTTCATCGCCGACAACATAGGGAAGGCAAATCGGAGGATCGCTGGAGGCAGCGCAGCCAAGGCGGGACCGAAAAACTTTTCGCAACAATCGCTTTTTTCTGCGGCAGTTTTACATGATTCACGGTTTCGCAAACGATGTGCCAGACAAGTCTGATGCATCGCGTCATCGACGCTGTGGCGTCGCGCAACTGCAAATCAAGACGTGAATTACACCATGGCGAAAGTCTTTGTGTCTGAGCTGGATCTTTGCGCGGCGGCCGCCTCAAACTCGGCGACGTGCCCAATCGCTCGGCACTTTTCTGATTCGACCGATCATCTCCGTGGAAGTGACTTTCGCCAATCGCGCCGGTATTCTGGAGAGTCTGTGCGTCAGTTTGGAAAAGTCTGAGTTGCTTGACTACTTTGAACGAGGTCCACGATGCGCTTTCGTGATGGCTGCGGTTTGGCGATGTTGTTCGCGGGAATTCTGGCCAGCGCCGTCAGCGGGCAAGATCAGCCGCAAACCGCGCCGTCTCAGGGCGTGCTTCCGAAGGGGGCCGACGGCAAACCCCTCAATCTCGATTTCGAAGCGGGCGACTTGCGCGACTGGACGGCCTCCGGCGACGCTTTCGCAAAGCAGCCGATCAAAGGCGATACCGTCTTCGCCCGTCGCAACGACATGAAAAGCGAGCACGTCGGCCAGTTCTGGATCGGCACTTACGAACGTAGCGGGGACATGCCGCAGGGAACGCTGACTTCCGTGCCGTTTGTCGTCACGCAGCGCTATGCCGGGTTCCTGATCGGGGGCGGCTCGACAGACGCCACGCGAATCGAGCTGGTTCGCAAAGAGAGCAATCGCGTCTTTTACAAGACGTCGGGCGACCAGGCCGAAAACATGCACCGCGTCGTCGTCGATCTGAACGACCTGCTGGGAAAAGAGATTTTCATCCGGCTGGTCGACGCCAGCGAGGGCGGCTGGGGCCACATCAATTTCGACGATTTCCGCTTGTATGAAACCAAACCCGCGCTGCCGAAATCGGCCCCTCGCAATCCGGCGGAAGTCCTGGAATTTGCCGGGCTCGAGCCCGATGCGGCTGCCAAAGCCATGACGCTTCCCGAGGGGTTCCGTGTCACCGCGTTTGCGGGCGAGCCCGACGTCAAACAGCCGATCGCCATGACGATCGACGATCGGGGCCGATTGTGGATTGCCGAAGCGTACGGCTATCCCATTAAAATGCCCGCGGATAAGGCCCAGGACCGCATTCTGATTTTCGAAGACGTGGACGGCGACGGCAAGTTCGACAAGCGAACCGTCTTCGCCGAGAAGCTGAATCTGATCAGCGGTTTAGAGCTCGGTTTCGGGGGGGTGTGGGTCGGCGCGGCGCCGGAGCTGCTGTTTATCCCCGACAAAAACGGCGACGACAAACCCGACGGACCGCCCCAGGTGGTGCTCGACGGCTGGGCGTATCAAGATACCCATGAGACGCTCAACTCGTTTATCTGGGGGCCCGATGGCTGGCTCTACGGGTGCCACGGCGTGTTCACGCATTCGCGCGTCGGCAGGCCCGGCACTCCCAATGGCGAGCGCACGCCGATTAACGCCGGCATCTGGCGGTATCATCCGACGAAGCAGAAATTCGAGGTGTTCGCATGGGGGACGAGCAACCCGTGGGGGGTCGACTTCAACGATTACGGGCAGTGCTTTCTTACCTGCTGCGTGATCCCGCACCTGTTCCACGTCGTGCAGGGGGGCCGCTTCCAGCGGCAGGCGGGCGAGCACTTCCAGCCGCACACGTATGCCGACATTCAGACGATCGCCCGCCACCGGCACTGGACCGGCAATCAATGGAACGAGGCCGACCGCGCCCGCTCCGACGCCAACGGCGGCGGCCATGCGCATGCCGGTGCGATGATCTACCTCGGCGGCGCGTGGCCCGATAAGTATCGCAATCAGTTGTTCATGAACAACATTCACGGTGCGCGGCTGAACCTCGATCTGCTCACCGAGTCGGGATCGGGTTACTTGGGGACCGGCGCCCCCGACTTCTGCAAAACCAACGACCTGTGGTCGCAGATTCTGTACTTGCGATACGGCCCCGACGGGCAGGTCTACATGATCGACTGGTACGATCGCAATCAGTGCCACCATCACGACGTGAATGGCCATGACCGCTCGAACGGCCGCATCTTCAAGATCAGCTATGGCAAACCACAGCCCACAAAGGTCGATCTCAAACAGAAGTCCGATCTGGAACTGGCCCAACTGCAACTGCACAAGAACGATTGGTACGTCAGGCAGTCGCGGCGGCTGTTACAGGAACGAGGCGCGATGGGGAAAATCTCGCCCGAAGCCGTCGCATCGCTCAAAGAGACCGCCTTCAATCACTCCGATGCGAAAGCGCGGCTCCGCGGCCTGTGGACGCTGCATGTCACGGGGCATCTCGCCGAGCCGCAGATCTTACAGGCGCTGCACGATGACAACGCCTTCGTGCGTGGCTGGGCCATTCAATTCGCCTGCGAAGACGGCCAGCCTTCCGGCGAAGTGCTGGAGGCGATGATGAATCTGTCGCGGGGAGACGAATCCCCCGTCGTGCGGTTGTACATCGCCTCAGCGCTCCTGCGAATCGCCCCCGAAAAGCGGTGGGACACGCTGGTGGGGCTCGTGAATCAGGCTGCCGACAACGAAGACCATAATCTGCCGCTGATGTACTGGTATGCCGCCGAACCTTTGGCTGCAATCGACAGCGCGCGGGCTTTGTCGCTGGTGACCGAGGGAAACATCCCGCTCCTCCAGGAATTCATGATCCGCCGCATTGGCGCGATGGGGACGCCCGAAGCGCTCGATCTGCTCGTGTCGGGATTGGCGCGGGCTCAGGAAGCCAACCTGCAACTGTCCTTCCTGCGCGGCCTGCGCGCGGCGCTCGTCGGACGACGTCAGGTCCCCATGCCCGCCGGCTGGCCGGGTGTCTCCGCGGCGCTCGCGGGCGGCAAGGCCGAAGAGGCGCGGACGCTGGCGTTCTCATTGTCGGTGAAGTTCGGCGACTCGGCGGCGATCGCCCGCATGCGTGACCTCTTGGCGTCTCCCAAAACTTCCGCTCCGCAGCGCAAGGAATATCTCGCCGCGCTCCTCGCGGTCCAGGATAAAGAGCTGGTTCCCGTGCTCCGCGCCTTGTTCGGCGAGGCCGCCTTGCGCGGCGACGCGATTCGCGCTCTCGCAGCCTACGACGATTCGCACACGCCGGAACTATTGCTGTCGGCCTACAGCCGTTTGAATCCGGCCGAAAAGCGCGACGCCCTGGCGACGCTTACCTCGCGAGTGAGTTACGCCAAGGCCCTGCTGGGGGCCGTCGAAAAGAAATCGGTCCCAGTCGGCGACCTCGCGGCCGATCTCGTCCGGCAGATGCGTAACCTGAAGAACGAAGAGATCGACAAACAGATTGTCGCCGTGTGGGGCGTCGTTCGCGACACGCCTGCCGACAAGGCCAAGCTCATCTCCCATTACACGAAACTCGTCGCCTCGCAGCCCGCAAATCCGGAAGACCTGCCACTGGGTCGGGCCGTCTTCGCGAAGACTTGCCAGCAATGCCACACACTGTTCGGAACGGGCAACAAGGTAGGCCCCGAACTGACCGGTTCCAACCGTGCCGATCTCACCTACCTGCTCTCGAACGTGCTCGATCCGTCCGCCGTGATGGCCCGCGAATATATTCCCACCGTCATCGTGACGACGGGCGGGCGCGTCATCACCGGGCTGAAGAAAGAAGAGACGAAAGCCGCACTGACGGTCGTCACGGCGAATGAAACGGTCGTCATCCCTCGCGACGAAATCGAAGAGCAAAAGGCGGGAGACAAGTCGATGATGCCCGACGACCTCTTGAAACCATTGTCGGACGTCGAAGTCCGCGCGCTGATCGCCTACCTGGCCAGCCCGAAGCAGACGCCTCTGTTGGCGACACGCGAAAATGTCATCGGATTCTTCAACGGCAAAGACCTGGCCGGCTGGCAGGGGAATCCTGATCTGTGGCGCGTCGAGAACGGAGAGATCATCGGCACGAGCAAAGGACTGGCACGTAACGAATTTCTCGCCAATCAATTGACGATGTCCGACTTCCGGCTGCGCGTCAAAGTGAAGCTCGTTCCCAACGGCGGCAACAGCGGCATCCAGTTCCGCAGCGAAGCGCTCCCCGAAGGCGAGGTCAAAGGCTATCAGGCCGACGTCGGCGTCGGCTGGTGGGGCAAATTGTACGAAGAACACGGCCGGGCATTGCTCTGGGACCGCTCGGGCGAAGCCCACGTCCACACGAACGACTGGAACGATTATGAAATCCTGGCGGTCGGCAGCCGGCTCAAGACCTTCATCAACGGCAAGCCGTGCGTCGACCTCGATGATCCTCCCGGTGCGAAGCGCGGCATCATTGCCCTGCAACTGCACTCCGGCGGACCGTTCGAAGTGCGCTACAAAGACTTCAATCTGGAGCTTGACCCGCCCGTAGAAACCGCCGCCAAATAAATCCCCTCAGAGCCGCAGGCACACCCCGTGTGCCGTTGGCCGGTTGATGGCATTGCCAGCCCCGATTGGCAGGTGCGCGGGCCTATCGACCCAAAGAGACCTTGACCATTGTTTTTCATTGGTTAACATCCAATGTCAACCTATTGTCTGGGGCGCACACGGAGGTGTCGGCCGAGCAAGACGCTTCCCCAGACGTTGCGATCGTCGATGGTTTTCCGATCGCGCGTCACGCGTCTTTACCAAGGAACGGTGCCCTATGCTCGTGCTTTCTCGTCGTCCTGGCCAGAAGATCGTATTCCCCAGTCTCGGAGTCGCGATCGAAGTCTTGCGGTCGAACGGATCTGTCACCCGATTGGGGGTCGAAGCGCCTGACGATGTGCCGATCCTGCGGGAAGAAGTGCTGGCCAGGCAAATTGCCGCCGTCGAGTCGGCCGCCGGAGCCACGAATTCGCCGTTGGATCGCGAGCAGCGACATGCCTTGCGGAATCGACTGAATCATCTGATGCTCAAGTTGCAGCTCCTGCAGCGGCAACTGGAGCTCGGCGAGCCGGACGGAAAAGAGCAGCGTCTGGCTGAAGTGATTACCGAGCTGACCGATCTGGAGCATTCCACAACCGACAGCGTCGTTCAGAGTGCGCATCCCAAAGTCTTGATCGTGGAAGATCAGGCCAATGAACGCGAACTGCTTGCGACCTGCCTGCGTCTGGGCGGTGTCAACGTGGCCACGGCGAGTAACGGCCGCGAGGCCTTCGACTACCTGCACGAGCACGATCTGCCTGACCTCGTACTGCTGGATATGTTGATGCCCGAGGTGGACGGCCCGACGTTCGTGAAGTCCGTACGCGACGATCTGCGCCTGCACAATCTGCGTGTGTTTGCAGTCAGTGGTTCGTCCAGCAGCGATTTCGATTCGAATCCGCCCCTCGTTGACGGCTGGTTTTCGAAACCCGTGCGCATCGACGCGCTGCTCCAGGCGGTTCGCGCAGAGCATACGAATTCTGTCGCAACAACCGTCTGACGCGGGTACGACGCGTTCACATGGCCCGTGCGCCGACAGCATTCTCCGCCGTGGTTACAATGAGTCTACTTCCTGAATGGGTTGCTAGTGATCATTGGCCCCGGTGCGACAGCTCTCTCACGTGGACGATCCGACACGAAAAACCGTTGACGACCCTGAACGAGACGAGGCGCCTCCCGGTGCTGCCAGCGCCGCGCCGCTGCCGGAGCGCATCGGTCGCTACCGGGTCGAGCGCCTGCTGGGTAAGGGTGGATTCGGCCTCGTCTATCTGGCTTACGACGATCAGTTGCAGCGGCTGGTTGCCATTAAGGTGCCGCACGCCAGGCTCGTCGCAACGATTACGGACGCCGAAGCCTATCTTGTCGAAGCTCGCACCGTTGCCAATCTCGACCACCCGAACATCGTACCGGTGCACGACGTGGGCAGCACCGAGCAGTTCCCCTGTTTCGTCGTCTCGAAGTATGTCGACGGCGCCAGCCTGTATACGAGGATCAGGCAATCCCGATTGTCGCTGCACGGAATCGTGGAACTGGTGGCGACCGTGGCCGAAGCGTTGCACCACGCCCACAAGCAGGGACTGGTGCATCGGGACATCAAGCCTGGCAACATCCTGCTCGACAAGAGCGACAGGCCGTTTGTCGGGGATTTTGGGCTGGCGCTTCGGGAGCAGGACGTAGGACGGGGACCACGCTTTGCCGGAACTCCCGCCTACATGAGTCCTGAGCAGGCTCGTGGAGAGGGGCATCGGGTCGACGGCCGCAGCGACATCTTCAGCCTCGGCGTCGTGTTGTACGAAATGCTGACGGGCAGGCGTCCCTTCCGGGGAGATTCCCACGAGGAACTGCTGGAACAAATCATTTCGCTGGAGCCACGACCGCCACGCCAGCTAGACGACGCCATTCCCAGGGAGCTCGAACGCATTTGTCTGACAGCCTTGTCGAAGCGGGCCTCCGAGCGGTACACGACCACGAAGGACATGGCCGATGATTTGCGGCATTTTTTGGCCGACAAGAGCGCAGGCCCCGGGTCCGTCACCGTCGACATGCCGTTCCTGGCCACTTCAGCGAAAGCAGGTTCCTCCGTCATTTCTACGATGACGACGACGGTGCCGGTCTCGGATACGCCGCCCCTCAAGATTGTCCCGAAAGGGTTGCGGTCCTTTGACAAACACGATGCGGATTTTTTCCTCGAATTGCTGCCTGGCCCTCGTGACAGAAATGGTCTGCCCGACAGTATCCGTTTCTGGAAGACCCGCATCGAAGAAATGGACGCGGACAAGACCTTCACAGTAGGCCTGATTTACGGGCCGAGCGGCTGCGGCAAGTCGTCGCTGGTGAAGGCCGGGTTGTTGCCTCGCCTCTCGGGCAATGTAGTGGCGGCTTACGTCGAAGCCACGGCTGAGGAGACGGAAACTCGCTTGTTGAAGAGTCTGGGTAAATGCTGTCCAGGCTTGCCAGCCAACCTGGGCCTGAAAGAATCGCTGGCGGCGCTGCGCCGCGGGCAGGGCATTCCGGCGGGCAAGAAGGTCCTGATGGTTCTCGATCAGTTCGAGCAGTGGTTGCACGCCAAGAGGGAGCAAGAGGACCAGGAACTGATTCAAGGCTTGCGGCAGTGTGACGGCGGGCGGGTGCAGTGCGTGATCATGGTTCGAGATGACTTCTGGCTGGCAGTCAGCCGATTTCTGCGGAATTTGGAAATCCGGCTCGTGGAAGGGCAGAACAGCGCGCTAACCGATCTATTCGACTCGGATCACGCCCGCAGGGTCTTGGCGGCATTCGGCCGCGCCTTTGGCAAACTTCCCGAGAACGCCGGCGAAATGGATAAGGAACAAAAAGAGTTCTTGAAACAAGCTGTTTCAGGCCTGGCGCAGGAAGGCAAAGTCATCTCTGTCCGGCTGGCCCTGTTTGCCGAGATGATGAAGGGCAAACCCTGGACCCCAGCCAACTTGAAGGAAGTGGGAGGCACCGAAGGTGTCGGCATCACCTTCCTCGAGGAAACTTTCAGTGCGAATACCTCACCACCCGAACATCGCTATCACCAGGATGCAGCCAGATCCGTTCTCAAATCCCTGCTTCCCGAGGCGGGGACCGACATTAAAGGTCACATGCGCCCGCGGCAGGAGTTGCTGGACGCATCGGGCTACGCTGATCGTACCGGGGACTTTGACGATCTCATTCGTATTCTCGACAGCGAGATGCGCCTCATCACGCCGACCGAGCCCGAAGGAAAGGTTGAAGCCACCTCGTCGACCGTTGCGGCCGGTGCGAAATACTACCAGTTGACGCATGACTATCTTGTTCCTTCCCTGCGGGACTGGTTAACCCGCAAGCAGAAGGAAACGAGCCGTGGCCGAGCGGAATTGCTGCTGGCGGATCGAGCCGGTGTCTGGAATTCCCGCCCGGAGAACCGACAATTGCCGTCGCTGCTGCATTCGATGCAGATTCGCTCTCTGACGGCGAAGAAGAACTGGACCGCTCCGCAACGGAAGATGATGGCCCAGGCAGGGCGGTATCATGCCGCTCGAGGGTTCGCGGCGGCGGTCGTGCTGATCCTGATTGGCTGGGGTGGGTACGAAACGCACGGCACGCTGAAAGGGCATGCGTTACGGGATCGGCTTCGGGATGCGAACACCGTTGAAGTGCCAAACATTGTCCAGGAAATGGCTGCGTATCGTCGGTGGCTCGATCCCCTCCTGTACGACGCTCATGCCCAGGCCGAAGCGCGCCAGGATTCACGTAAGCAACTGCATGCAAGTCTCGCCCTGCTTCCGGTGGACGCTACGCAGGTTAATTACCTTTCTGATCGGCTGCTGGACGCCGAACCGTTCGAAGTTCCCGTGATTCGTGACGCTCTCTTGCCGTACAAGGACGCCCTGCGGGACAGGCTGTGGTCGGTGGTGGAATCGTCGGATCCGACGAGGGTCAAGCAACGGCTGCAGGCAGCCTCGGCATTAGCGAGCTACGACGTATCGGACGAAGCTGAAGTGACGGGACGTTGGGAACGTGCCTCCAAAATCATCGCAGAGGAATTGCTGGCTGCGGTGCAGAAGAATCCCAGCCACTTCGCCACACTCCTCGACCAGTTGCGGCCCGTCCGATCCAAGTTGATACATCCGCTGATCGAGATTTACCGAAGCAGGCAGCGATCGGATTCTGATCAATCTTTTGCGACAAACATCCTCGCCGATTACGCTGCCGACAATTCCCAACTGCTGGCCGATCTGGTCATGGATGCCGACGCCAAGCAATTTCCCCTGCTCTATCCGAAGTTGAAGCAGCACGGGACCGCGGGGCTCACCGGTTTGCAGAATGAATTAGGCAAGCGGCGTGAGCTGGTTGGCGGCGCGACAGAAAGAGAGCACCTGGCGAAGCGACAGGCCAATGCCGCGCTGGCGATTTGGCGCCTGGACGGACCAGCTTCCGTATGGCACTTGCTCCAGCACAGCCAGGATCCGACCATTCGCAGTTATCTGATTCGTCGGCTGGGCCCCTTTGGCGCCGCCGATGCGCGGGACGTCATGAGGTTGGCGACGGCCGAGCGGAATCCGACGATTCGTCGAGCGCTGATTGTCAGTCTGGGTGGATTCAAAGACACGTCAGTGCCGGAGCAAACCGCACTGGTTGACTGGTTGTTGGGCGTTTACGAGCACGAAGGCGACTCCGGGCTGCATGCGGCGGCGGCCTCAGTGCTGGAGGCCTGGGGAGCGAGCGCCAAGATCCAGGCCGCCCTGGAAAGGCTGCGCCTGACCGAAGAGCAGATTCAACAACGCCACGCGGGTGAAACAGGCGCCTCCCCGCAATGGCATGTCAACGGCCAGGGCCAGACGATGGTGGTGATTCGAGGCCCCGTGCAGTTCGTCATGGGATCGCCGCCGGACGAAATGGGCAGGGAGGCCAGCGAGGCCCAGCATACGGTGCGAATCAGCAGGACCTTCGCGATCGCCGCCCAGCCGGTGACGGTCGGCGAATTTCGCCGGCTCCCAACCCAGCAGCCCACGTCGGCGGCCCTGAATCTCGCCCCGCACTATCCGGTGACACGGGTGTCGTGGCATGACGCGGCAGGCTATTGCAATCGGCTGAGTCAGCAAGCAGGGATCCCGGCTGACCAATGGTGCTACGAGATCGATGCCAAAGACAACGTCACCAAGTTGCGGGAGAAGTATTTGAGCCTGACAGGTTATCGCCTCCCCACGGAAGCCGAGATGGAATTTGCGACGCGTGCGGACACCGTGACAAACCGGTCTTTCGGAGAGTCGGACGAGCTGCTGGCACAGTATGGCTGGTACGTCCCGAATTCCCAGGGCAGCTTTCAGCCGGTCTGCCGTTTGTGGCCCAACGATCTTGGTTTTTTCGACATGCACGGCAACGTCTGGAGCTGGTGCCAGGAGAAAAAACGAGATTACCCACAGGCGGAGCGCAGCCAGGTCTTCGAAGATGATGATTCCGACGTGGAAATCGGCACCTGGCAACGGGCGCTGCGCGGCGGTTGCTATACCGATCATGCGCCCGGCTTACGTTCCGCGCACCGCTGGGCGAACGAGCCCATGCAAGGGAGCAATATCATCGGCTTCCGTGTGGCTCGGACCATGGCCGTCCACTAGCGCCAGCGGCTTCCACGCGTTCCCCTGCGCAAAAACCGAGAAATCGAGAATTCGTCGTCAGCTTCTTGATTTCGGCACTTTTATTCCCGTATAACGGTTCTGAAATATCGGTTCCGAAGGCCTCTTGATGCGGTCCGCGCCACCTCTTGGCGCGCTCCTTAATTCTGCTCGTACTTCCCCTCGACAGGCGATTGCATGGCTCCCCAAAAAACCGCGCACAAAGCACGCCGGCCCTCCGCACCCGCCCAGCGCCCTCCGGCGCGCCGCCAGAGTTCGGTGCCGAAACCGCCCGATCCGACGGTTGGGGGCTCGGGTTCCGGTTCGGGGATCATCGCGCCCCGCTGCAAGTTCTTTCCGAAAGGAGACCTGATTCCTGTCAGTCTGACTTTGCAGGTCAATATTCCTCTCGAAGGGGGCCACGAGTTTGGTCGCCTGCAGTTGAATCGGCCCGCATTACTGATCCATGCGCAAGACGCCGCCTTCGCATGTAGCTGGTTCAGCCGGGCCATCGACCTTGGCGACGAAAGCGGCAATCCCGCCTTCTGGATGCTTCAGAAGATCGCCCGGGATGAATGGCTCTTGTCTTTGCGGCGCGTCAGTGGCGAAATGGCGAATTATCACCTCGAATCGAAGAGCCAGCATTTTCCGATCAAGCTGAAACGGGGGCGCACCACCAGGGAATACGTGTGGCCCCCGACGATCACGATCAGCCACGGCGAATGATTTCCTCATGAGCACTTTGCCCGTTTGCCGTTGGCGGCAGGAGCTTATTCAGGGCCAATTTCTCTGTAAGTCGGCGAAGTACTGCTCCCCGCCCAACATGGTCGCCGCGCGGTTCTGCGCGAAGTGCGCCTGTGCCGACCATGAGCCGCCATCGCCCTTGCCGCATTCCCTGCCCTGCGTTCATCTGGGCGGGCTGCAGCGGGAAAATGGCCAGCAGCGCCGGGCGGCTGCCGCTGGTGCGCCGCAGCAATTCGCTTGTGCTCTCCACGGAAGCTGCCGCACGGAGCCACCCGACCAGCAGAGTCCGACGGATGACCGCAGTTGTGAAACCTGCGCCGATTACCTGCGACGCGACCCGTTCGGGCCCAATTCGTCCCAGATGCGACTGCTGGCTGAAGAGAATTTAGCGGACATTCCGACGTACCCGACAGAGCGTTATCGCGGCCGCGGCATTGTCATGGCTGGCGGCGGAGATCGGTTTTTCCCGTCGCTCTACGTTACCATTCGTGCCCTGCGGCACGTGGGCTGTACTCTACCGATCCAGGTCTGGTATCTGGGCCGCAACGACGAAATGCCCAAGAATTACCAGGCGCTGTTGTCTCCACTTCAGGTGGAGTGCATCAATGCCGACAAAGTGCGCCGCCGCCGCCCCGCCCGCCGCCTGGACGGCTGGGAGCTGAAGGTGTTCGCAACACTCCACTCCCCTTTCGAAGAATTACTGTTTCTGGATGCCGACAGCTATCCTTGCCGTAACCCCGAATTCCTGTTTGAGCAAAAGGATTACCAGGTCCGGGGAGCCATTTTTTGGCCTGATGTGATCGCCATCGACGAGCGTCTCAAGTGGCCTGCCTTCGGCATCGCCGATCCTCGCCGCCTGGGCTCGATCGAGAGCGGGCAATTCGTGATCAACAAGCGGCTGAGTTGGCGGCCGCTCAACCTGGCCTGGTTCTATAACAATCAATCCGATTATTACTACCGCTATTGTCACGGAGACAAACATACCTTCGAAGCCGCCTGGAATCGCTGCAAACAACCGTACGTCATGTGGCAGTCACAGGCGCCCTGGATTGACGTGGCCATCGTGCAGTCCGGTCCCGATCGCGCTCCCTTATTCGTACACCGCTGCCGCGACAAGTTTCGTCTTAAAGACCACGACTATACCACGCCGCAATACAGGGCCTTGCCTTCTTATTACTCTTCCCTGCCGATGGAAAGCGAATGCTGGGGATGGCTGACCGAATTGGCCCGGCTGATGCATCGCAAGCCGCCTGCGCGGGGCGCCATCGAACACTTGACGCCTCGCAGAAAAACCCGAGGACGTCAGGTCCAATTTGCCATTGCCAGCCTGTACACTCCGGACATCGCCGGCGTGGGCGCGCGGTCGTCCAAAATAATAGCCCGTTATGCCAGGCGACACGGTTATCAGGCGCTCGTCGCCAGAGAAATTCTGGATTCGGCGAGACACCCCGCCTGGAGCAAACTGTTGTTGATCGAGCAATTCCTCGTGAATCATCCGGATTGCGACTGGCTCATGTGGATCGACGCCGATGCCGTGATCATGAACTCGGCGCAGCGTTTGGAGGACTTCGTCGATGAGGACGTTGATTTTGTGGTTGCCAAAGACCGCTCTGCCAACCCCATCAATACGGGCGTGTTTTTCATCCGCAACTGTGAGGCGGCGTTGCAGATGTTGCGCCTCGCCTATACCAAGGTCCAATTCCTGCATCACCCCTGCTGGGAGCAGCCGGCTGTGACCGAGGCGCTGCGCGAGTGTTCCGGAACCTTACGGACCCGTGTTGTCTCCCGCCGCCTGTTCAATTCGTTTTTCGACGAATACGAAAAGGGGGACTTCATCATTCACTTCGCTGGCTGCAATCACGAAGCGAAACTGTCGGGCGTGAAAGGCGTTGTGGACTCGATGGAGCGGCAATTCAGACGATCCGCTGCGAAAACGCATTCGCGCGCGAACTCTTCTTCGCAGAAATAAGTAGAAAAGGGGAAGTAGAAAAGGGGAGAGGTCCATTTATGTCAGTTGAATTAATGACCCTGGGCAGAAGGGGGGGGGCAGGTCCATTAATTCCGCTCTTTTCTTTGTCGACTGACGCAAATGGACCTGTCCCCTTTTATTTGTCCGCTCGCCGGCCACGATCAACCAGAAGGTGGGCGTCGTGCTCTCGTGGTGGGAGGATGCGTTCTCAGAAGGCCACACGGATGCACGGCCCCCCAGCGCCAGGGGACGGAGCAAGCTGCGCCTCAAGACGCCCAAGCGTTCGCCGCGGGCGTGGACGGAAGCGCAATTTCGCGAGATCCTGCTGCACGTCAAGGCGGCCCCCGAGTGCGTCGAATGGAACCGCCACCATCTGGAAGCTCTGGTTCAGACAGTGTACTACACGGGGGCGCGGATCACTGGTCTGCTGGCCTGCGGGCTCGAACATCTGGCCGATGGGTATGTCTATTTGCCGGCTGAAAGCTCGAAGACTGATGAGGAAAAGCCTTGCCAGGTTCCGGCCTGGCTGATTGACCGACTGCTCAGGCTGCACAGGCCGGTGGGCGACACGCGGCTCTTCCCGCTGCCATTCACAGTCTCGACGTTGCGGGCGCACTTGAAGCGCGTGCTGACGGCAGCGGGCCTTCCTGCGGGGAGACGTGATTTGTTCCATAAGATCCGACGAACGAGCGGCACTGCCGTCGCCAAGATCGCGGGGATGGCGGCGGCGCAGGAGCACCTCGGACACAGCGATCCAGCCACGACGCTCGCCTACGTCGACAAGACGCAGACCGAGACGAACAAGCTCAACTGGCTTGCGGATCTGCGGGGCTGAGCCGGTACGAGTGGCCGGCCTGATTCTGATCTCGGTGCCTTCCCTCGAACTGCACCTGACCGAATAATTCACCAGCCCACGATGGGCATGTGTTGCAACACGTCACGGACGACAACCATCATGCAGATCAACGAACTGATCGACAGCTTCTTCGCGTACTGTGCCCGCCACAGGTCTCCGGCCACTCTGGGGTTCTATCGCACGCGATTGAAGAGGTTCCGCGAGGCGTACAATTCCCGCGACCTGGCCACGTTGACGCCGCTGGAGATCGACGAGCACCTGGCGGTGGCGGGGATGGGGATGAGCGACAGCACGAAACACCACAACGTCGTGGCGCTGCAACGGCTCCAAAAGTTCGCCATCGAGAACAAGCTGATCGAGAGGCCGGTGTTCGGCAAGCTGGAAAAACCGCGAGTGGGTCGTCGCGATCGTGTGCCGACCGCTGCCGAGACTGCCGCTCTCCTGGCTCAGGCGTCCCCGCAGTTCAGGTTGATCTATGCGGCGCTGCGGCAGTGTGGCGCTCGGCCTGGCGAGCTATGTCGCGCAACGATCGCCGACGTCGATCGCGTCAACCGCGTCATCACGCTGAAGGAGCACAAGACGGCGCACAAGACGGGGCAGGCGCGCCGCATCCCCATCGGCAAGAAGCTCGGTGAACTGCTCGATCAGGCGATCGGCACGCGGATGATCGGGCCGGTGTTCCTCTGCCCGTCGGGCCGAGCGTGGCAGGTGGCCAACCTCAGCAGGACGTATTCGCGGCTGCGGGACAGCGCCGGCCTGCCTCGTGACCTGGTGCTGTATCTGGCACGCCACGAATGCGGCACGAAGATTTGCCGGGAGAAAGGGATTGAGTACGCTCGCCGTCTGCTCGGGCACACAAACATCTCGACTACGCAGAGATACATGCACCTGGACGAGGCGGAACTGGCGGATGCGCAGGACCTGGTTGACTGATGGGCGGCGCCGTGGCCAGAATGAGACCATGTAGGTCTTATTTAAGCGGACACACCTTCAACCCGTAAGACTCGACGGTTCGGAGGCGGCTACCTGGATGCTGGAGCACTGCGGATGTGGTGATTCATGCGTTGTTGCAAGTGCCCAGTTCGATTTAGTTTACAAGAAACAATCTACTGGTCTATACCTCCCGGAATCCCTGCGCGACCTGGAACTAGTCTGGCAGTCATCGCGCCGATCGTTGCAGCCAACCTGGCCGCAATCTCGTTCGAGCCCGATTGGTCAGCCGTATTGTTCGTAATTGCCGGAATAGCGTCAGCTCTCTGGCTCGGACATTACATTTTTTACTGGTGGCTTGAGCGAGATCCATACAGCGGCAAGGCCCCCGGAACATGCCCGGCCTGCGGACATCGGAACTTCGTGTGGCCTTGGTCCATGTAACTGGGC
>DASYAR010000479.1:0-12748 GCA_036501235.1 Planctomycetaceae bacterium
GCGTGTATTTCAGACCGCCGTGGATGATCCCCTGTGATCCGACGGTTTGACCGAGGCCGAGCCGTCCCGCTTCGAGGAGCAAAACGCAGTCGCCGCGGCGCGCTAACTGGTCGAGCAGCCACAACCCGGCCGCCCCGCCGCCAAAGATCAAGACGTCCAATTCCATTTCACGACGCCCGTGCTGCAATGTTCCTGGTAACCTGATGCGCGCGAAGAGACGTTCCTTTCTCGATGCCTCGTTGCGGGCGTTTTATCTGGTTTTCCAAGTTTTGGACAGGGCAGACAAAGCGCGACTCGCTGGGGCGGGCGATTGGCGACTATCCAACGTGGTCGCCGGGTTCGGCAGGGTGGTCGCCGTTACGATGGTGCGCCTTGCCGTTCGTGGCGACGGTGGGCGCGAAGCGATCGGCGGCGGTCTCCGTGGATTCCGCGTCAAGCGCCGGTCCGTGCTGCAACCAGCTTTCGACGTCGACTTCCGAATGAGAAGACGTCGTACCAAACCGGAACGGCGCCCGCCGCCTGCCGCGCGTGATGCGATAGAGCGAAACGAGCAATACGACGACGCAAATCAACACCCCTCCGCCAACGAGCATGGCCGTGAGCCCAGTCGCCCGCGACGCGGCCAGCTCCTTACCCCCGCCGCCGCCCACCTTGCGAATCCGGCCAATGAGCAGCGGAGCGCCTCGCGCCTGGTCCTTGAATGCCTTGTACGCGAAGATTTTCAGGAAATAGCCGACGAACACCGCCTCCGAATACGACTCGGTCCCGACGTCGATTCCCGGAGGAATTTCTGGCACAACAACAACGTACGGATTGTCCATCGAATCGTCAGTCCATCCGCAAACCTGATAGAGATTCTTGAGCCCCAGCGAGTTCTCAGGAACTTCTCTTTCGTCGTCATGCGTGACGCGAACCACATGCAAGCGCAGTCGGATCAATTCACCGCGATATTTCGCAGGATCGTGCCACAGATTGGCAAATTTAACCTGGTGGGAGCGTTCCTCCAACTCGGAAATCGGACGGCTCATCGCCCACTTCATCAATTTCCAATATGCCGGATTATCGACGGCATGGATCGGCTGGCTGTCGTCGACGACCTCGAAGAATCGGTGAAGTTCCTCGCGCTCGACCGGGTCGTCATCGACCGGTCCGGGAATGATGGTTTCCTTCCAGGGAGTTTTCGGGTCGATGGCGGCGACAGGAGTCCTTTTTCTCTCGGCACGTTCCGCCGCGCGGGAGGCGAGATACTGGTTGCGGAGCGTATAGATCGTGGCCCCGATCAAGGCCAGCGCGCCGAGCATCGCCACCAGTCGCAATCCGAACCCGCCGGGGATCAGTGACGGTCGCTCTCTGCGGGGCTCAATCGGCATGGCAGCTACTTTTCAGTCAGTTCGACGAAGCTGATTTTGTTGACCGGCGTCCCATCGGCCATTTTCTGCTTGGTGCAAACGTCGATGATTTTCATCAATTCTCCGTAGCCCAGACTTTTGCCGACGCGCAACAGCACCTGATCGTACGGTTTACCTTCGATGGCGAAGACGTCTTTGAGCCGACGATCCAGCATGCGCAATCGGTCGCGATTAAGTGGTCCGTCGAACAATTTCGCCAGGCCGACTTGCATGGAGGCAACCTGGCCATTGCCGGCGGAGGAGATTGTGATCGTCAGCGTATGGGCCGGTGCAGGACCATTTCCCTCGTCAACGTCATCCGGCTTCACCTCTGCGTTCAGCGGAGCAATAGGCCGCGGCGGAGGCAGATTCAGATTGATCTGCCCTTCAACCGGGGCCGGCTTGAACGTCAAAATGAAAAACGCCAGAAGCTGAAACGCCATGTCGAGCATGGCCGCCAGATTCAGCGTCACGTCTTCCTGCTTATTGCGGTGCTTTTTTCGTTTGCGGCTCATGATTTGGAATCCCCCGCTTTGGTCATGGCCCGCAGGGCGAATTTACGGAAACCCTGCGACTGACACTCTGTCAGCACCTTATTGAGCATTTCGAAGGGGGTCCCCAAATCGGCCCGCACCACCACCAGCGAGGGGAGCTCGTCCCCTTTCTTCACCTTCTTGCCTGACAGTTCGAGCTTGAGGCGGGCTTCCTTCGCTTCATTGGCCACAAAGGTCACCGGGTCTTGCTCGTTCCCGTACATCATCACTTTTCCGGCTTTGTTGACATTCAGCACCAGCAGGTCTTCCGCCCCCTTGTCGGCCGGCCGCGCGGAGCCGATGATCGGCAGCTTCAGCGACATATCGAGCGACGCCGCCTGAAAGTTGATCACCAGCATGAAGAACGTGACCAACTGAAACACCATGTCGAGCATGGGGGTCAGGTTCGGTTCGGCGTTTTCTGCTGAAGGAACGGCACTCATGATGTCTCCAATTTCGTCGACGTTTGCAGCGTCCGGCCGCGAACGACAATTACGCGCGTGCCGGGGGTTGCACCGCCGGCGCCGGAGCGGCCGAAGCCACGCTTCCCGCCGGGGGTTTGGTCTTCATCGCCGAGTAAAGCCGGCGGACGAATGCATCGGCGTCGAGCATGGCCGTGGCGGTGAACGACGAGATGCGGTTGCGGAAGAGGGCGAAGAAGTAGATGGCGGGAACCGACAGGGCTACCCCTTCGAACGTCAACACGAGGGCTTCCGAAATATTGCCGGCCACCTGGCTGGCCTTGAGCTGTGTTCCCGAGATGGCGATCGCCGAGAACGCGCCGATCATCCCCTTCAATGTTCCCAACAGGCCGATCATGGGGCCCAATGTCCCCAGCACGGCCAGCATGCTGATCTTGCGTTCGAGATTGATCGTCTCCACCTCGCCGACGCGTTCCATGGCGTCACGCGCTTCGGCAATACCGTTGGGAAGCTCGGCAATTCCTGCGCTGGTGACTTTGCAGAAGAACGAATTGTCCCCCTTCAGTCGCTTGTACAGCCCCGTAAAATCGCGCGACTGCATGAGCTTCTCGGATTCTTCCAGCGCGTCGAGAGGAGTGAGCACCTCGGGCCGCAGTTCCATGAACATGCGGGCGGTGACGGCTACGAAGTAGATCGATAAGACCAGCAACACGACCCCGATGAATCCCGAGACTTCGGCAACCCACAACAGGAAGTTCTGATCGGTCCCCCCTTCACTCGGTTCCCCATCGCCAGCCTTGGCCTTGTCGGCCTTGGGAGCCTTCTCGGCGGGAGCAGGCTCGTCGCCTTCGCCGTCGTCCTGGGCGACAACGGCGCGCGGCGCCATCGCAGAGCCGACGGCGAAGATGACCAGGCCGATCATCAACCACCCCAGCAGGGTGTTCAAGTGCTTCTTCATGGGGAGCTGTCCTCTGATTCGTAAGGCAGGATACGGGCCATCTGGCACGGCGGCAGGCGACGAGCCAACGCAGAAATCACAGCACCTCGCCGCATCGACAGCCGGCGTGAGATGCATTGGAATAATTGATACAGCAACCGCAGGCGGAGCACCGACGTGCGCGATCCCGCTGCGTCCGCGATTTGCTTACCTTCGATACTATCCAGACGGGGAATGGATGGCAATATCCTGATGCGCGCGAATCACGCTGCGCGACGTGCACTTCTGAGCGTGGATTTCAGCTCGCACGGCCTAACCTTAATTTTTCGTCAGGTTAGCCGCGCGAACCGGCGAATTTCACTGCCAGGAACCGCAGAATATCGCGCGACGAGATAATGCCGACGGCGATATTGGCCGAGTTGACGATCGGCAGGTGCCGGTAGCCTCCCAGGTCCATTGCTTGCAGGACGAATCCGATCGAATCGGACTTGGTGGCGGTGGCGGGCGAGGCCGTCATGAAATCGCCAACGGGGCGCGACAGGTTCTTCTGGTCGAGTGACACCTTATTGAGGGCGTCACGCTCTGAAAACACCCCCAGCAGATTCGCATTTTCTTCGATCAGCACACAGCCGATGTGCTTGGCGGCCATCGCGGCGAGCACCTCGCTCACCGGCGTCTCGGGAGTCACGCAAACCGGCTCGCGCGGGCAGAGCACGCTGATGGGGTGCGCCGCAATGCTCTGCTCGACTTCATTGCCCTGCGATTCAAGCCCCCACAGCGATCCGCCGCAACCCTGGCATTCATCCGCTCCCGGGACGCTTTCATGGCCGCAATCTGGGCATTTCATAGCGAGCGCTTCCCCCTCGAAACAAGCTCGTGTGGAGCGGATTCCACACGACGAATTTATTCAGCCGCCGTCTATTCCACCGTCCACGTGTCGCCGCTGTTGAACAGGGCGTCGAAATCGCCCGGGCCTTTCTTCTTGATCTCGGCGTCGATTTGCTCGGTGACCCGCTGATCGTAAATCGGTGCGTCGACTTCGCGGAAGATGCCCATCGGTTCCGGGAACTCGGGATGACGCATCCGCGACAGCAAAAACGCCAGGCTCGGCTCGGCCGCCTTCTCGTCGTGGAACAGCAGATCGTCTTCATTGATCCCCTTGCCCACTTCGACGATTTCCGGGTGCATCCCGTTCAGGCGGATCCCCTTCTTGACGTCCTTGCCGAATACCAGAGGCTTACCGTGTTCGAGATACAGGATGTGATCGGCCTTGATCGTCTTGTCGGACGCGTACAGGAAGGCCTCGTGATTGAAGATGTTGCAGTCCTGATACACCTCGACGAAGGCCGTGCCTTGATGATGCGCGGCCCGTTCGAGCACGAACGTCAGGTGCTTGATGTCGACGTCGACAGACCGGGCGACGAACGTCGCTTCCGAGCCGATCGCATAGCATAAGGGGCTGAGCGGGTTGTCGATCGAGCCGACGGGCGTGCTGTAGGTGACCTTACCCACCGGGCTGGTCGGCGAATACTGCCCCTTGGTGAGGCCGTAGATCCGGTTATTGAACAGGATGACCTTCAGCCCCATGTTGCGCCGCAGCATGTGCATCAGGTGATTGCCGCCGATCGACAGCGCGTCGCCGTCGCCGGTGATGACCCACACCTGCAACTCGGGGCTGCTGACTTTCACCCCCGAAGCAATGGCCGGCGCCCGGCCGTGAATGCTGTGAAAGCCATACGTGTTCATATAGTACGGAAACCGGCTGGAGCAGCCGATCCCCGAAACGAAGACGAACTTCTCGCGGGGGATGCCCAGAGTCGGCAGCACCTTTTTCATTTGCGCGAGAATTGAATAGTCCCCGCAACGCGGGCACCATCGAATTTCCTGGTCGCTGGCGAAGTCTTTGGCCGTCAGGACCGGCAAGGACGTTTTGATTGTTTCTGTGCTCATGGCGTGATCAGCTTTCCAATGTTTCGTCGATTTTGCGGACAACCTCGTGCACGAGGAACGGCTTGCCCTGAATCTTGTTGAATCCTTGAGCGTCTACGAGGAATTTCGCGCGGATGAGCAACCGTAACTGTCCGGTGTTCAACTCCGGAACCAGCACTTTCTCGTAATTCTTGACGATGTCGCCCAAGTTGCGCGGAAATGGATTCATATACCGCAGGTGCGCATGGGCCACCGATTTCCCCTGCGCGATGCAGTTTTCGACCGCCGTGCGAACGGCGCCGAACGTCCCCCCCCAACTGAGCACGAGCAGCTTGCCCGAGGCGGGGCCTTCGATTTCCTGGAGCGGGATGTGGTTGGCGATGCCGGCGACCTTGTTGCACCGGTTCATCACCATTTTGTGGTGATTGTGCGGAGAATAATCGACGTTTCCCGTAATGTCGGCCTTTTCCAGGCCGCCAATCCGATGCTCGAGGCCGGGCGTTCCGGGGATCGCCCACGGACGGGCCATTTTCTCATTGCGCTTATACGGCAAGAACTCGGGCTCTCCTTCGCCGTTTCCACTGCCGTTGGCGTTCGTCGCCTGCCCGTTGTCTTCGGTCTCGAAATGACCGGGCGTCGCCTTCCCGTGCGGATGCGTCACGTGAATCGGCTGGAGGTCGGCAAAATTGGGGATCCGCCACGGCTCGGCCCCGTTGGCGATGTAGCCGTCGGTGAGGAAAATGACCGGCGTCATGAACTCCACGGCGATTCGCACCGCTTCCTGCACCAGGGTGAAGCAGTCGCCCGGACCGCTCGCCGCCAGGATCGGCAGCGGACTGTCTCCGTTGCGGCCGAACATCGCCAGCAAGAGGTCCGACTGTTCGGTCTTGGTCGGCAGCCCCGTACTCGGTCCGCC
Source organism: Planctomycetaceae bacterium (assembly GCA_036501235.1). Taxonomy (GTDB): domain Bacteria; phylum Planctomycetota; class Planctomycetia; order Planctomycetales; family Planctomycetaceae; genus JACQFH01. Next base: position 6,126 of record DASYAR010000479.1, read on the forward strand.
GCGCTGCACGTCGACGATAATCATCGGCAGCTCGGTCATGAAACCCAGCCCCATGGCCTCGCCTTTGAGGCAGATGCCCGGACCGCTGCTGGCCGTAACGGCAATTTTTCCGGCGAACGCGGCGCCGCACACCGCCGCCATGGCGGCAATTTCGTCTTCGGCCTGAAATGTTTTCACGCCGAAGTTCTTCATGCTCGAGAGCTGATGCAGAATGTCGCTGGCCGGCGTGATCGGATACCCGGCGTAGAACAGCGTCTTGCCCGCCAGCTTGGCCGCGGTGACCAGCCCCCAGGCCGTGGCTTCGTTCCCGGCGATCTTGCGGTACTTGCCGGGAGCCAGCTTGGCCCGCGGCACCGCGTAATGCGTGGTGAAGGCTTCGGTCGAGAACCCGTAATTGCTGCCGGCGCGCAGCGCCCGCAAATTGGCTTCGAGCACCTCGGGCTTCTTCTTGAATTTGTCTTGCAGGAAATGCTCGGTCGGCTTGGCGTCGCGGTCATACAGCCAATAGACCAGCCCCAGCGCGAAAATATTCCGGCTGCGGTCGACTTCTTTCTGCGAGAGCCCCAGCCCGGCCACGGCGTCGCGATTCAGCCGCGTCATCTGCACGCGGTGCAGCGTGTATTTCGAGATGATTTCTTCCGAATCGAGGGGATTCGTCGCGTAACCCGCCTTGATCAGGTTCCCCTTGTCGAATTCGTCTTCGTTGACGATCAGCGTGCCGCCGCGACGCAAGTCCCCGACGTTGGTTTTCAGGGCCGCCGGGTTCATCGCCACCAGTGTGTCGACTTCGTCGCCGGGGGTGAAAATGTCGTGGCTGGAAAAGTGCAGTTGAAAACCGCTGACCCCCGCCAGGGTTCCGACCGGGGCGCGAATCTCGGCGGGAAAGTCGGGGAGCGTGCTGACGTCGTTGCCGAACGCGGCCGAGACGTTCGTAAACTGCGTGCCGACAAGCTGCATGCCGTCGCCGCTGTCGCCGCAGAAGCGAATGACGACCGAATCGACTTGTTCGAGTTTCTTATCAGGCTGCGGCTGTGCCGCGAGAGCTTCCGTGGAAGACATACGAGTATCAACTCCTTACACGCGATATGCGGGGTTCGCCTGTCGAGCGCCGGCGAGCGATGAGGCAATCGAACCGAGGGCGGCGGGCTGAAGGGTGGGACACGGGTTATGCCCCTTCGCGATCTCTCGCTCGGGACAGGGCACGGGGGGCTTGATTGTAGACCGCTTTGGGAAAATGCTCAACTAGAAAGTGCACGACGGATTTCACGTCCACGATACCGACCGGCGAGCCCGCGGAATCGACGACGGGCAACCGCCGGTAGCCCCCTTCGTCCATCAATTGAATGACCGTCATCAGCGTGTCGTCCGGGCTGACCGTTCGCGGGCGCGACGTCATCACCTGCGCCAGAGGCAAGTCGAGCGACTTGCCTTCCGACAACAGTTTCAGCAGGTCGCGCTCGGTGAAAATGCCGATCAACTTGCCGTCGCGGCACACCATCGCGCTGCCATGACTATGGGCGCGCATCTGGCGAACCGCTTCGGAAACGGCCTGCTCACCCTGCAAGACAGGGATGTCTTTGGGGCCGAGCTGCCCCACGTGTGAGGTGGTCAGCAACTGACGCAGAAACACGATGGTCGATCCTTGTTTCGATCTGCCCTGATTGGCGCTGTGCAAAGTATTGTTGCAGTTTTCGCCGATCTTGGAAAGCGTTGATCGTTAAAAAACCGACAGCTTACCCGATCAGCGCAGTTTCCATGGCCGGTACGACCGGCGGACTCGATTTCGACTCATGCGGCCGCGGCGGAGAGGCTGACGCCCTAAGGAGTTAACTCGCGTCGGCTCACCTTGTTCGAATCTTCAAAATCTGCGATAAGGCCGCTCGCGCCGGACGTTTAATTCGCCTTGCTGCGCGACGTTTTGAAACCCGGATCACCGAACCTGTGCTTGAGCCCCTTTCCGAACGTCTCCGCACGCTGCTTCTGGAGCTCGGATTGTGCTCTGCCGGAGACCTGCGCCATTGCCGCCGCCTGGTCCGCCGCCTGACGCACGATTTGCCCGCATTTGATTCGGTCTGGCTCGATGCGCTCGTGCAGATCGGCCGGCTCACTCACTATCAGGCGCGCGTTCTCGAATCTGCCAGCCCTGCCGAAATTCGCATCGGGCCCTGCGTCGCCGTGCAGCGAATCGGGGGCGGTTCGTTCGGCCAGACGCTGCTGGCCCGCCCGGTCGGCAGTGACGACCTGTGCGTCATCAAGCACCTGGCCGCGTCGGACCGGCTCTCGACGGAAACGGTCGAGCGGTTGGAGAAATTCGTGATGTCAGCCCGCGGATTCAATCATCCTTCCCTGGCGCCCCCAGTTTCCTGTTTCCGCGTCGAGCATCAATTGGCGCTTGTCAGCCGCTATGTTCCCGGGTCGCACCTCGGCGAGTTGCTCGTGCGCCGCGGCCGTTTTCCGGCCGCGGTTGTGTGGGAGATCGGCAGGCAACTGGCGGATGGCCTCGAAATGCTCGCCCAGCGTGGCCTGACCCACGGCGACGTCCGCGCCGCCAACGTGCGCTTGACCTCTGCCGGAACGGCCGTCCTCGTCGACGCGGGCATTCGCCCGGCCCTCGATCCCGTCCTTACGATGCACTCGGGCCTGGCGCCCGAGCGCTACGACGGAATCGCACCCGAGTTGATCGGCGTCGGCGGCCAGCCATGCACGGCGACCGATGCATACGCACTGGGCTGCCTGCTGTGGCAGTTGCTGGCGGGACGTCCCCCCTTTCCGGGGGGCGATCCGCTGGTCAAACTTGCCGCCCATCAGACCCGCACCATCGACGACGTCCGCAAATGGTCGCCGGAGACCCCCGCCCCGCTCGCCCGCGGCATCGAACGGTTGACCTCCAGGTCGCCGGCCGATCGCCCCCCCCGATTCGCCGACCTGCTTGAATTCTGGGGACTACCCAGCCGCAGCGGCCGTCGCAGGCTGGCCACGTTCCGCCGGCGGTTCGATGCGCCGGCCCGCAGCGTCGCCGCACGCCGGCCCCTGTCGGCCCTGACGCGCTGGCTGTTCATCGCCGCGTCTGTGTTTGCCCTGTCAGGTGGAGTCGCCACGCTCGTCAATCAAGGCGCGCGAAACGTGGCGCTCTCCTGGGCCGCCGGAATCTCGCAGGGCTGGCAGTGGGGAGCGCAGGCGCAGGCGCCAACCGCTACGGCACGGCAGACGGTTTCCACGACAGCCTCCTTCACGGGCGCCGCCGCCGATTATGCGCCGTTGCCCGCGCCCGACCGTCACGGCGTCGTGCATCTCGAATCCTCGGGCCCGTATCGCGCTTCCGATCTGACGGTCGTCGGAGAGTTGTCGATCGTGGGCGGCGATACGGCAACGCCTCACATCGTGATCGGCGACCAGCCCTTCAGACTTTGCGCCGAAACGGTGCGTCTGAAAAATGTGCGCATCGTCACGCCCATTCAACCTGCCGCGCGATCCTCGAATCTCAGGGCTCTCGTCCGCGTCGAAGCGCAGGGGCTGTCGATCGAGGAATGCCTCTTCGATTCCGGCGGCTCAATCGGCACGGCGACCGCGAACGCTTCGCAGCCGATCTTTGCTCCGCCGACCGGCCCGGCCTTGATCGCCTGGAAGCTGCTCGACACAGGCGACCACCGCGGCGGCACGGCCACGATCCGCAACGCCGTACTGCTCGGCGACGGCCCGGCGCTGTATCTGGCGCACGCCGTTCGACAGGTGAACTGCGAGAACGTGCTCAAAGTCGGCCCCGGGCCGCTCGTGCAACTGGCCGCCACGCCGGCCGCCAAATCAACATGGACGCTCAAACTGAATCATTCGACGATCCGCGCGGCGGGCGCAGTCGTGCGCTGGGTGGTCCCCGCCGACCAGGCCGCGCCGGCGAAATCCAGCGAGCCAAGTCGCGGCACGATCGAAGTCGAGGCCGCCGACTGCGTCTTCGATATCGATTCGCCGCACGCGGCGCTGTTCGAACTGGCCGGTCCGCAGCCGCTCCCCGAATGGCTGCGATCGCTCCGCATGACCGGCGAAGGTTCGGTGACGCGGCCCATGCTGGAAGTCGCCGCCTGGGTCTCCACGCTGGACGGCCGGTTGACGACGCTGGAGGGCATTCCGATCGAGCTCGAAGGCCTGATCGCCGACGAGTTTCATTTCGCGGGAGAGTTCCCCGATCGACCCGCCGCTTCCGAAGTTCACGATTCCGAAGCCCCGCGCCGCTCTGCCACCCCGCCCGGCATTTGCGCCGCCGCGCTCCCCGGTTCGTGATCTCGCGCCCTACAACCGTTCGTTAGCCCATTTCAGGCATTGGCGGACGTTTTCGTCCTCGTACGCGACCTGCTCGGCCGCCGATTTATCCGCAATCTGCGGAAGCGCCTGCCGCGGTGCGTTCTTGCGCACGAGTTCGAGGGCCGCTGCCAGGTGGCGCGCGGGGAGATCGGCAAACGTCGTCCAATACTTTGGCGCCAGGCACGGCACGCGCAACGGATCCCGCGTGATCATCTCCAGGTTCAAGCGAATCTCGCGACGCTGATTAGTGAGTAGCTTGAGCATTCTGGCCAGATCCAGAAATCCCGTCCCCAATGGCACCTCGGACAAGAGAAATCCCTGCGGATATTCCGCCACGGCCATGTCTTTGAAGTGCGTCGTCATCGTCACCGGCGCCAGCGCCTCGACAACTTCGTGCGGCTCTTCCAACAAGGCGATGCTGTTCCCCGTGTCGAGGCACACGCCGATATTCGGGCTGTCCGCGCGGCGGATGATCTTCAACAGATCTTCGGACCGCCAGTCTTTATGGTTTTCAACAGCCAGTTGCACGCCATGCCGCTCGGCAACCGGTTTGGCAAGCCGCAATCGTTGATCGCATTCCTCGGCAAACGCGCGGAACGCGTCGACGGAATCGAACGTCTCATACCGTCGCGAGTCGAGCAGCACGACGCGCACAACCGACACACCGCAGGCCTTGGCCGTGCGCAGCTCAGCGGCGAAGCGATCGGTCTCGGCGGTGGCGCGAGGCAACCGCACGATTCCTTCCAGATACATCCCGGATGCTTGCAGGGCCGTGCGGAGCTTGTCGACGTAGGCGTCGTCCCGCGCTCCGATCGCCGTTTGCACGCCGGCGGCGCCGAGATTCCGGCAATACTCCAGGAATACCAGCGGATCGCCGAACTGGGCAGCTTTGTCTTTGCTCTTCAATCCGTAAGAATGAATGACGATGCCCAATCGCCGGCCCGGTTTGTCCGGTTCCTCCGCAGCCAGTTCCAGATTGCGACCTGCCAGAAATGGCACAGCACCGGCAAGTCCAGCCAGCATTTCCCGACGTGTGAGCGGCAACATCAAGTTATCCAATCCCTAAAGCTCGAAATTCGCGATCCCACGGCGCGCGGTACGGACGCACAAGCAGACGATTGGCTTCCGTGTCGTCGAGAATTTCTTCTTTCGCCGCGTCCCATTTCAATTTGCGACCCAATCGCAACGAAAGATTGGCCAGGTGGCACGCCGTCGCCACGCGGTGTGAGCTTTCGAGATCCGAGACCGGCTGCTGCCGCGATTTGACGCAATCCAGAAAGTTGCGGACGTGGGCCTTGAGCTGCTCGCGCGCGTTGCCCGTTTTGTCGTCGATGGCCGCGGTCCAGAATTCGCGCGGCCCGTTGTCGGGCACCGGCTGCGGACCGCCGACCGGATGGGCGTCTGTGAATTGCGGCACGGTATTGACGGGAATGACCTTGCGATCCGGAGTGAGCAACAAGTTGCTGCGCGTGAGAGACATTCTGCCCCGCGGCCCGAAGAATTCGAGCGGTACCGGCGTCGTCGACGATGCACACGCCTCGCGATGCGACCAGGTGGCTATGAAACCGGGATATTCGAAAATGACCTCTTGCGTATCGGGCGTCTCGCCATTGTCGAGCAGGCTGAACCGGCCCCCCGCGCTGGAAACGGCCGTCGGGCCAGCGACTCCCAGCGCCCAGTGGACGATATCGAGCGCGTGCGCTCCGAGATTCGTCATCTGCCCGCCCGAATAGTCCCAGAACCAGCGGAAATGATAGATGGCCCGATTGGGGTTGTAGGCATGCGCGGGAGCCGATCCCTGCCACATCTCCCAATCGAGATCGGCGGGAGGAGGCGAATCGGCGGGACGGCCATACCCCGGCATGATGTTCCGCGCCGCCGCCATTTGGACCGAGCTGATTTTTCCCAGCGCTCCATCGATCAAGAGCTGCCGCGCTCGCGCGTAATGCGGTCCCGATCGCTGTTGCGTCCCCACCGTCACCACGCGCTCGTGCCGCTTCGCCACGTCGATCATCCAGCGTCCCTCGCGCACGAACAGGGTCAGCGGCTTTTCCACGTAGACGTCTTTTCCCGCGGCACAGGCCAGCATCGTCTGCAGGGCGTGCCAGTGATCGGGGGTCGAAATGACGACGGCGTCCACCCGCTTGTCGTCCAACAGCGCGCGAAAATCGCGATAACCGCGCGCGCCGTCCCCCATCAACTGCCGGGCTTCTTCCATCCGGCCGGCGTGCGCCTCGGCGACGGCGATGTTGGCGACATCGCTCTGCTCCTGAAAATCGAGCAGGTGCCGTTTACCGATCAGCCCATAGCCGATATATCCCACGCCG
>DASYAR010000480.1:0-10972 GCA_036501235.1 Planctomycetaceae bacterium
CCAGGCCCCCACATGACCGGCAAAGAGATAGACCAGTGGAAACGCTGGCAAGATGTATCGAATTCCCAGTTGCATGTGCGATGCGCTGGCGATTCCCACCATCAGTGCCGCCGGCAGAAGCAATGCAGCATACGCACGCCAATGTCGCCAGGCGACGCGCGTGAGCAGACATGATGTCAGCGCGGTCAGGACCAGCGCCTGGATGGCGTGCGGCCATTTGTACGCGCAAGCCCAGAAATAGTAGTCGCGAAATCCACCGCCGACCCACAATTCTCCGTCGAGATACACGGGATGCAGGACCTCCATGATCGAGCGTTGCCGGTCGAAACCTGCGACGTAGTCTCGCGGCGCCGGAACCCACACTCCGTCGATGGGCCGCACAGCCGCGGCGATGGTCTTCAACGTACCGCTTGCGAACTGATAAGAATTCAAGGGCTGGCCCGTTCCGCGAAACAGATAACCCGCATTGAGGACGAACAGACTGACGACAAGAGCCGCCAGCCACTGACCAGCGGAACGGCGCCAGGCGACCGGCTCGAGTCGGCCGCGGCACCGCACCACAATCCACTCCACGAAGACCATCGGATACAGCACGACGCAGGTGAACTTCGATAATTGCGCCAGCCCGAGCAGCACTCCCACGGCCAGCGCGCGTCTCCCGGTCGGCTCGCGCGCGAATCGCCAGGCGGCATAAGTGGTCGTCACGAAAAAAAACGCCGTGCACAGGTCGGGTGTCACCAGTACGGCGTTTGACAGCACGACGGGACACAGGAACCAAAGTGCCGCGCTGACGACCGCGGCCCCTTCTCCGAACAGCTCTCGTCCCCAGGCGGCGATCACCAGGCCCGTTAATGCCGACCAGACCAGATTCATGAATCGCGCGTACGCATAAAACTCATGGTAACGGTCGAGATTCTCGATCAGGAAATGATCGCCCAGCGCCGTCGAGTCATTCGGCGCTGCCGGTTCACCCAGGCGCACCCCAAGCATTGCCAGAGGAAGCGCCGACCAGGCGCGCGACAGCGGAGGATTCAGGTTCTCTGCATCGAACCGGCCCGTCTTCAAGACCGATAGTCCCGCCGGAAGATGCCAGTATTCGTCGTGGGTGACGCTGAACCGACTCGCACAGTGCACCCCCAGCGCCAGGTGCACGACCATCAGCAGCCCGATCACCACCCGCCAGGTGCGGCGGCTGCTCTGCGGAGGGGGCTGTCGCGCTGGGGGCGAGGGGTTGGTTGACTGTGTCACGGTGAATCGCTTGCGTGTCTCGTTTGGTCGTGAATTCACCCCCGGTTTCCCGGCCGTGCCAGGAACGGCTGCGACGCGGAGGCGGGAATTCTAAACACTACTGCATGTCGGGAGATCGTGACAACGTCAGTCTCTATCGAGTATTCTATCCTAACAGCCTGTTGAAAAAGGGACTGTCCCTTTCCAGGGAGTGATTTCTCCGCAACAAATCGATTTTGCCGGGAGGGACTGTCCCCTTTTTCAACGGGCTGCTAATTGTCGTTCCCGTGTTTGACGTCCCCACAGGTTCCTCTTGATTCTCGATTCCCCCCGTTTTCTGGCCGGCTTGTCGGTCGCGTATCTGGCCTGCCTGGTGCTGTGGATTGCCGCCGGTTTATGGGGGTTCAAGCGCCTGCTCTTGGCGCGCCGCCGGGCCCGCACTCTTCCCTCGCGCATACGCTGGATCAATCTGGGCCTGTCGCTGTGGATTCTGCTGGCCGGGTTGACTGTCGTCGAGATGTATTTTGCATTTATCTACGACCAGAGTGATTCATTCAACATGACGAATGTTTCCCAGAGATGGTTCAAACGGCATGTGCAGACCAATCCTCAGGGCTGGCGCGACGATCGACCTCTGGACCGGACGGCGCCCCCCGGCGTGCACCGTGTGTGGTTTACGGGAGACAGTTTTACGTACGGCCACGGCATCAAGAATACGGCCGATCGCTTCAGCAACCTGGTGGCTGCCGCTCTCGAACGGCAACATCCGGGAGAATTCGCCGTCTCCAACGTGGCGGAGGCAGGGATCAACATTGCTCAGGTCGAGAATCTAATGCGCGGCCATCTGGAAAAAGGCTATCGGTTCAACACGCTCGTGTACGTCATGTGCCTCAACGACATCGAGCCTTACGTCGACGAACGAGGTGAACGCTACGTCAACCTGGGGAAACCGGGCGCTCCGTTTTTCTTCCGCGACACCTATTTCTTCAACCTGCTGTGGTTCCGGCTCAGGCTGGCAATGCAGCCGCAGGTTCGCAACTACTACGCCGATCTGGCGGACGCTTACCACGAGGGGGAGCCGCTGCGCAGATTTCTGCGGATGCTCGATAACTTACACGACGTCTGCTCGAGCCACGACGTCGACCTGCGCGTGGCAATCTTCCCGTTCCTGCACAACCTGGGTCCCAATTACCCCTTCGCCGCCGCGCATCGAAAGATCGTCGATCATTGCCACGAGCAGAGGATTCCCGTTCTCGATCTGGCTCCCGTGCTGGAACCGCACCTGGCGGAAGGGCTGGTCGTCAATCGTTTCGACGCCCACCCGAACGAACGCGCCCACCAGCTCGCCGCCGAAGCGATGGAACGCGAGCTGCTGCCGGACCTGATGAAGAAGGTTTCAAAGTGACGCTGAAGCAATTATTTGCGGTTAATCGAAGTTTCTCAATTTTCAATTCTCAATTTTTAATTCCCGCCCCCCTGCACTCGCACTCATATTCGCGGCGCAGGGCATCCAGGTCGTGTCGCGACAGGCGGCCGCTGTCGACATAACAGGCATCAAGCGAGAGCAGCGACGCCATGTGCGCCAACCCCGCTGCAGTGATCTGTGTGCCGTGCAGCTGCACGTCGCGCAACGAAGTGATCGTCCCCAGAGCGGCCACATCGCCGTCGTTCAGAGGCAAGTCATCGAGTATGAGTGCTTTCAGGTTCGGCAGCTTGCTGAGGCAAGTCAGTCCGGCTCCGTCCACGAGCGTACCGGAAAGGTTCAGCAGCTCAAGCTGGCGGAGCGCGACCAGCGGCGCCAGCGACGAATTAGTGAGCCGCGTCCGCCGCAGGTCTAAATGTCGTAGCGACGGCACATCTTTCAGCATCTGCGCACCGGCGTCGGAAATCTCAGTGGCTGCGAGACTGAGTGTTCTCAGGTGCGCCATCCCGCGCAAATGCGAGAGTCCCGCGTCGGTGATTCTTGTCCCATCGAGGGTCAGCGAAATCACCCGCGGGCCACTGGCAATGAGCCGCAGATGATCGTCGCCGGCTTCCGAATAAGGGACTGAGACGATCACCGAGTCGGTTGCGCCAAAGCCGTCGGCGAACGAATCCACGGCAAAAACTCGCGTCGGCATCTCTTCCAACCCGACAAACGGAACGTCATCGATTTTGCTGATGATCCACGCATCGTCTCGTAAAGGGATGCTGATCAGGGCCTCTTTCCAGTCTGGCCGGGCGCAAAACATGGGCATGCCCCGTGCGAGGATCACGACCGTCAGGCATGCCAGTGCCATTCGCACAAGCCACGCCAACCATCCCGGCGCCCCATCACTTGAACCGGCACGACCAACCGCTTCACTCGTCCCACAAGGCAGACTTACTGATGTGTTGCGGGACGTGAATCGCATCGGACCATTCTCGGGCGAACTAGGAAGGCAATATCGGCGCAGACGACGAGCCCGGCGTCAAAATCAAATGGACTTCACAGGCCAAGACACGACGGCAAGAGACTTCGGCGCGATCGCCAAGGGCAATCGTAGTCCGCGTCACGGTGGACGTTCAGTTGACGGGTTTGGTCTGTCAGGCTTCGCTCGCTGCAAGACAAGCGACAGGTGCGTTTGACCAGGTTCGGTCTGATACCTCAACGGCCGAGGAGATCCCGGAGCTGCCATGCATAATGACAGCACGTCTCCCTGGATTTCGTACAGGCACAAGAACGGATCTCCCGCTGCCGGTTGCAACTTCATGAAGTGCGCTGGTTGTGTGGCCTCGAGCGTGAACGTGCCGCCGATTTCAATCAGGTTGTCGCCTGCTGTGTTATGCATGACGTACCGTTTGTCGTCGAAAATTGCATCTTGACGTCCTTGAGGATCGACCGGCAAATCGGCGCCGCCGCTCTCCCATCGCACGAGCCGCCATTGGCCTTGCAGCTCTTCTGCTTCGAACGATCGATCGAGGCGCCGCAGTCTCGTGTAGCCGGCCAGCCCGGCACGTCTGGTGACCGCATCGGCGGGTGGAATTGCAACGACTCCCGGCTTGATCGCTGGCGGCCGCACGCCGCGAGCGTCACCACTGCAGACTTCGAGTTTTTCGTTGCGAATTTCGAACAAACCCGGTACGGCGGCGAACAGGAGCGCGTCCGGCCCTTCCACGATCGTGAAGCCGATCGAGCCAGCCGGATTCGATAAATCAGCCACATAGCGGGACGCCAGGACCATGTTCTCTTGCCATTTGAACCGAATCTGATCGCCCGAAATGACCCAGCGGCAGCGGCTGGAGAGCTGTTCATGTTCGTCCGCATTGTCGCCGCCGGCAAACTCCAAATCTTCTCCTTGCCAAATGCCGTCCAACGGCGTTGGTGTCTGATCCGCGCCGTCGATGCCCGCCTCTGCTGCGCCCGACGACGCGCCGAGTCCTTGGACCTCCGCGGTATTGTGTCGCGAAGGCCCCGAAAGGCTCAGGATTCCCAGGAACAGACCGACCACACACATCCCGGCGATCACCATTCCCAACCGCACGAGTAATTGACGGCGCGCGAGCACGCCGATCGTCTCGCCGGCAAGCCGCCCGGCGCCCGCCGTCAGGAATCCGCTCGTCAACGCTCCCTTCGTCGCAGTGAGCAGTCCGCATTGCAGGGCTCCTTGAGACAAACTCCGCGCCAGGGACGTCGCCGATCCGGTCTGCGTCAGCAATGTTGCGACGGCGGCAGTGCTGCTCAGCACCAAGCCCCGGCGGACCAGTCGTCCCCGCAGCAGTTCCCGCGCGCGGGCCAGGCGCGAGACGATCGTCCCTTCGGGACATCCGAGCCGATCACCTGCCTCGCGGTTAGTCAGCCCCTGCAGGTAGCACAGCACGACGGGCAACCGCAACGACTCCGGTAGACGGCTGATTTCGTCGTCCAGGATTCCATCACGGTCGGTCGCCGTTTCGTCGGCTGACGGGCTCACCTGAGAATCCATCACAACGGCATCCATGATGATTCCCTGACGTGTCGAGAGAGTGCGTGCCAGCAACGACGTCCGCCGCGCGACCTGATGCAGCCAGGCGCCAATCGCCCGCCGGCGGCGAATCGATGGGGCCTTGCGGGCCAGCACGGCGAACGTCGCCTGAAAGGCGTCTTCGGCATCATGCGTATGCCCCGCGACGCGCCGACACACGCCCCACACCATGGGGCCGTGCCGGCGGACCAGCACGGCAAACGCCTCCTGGCTGTTTGAGAACACGTAATCGTGCAAGAGCCGATCGTCAGACAGTTCTTCAGACGCGACAATCATGAGATGCAAGCGATTCGAATGATTCAGCAATTTGCCCGCAGCAGGTCGCGGCCAAACAGCCGGTCCACATCATCATAGTGGGTTCTCGCGCTCGAATCCTGCGCCCGTTTGCTCAATTATCGCAGATTTTTATGAAGATCGTGGGCCGTAAGCAGTTGCGCTCTGTCATGCTCCCGTCATCGCACAAGAACAGTGCAACGGCCGCCGTCAGACGACTTCTTGACATGGATCGCCACGCCCAGGAATTCGCGCAGCAGCTCGACGTGGGTTGTCGCGTGCCGAGTCAGCGGGAGGGTGCGATACGAGCCCCCCGCCGATTGCCACGCGCTGATCCCCAACGGCAGCATCAACTGGTCGGCCAGGTACGGGCCAACCGGCGCGTCGGCCTTCAAATACTCGCGAACCTGCTTTATGACGTCGCCGGCCACCTGTTCGGCTTTGACTCCCTGTCGCCCGAATCCGCTGAATACCTCGGTGACATGTTCGCTGCCGATGGAGATCAGCATGGCGTTTCCCGGTCCGGCCGATTGCACATTCTCGATCGCGCAGTCGCTCTCGGCCCATCCCAGTTTATCTCGGATCGTGTCCAGCTCACGGCGGGCAATATGCTCGGGAAGGTTCGACATGACGACGCGGGCTCGCCGGGTGACGACCTCTCCCCGTTCGTACAAATCGAATCCTGCCAGCGACCGCGCGGGCTGGATGTGCACGCGAAACCGCCCTCCACCGGCCGGGAAGAATCCATGCCGCTCGATCTCGACTTCGACATGCGGGCCCATGCGGTTGACCAATGGCAAAAACGCCTCTTTCAAAAAATCGAACGGCGGGGCCCAGGGATTGTGCGTCCCCCCTTCCAGGATCAGCGTCGTGGGGCCCTCCGCCAGCAGCAGCGCCGGCAAGACGGTCTGCAAGACGAGCGTCGCACTCCCCGCGGTCCCCACGCTGAATTTATATTCCCCAGCGCGGACCGGCTGGGGTTCAAACGCCAGCGCGCGTGAGCCAACCGCGGCCCCGGTTGCCGCCGCGCCCGAAATCTCGACCGCCGCGTTGACCGCCGTCAGATGTTGCCGCATCAACCCAGGCTTCTCGCGCCCGGCCCGAATATTGTCAATCACGACCGGCCGACCCGTCACCAGCGACAATGCCAGCGATGAACGGACAATCTGCCCGCCCCCTTCACCATGCGACCCGTCGATGTGGATTGCGTCAATCATCCGTGTGGATCCGTGTCCATCTGTGGCCGATTTATACTGTTGAACGACATTGGAGCCGCGCATGAATGTAAATAAACGCGAATTGCGAAGTTGTGGCGCCGACTGGGCATTTGCGTCCATCCGCGTTCAATCGCGGCTCCCCTCGTACCGTTTCAGTCGTCGGCTTTATCACCATCCTTGATCACGAACCGTGCCTTGAGGCGCGCGACTTCGCTCGCCAGGCCAGCCGACTTCACCGACCGCAATACTTCGTCAAAATCCTTATACGCCTTCGGCGCCTCGTCCTTTGGATACAATCGGCAGTTCGTGAGGATGTCTGCATCATCGAAAGACTTGTCGATCGACTCCTGGTCGAGCTCCCGGATCGCCCGTTTCCGCCCCAGCATGCGGCCCGCGCCGTGGTTGACGCTGTAGCAACTGAGGTGCGCACCCTCGTCGGCAACCATGACACACGAGCCGGCTTGCGGGTTCCCCGGCAGCAGAATCGGATGCCCCGTTTCTTCGTAGATCGTCCCCTGCAGCGCGTGGTGCCGGGCCGGAAAGGCGCGCGTCGCCCCCTTGCGGTGCACCCACGCCGGGCGATTGTCGACAATTTCCTTGCGGGCGATATTGTGGCTGATGAAGTATACGAGCTGCCCCGTCGTTCCCGGAATGATTTCCTGAAACGCTTCCAGGACGAGCGCATTGATCAGCAGGTGATTGACGGTCGCGAAATTCGCACCGAGAGCCATGTCATCGAGATAGGCATCGGCTTCCAGCGTGCCCAGTGGTGCGTAGACGAGCTCCTTGTCGTTCCCCGGCAGCGGGATGTCCCAGCGAGAAAACTTTTCCTGCAGCGCATGGAACTGCCCCATCGCCAAGTTGTGCCCGACGCCGCGCGAACCGCAGTGCGACAAAAACGCCACCCGGCCGTCCTGCAACCCGAACACTTCCGCCGCCCGGCGGGCGCGGTCGTTGTCTGCGACGTGCACGATTTCGCATTCGCCAAAGTGATTGCCGCCGCCGTACGAGCCGAGCTGCACCACCTTCGCTGCGAAATTGCGGAAGAGGCCGGCATCGAAGTGCCGATCCAATCGTTCCTCCAGCGCGTTCTGAGTATCGTCGTGGCCGACATGTGCAGAGTCTTCACACCGGGCGGCCCATTCGGGTGGGATCCCAAGCTGCGTGCAGACTTCTGCCGACGCTCCCTCGGTCAAGACCCGGCGGCCCAGTCTCTCGTCGACGCGTCGCCCCTTGGAAACATGCCGCTGCCCGCGGCCCATGCCGGTCGGCGTGCGTTCGCAGACCGCATTGATCAATGCGCGGCGCGTGGGCCGATCGGCGACCGCCTCGGCCGGCAGGTCGAGTTGCAAAAGACTCATCGAGCACTTGATGTCGACGCCGACCGGACCGGGATAAACGTGCGTCGGCGAAACCATAACGCACCCCACCGGCGCACCGTAACCGCAGTGCGAGTCCGGATTGAGCACGAGGTCGGTCACACCCGGCGCGAGCCGCGAATTAACTGCCTGCTGCAGGCACAACTCGTCGAACGTTTCGCGAATGGCCGCCGTGCCAATGACGGTGATGGGCTTCGTCTGGCCCCCCGTCGTCAACATGGCCGTGGCATCACCCGTGGGAATAATTTCGTGCATGATGAACCGTCTCTTTCGAAAAATCGTTTAACCGCGACCCAGCGGGGAGCGCGTGTCGAACCGCTCACCGGGTGGAACGCTCCCATTTTCAAAACACAAGTCGTCGACCGAATTGGTCGCAATCTTCAAAAACTTGCCGTCACGACAAGAATTAATGAAACATCTTACGCGCTCTACCAGCCGGCTGCCGCGACGGTGCAGCCGGCCTGCATCTCCGATGCACTGGATTCTTATTGCGGCATTATCGTTTCCCGTTTCAACTCCGCAGCAATCACGCAGGCCGCGTGCCGAACATGGCGGCAGTTTCCGGGTATCCACAACGTCATCATGGTTCAATGTTTATGACTTTTTCACGTTTCTAGGCTTTTGACAATGGTCGAATAGTACTATCCATAAGAATCGTTGTTTATAATTTAGGATATGATCAAACGAAGGCGGCAAATCGTCATCGGCATCCTCGGCAGCAAAATCGACGCGGGGCGCGAAGCCGAGCGCTGGAGGCTGTGGCGACCCAGCGTCGCCATCTGCCAGCACGAAGAATTGCTGATTGACCGGTTCGAATTGATTCACGAACGGCGCGACCAGCGGCTGGCGGATGTCATTGCCGCCGATATCGTGTCGGTCTCTCCCGAGACGGAGATCCGGCTGCACGCGATGGCGCTGCAAGATCCATGGGACCTCGAGGAAGTCTTTACCCATCTGCATGATTTCGCGCGGAGCTATGATTTTCGAACCGACGCCGAGGATTACTTGATCCACATCACGACCGGCACCCACGTCGAACAGATCTGTCTGTTCCTGCTGGCCGAGTCGCGACACATTCCGGGGCGATTGCTGCAGGCTTCGCCGCCGCCGCGGCATCAGCAGGGAGAGGGGACCTACCGGATCATCGACCTCGACCTGTCGAAATACGACGCACTGGCGATGCGGTTCTCTCAGGAACAACAGGAAGGATTGACGTTTCTCAAATCGGGTATCGACACGCGCAATTCGGCGTTCAATACGCTCATCGAGCGCATCGAGCAGGTTGCCATTGGCAGTACGGCGCCCCTGTTGATCACCGGCCCGACGGGAGCGGGCAAATCGCGGCTGGCCCGCCGGATTTACGAGCTCAAGCGCCGCCGTGAGCAATTTCGAGGCGAGTTCGTCGAAGTCAATTGCGCCACGCTGCGAGGCGACCAGGCCATGTCGGCCTTATTCGGTCATGTGAAAGGTGCTTTCACCGGCGCGACGGGCGCCCGCCCGGGCCTGCTTAAGACGGCGGACGGCGGCTTGTTGTTTCTCGATGAAATCGGCGAACTGGGCCTCGACGAGCAGGCGATGCTGTTGCGGGCGGTTGAAGAAAAGCGGTTTTTGCCCGTCGGTGCCGACCAGGAGACGGCCAGTGCTTTCCATCTGATCGCTGGTACCAATCGCGACCTGCATCAGGCGGTCGCGCGGGGAGAGTTCCGTGAAGACCTGCTGGCCCGCATCAACCTGTGGACGTTCCGTCTCCCCGGGTTGAGCGAACGCCGCGAAGATATCGCCCCCAACGTCGATTACGAACTCGAGCGCAGCACGGCGGCGACGGGCCGGAAGGTGACGATGAACAAAGAGGCGCGCACTCGATTCCTCGAATTCTGCGAATCGCCTGCTGCGAGCTGGCGGGCCAATTTTCGCGACTTGAACGCCGCCGTTACGCGGATGGCCACTTTGGCCGCCGGCGGACGGATCACGCTCGAGCACGTACACGAAGAAATCTCGCGGCTGCAGGAGGCCTGGGGCGATCCAGACTCCGCAGGGAACAGCCTGCTGCCTGAGGTCTTGTCACAGGACCGGATCGAGCGACTCGATCTGTTCGATCGGGCACAGCTTGAAGCGGTGATTCGCGTCTGCCGCGATTCGCGATCGCTCTCCGACGCCGGACGTGCGCTGTTCGCCGTGTCGCGCCTCGACAAGAAGCAGCCGAACGACGCCGACCGCCTGCGGAAATACCTGTCGCGCTTCGGCCTGGAATGGTCGGATGTCGCCAATCGTTCGTAATTTTCTCGTTCCCAAGCTTCGCTTGGGAATGCTATTTCGGAAGCTCTGCTTCCCGTTGGATGGCGAGAATCGAACGGTCACCTGAGCGGCGTCCGAAGTGCTTCAATGAGCATGCGAATTCGCGAAGTAGAGCTTCGAACAGTGCGTTCCCAAGCGGAGCTCGGGAGCGAGTTACAATGGCAAGCGGAGCATGTTGCGACTCGGAGTCGGGCCCTTAATCTTACCCTAGATGAGTTCTTCGTAAGCTTCGCACGAAACAATTTGACGTGCATACAATTCCACAGGTATCTAGATGTGAGGATGCCAGGGAACGGTCAAAACCGGTAACAGGAACGAGTCATGAAGAGGCACGTGTGGAAGGTGGGCGTGGCGGCGATCGCGATGGCCCTGTTTAGCATTCCGAGCGTCACTTTTGCCCATGGCGGCGGGGGCGGACATGGCGGCGGCGGTCACGGAGGGGGTGGTCACTTTGGCGGCGGAGGACATTTCGGCGGTGGCGGGCATTTCGGTGGTGGATTTCGTGGTGCCGGCTTTGGGGGAGGTGGTTTCGGCGGGCGATCGATGGGATTTGCTCGCGGCGGATTCGGTGGCGGCGGATTCCGCGGCGCCGGATTTG
>DASYAR010000481.1:0-7788 GCA_036501235.1 Planctomycetaceae bacterium
GATTTCCCGGCGCCGGTGGCCCCTTCGATCAGCGTCACCTGTTTGACCGGAATGCGGTTCGGCCAGAGCCATTCCAGCTTCTGCGCGGAGGCGACCCGGCCGACGCGACTCGCATCGAAGCGGATTGCGCCGTTCGGCCCCTCGGCACGAAACGTCGTCTCGGGATCAAGTCGTGATTCGGCGGGAAAGGACTCTTCGTCCATCGGACGCAAGACAAAAGGCACGCTGCGCATGGAAATACTCCCGAAAATGAATGAAAATCAGCATTACTGACATTATGTACACTCATTGTCAGGATTTCAAGATTAATTTATTAAAAAAATAAAATTTTCCACAAATTAATTATATCAATCTGTTACGATGGAATGACTGATCGAGCGGAATCAGGACGGATTGAACCGCCGAGAGCGCAGAGGACCGCAGAGAAAGTTGGGGGAATCCTGTTTGACAGGGCAGTCCGGCGCAGGCGAACTGAAGACCACCACCGACAGAACCACGAATGACTCGAATGCTAAAAGTCTGTAACAAAACCTCTGCGACTGCCTTCATATTGCGATCGCGGAACAGCCCACAACCGGTTTTCTTACGGGCTCTAAAATCTCTTCATTCGGCTGATTCGGCGTATTCGTGGTCTGTTTTGTTTTCTCTGCGCCCCTCTGCGCATTCTGCGGTTAGATTTCTGCAGCGGTGAACAACAGAAGAAGTTGTCCACGAAAGACCGAATCACCACGAAAGTGGCCGGGACAGAAGAATGTTATTCATTGCCCCTGATTCGCGAGATCGCGACGCGCGCCCCCTCGCGAACCCTGGGGTCGGTATCGCGTTTCGCTTCGTCCAGTGCAGGCAGCGCGGCCTCGGCCTTCTCGCCGAAATACCCCAGTCCGATCGCGGCGCTCCACCGCACGTCGGGGTCCTTGTCCTTCAGCGCCTCGATCAGCGCAGGGACGACCTTCGAGGCTTCTCCTGTGCGTTGCTGCAACCAACGCGCCGCTTTGATCCGATCTCCTTCTTCCGCCGAGCTCAAGTCTTCGATCAACTCATCGGTCGGTGGTTCTTTGCTGCAGCCGGCGCAAGCGAATAATCCCAGGAACATCAGCATCCAGATTCTAGTATTCACCGGGCACCTCGCCGCCGGCGATCGTGGCCAGGTATTGGTAGGTATTTCCGTTAACGAAACTGCTGATGAAACGGACCGACCCGTCGCCGAACAGAAAATGGCACCCGCCCGCATGAAAGCTATAGTAGGTGTCGGGGTCGAATACCGGGAAATCGGCGTTGGGGAGGTGCGTGGCGTTGCAGTGGGCGAAGATGAGAGCTTCGCCAAAGTCGGCATTGTCGTAGGCCGGGCTCGGCGGAGGAGAATAGGGGGCCGGAGGTTGTACCGCCATCCAGGCCGGGCACCGGCCGCCGGTGACCGAGCCGGTCCACGTGGCGGGTGCATGGTTGCTGGACCGTTCGCCGACGAAGATCGTATTACTGAGGCCGTCCGTGACGTTGGCGGCGCTGTTCTTGCTGTTGCGATAAAAGAGGCCGGCTCCCGCCTTGCCATACGTGCCATTCAGGCCGTCCGCAGAGGGGCCAGGCTGGGGATTGCCTCCCGCGCCGCCGAAGCACTCGATCCAGCCGTTGCAGCCGACGTAATTGCTGTGGGCGACCGTGGTGAGGGGCGTGCCGAACGAACTGTCGTAAACGGGAAAGGGATCCTGCAATCCATCGGAGGCACACTGGAACGCCGTCAGCGGCGTCTGCGAGATCTGGGCGTTGGCGCCGAGCCCCACCCCCAGATTGAAGTTGATCTGGTTGTAAATGTTGCCCTGGTCCATGTGCGGCAACAAAAAGGTGGCCCAGCCCCATCCCGGCCCCAGATCATTGTCCGGAGTGCTGTTGGGGTTCCCATTGAAGTCGACGTAACCGGGAGGAAAGACTCGGCACGAATCGTGATAGTTGTGCAGGGCCAGCCCGATCTGCTTGAGATTATTTTTGCATTGGCTCCTGCGCGCAGCCTCGCGAGCCTGCTGCACCGCCGGCAACAACAACGAGACCAAGACGGCAATGATGGCAATAACGACCAGTAGCTCGATCAGCGTGAAACCTGTTCTTCGATTGCGCATGGCAGCGCACCTCCTGGATAAAAAATCGCGATGAACGCGAGTGAATCGGGAACGAGGCGGAGCATGCGACTCAAGTGGTCGCAGACGCCGACTCTCGGGAACGCCTTGCAGTAGCGGAGATGCGCCCGGAGATTTCCTGCGGCGCAACAGCGCCTGGGGATATTTCTGCGGCAACGCCTGAGCGCCGTACCAGGATCGCGCGAGCCTGGCTAGGCGGCAGGAGGACCGCGAGCCAGATGCGTTTCCACCGTCGTGCCCGAGACCGGCAAGACACGCAGGACCACGAACTCGGGAAGGATTTCTCCATCCGCAATCAACGTGGCCAGGGGCGCCGCCAGTGGAGCTATTGCCAGAAAGTCGCAGACGACGCAATGCTGCGGGCAGTGCTGGTCATCGCCGTCGTGCTTTTGCCCGGATGGCTGACTGGTCGGCTGACCGTGCGGCTGATCGCGACCCGATTCGTGATTCTGGCAGGCGTCGTGACTGTGTGCGCCACTGTGCGTGTGATGGTGGCCCGTGTCGTGATGGCAGCAGTGCTCACCAGCACGGGAATCGTGCTCGATGGCAGCGCAATCGGCCCCGAGATGCTGGTCGGTCTGGCAATGGTCCGAGCAATGGCCGTGATCGTGCCACGATGACGCGAGCGTATTGGCGAACAAATAGCTCGCCAGCACGATCCAGATCGGGATTTTCCGAATAATGCGCATCGCCCCAGCCTCAACCGACAAATACCTACCTATCGACTCGCACAACCCTACGAGTTTACGGAGATTGCCGTTGGAATGCAATCTGCCGATTTTGTTGGCTGGCTGGGTGATTTGAGATTCTTGAACCCGGCCGCCCCGTCGGAGGCGGGTGAGTTTTTGGGCAATCAATCAGGTCAGGCCGAGAACTGAAAGGACGATGCCAATCGTTCCCAGCACGGCTATTATTGACATGCCCCAGAGAACGACGCGCACATTTGTTTTGGACCAAGATTTGAACTTTCGCAATTGATAAAGTGACCAATAGATCGGTCCTCGCGTTTTATGCTGGCGTTTGTCCATTCTGGCATTCTATCGGACAGTGCAAACAAAGCCCGCGCCGGATTCCTCCGGCCAGTGTGGGCCACCCACAAATAGTGGATGCATTCAGTGGCAGGCTTTCCGTCCCAATCGCGTTTTCGGCGTGGCCGCAGATTTGACCGACGTCAGGGAGCGTCGGGGGGTCGCTTCTGCTGGCGCGGATCGTCGCGTCGAGCGACGCCTCGGACGAGCATAAACAGTCCGCAAGCGCCAATGCACAGGCCAGCCGTCCCTGTGACGAGCGGGATAGTTTCGGCTTCGAGCCATCCTATTGCATGGAGCCCGAAGACCGCGATTCCCACGACCGCAATGAACGTGCATCCCAATTCTGCGAGCGCTGAAATTGAATATGACCGAGGTCAGCTGTCCATTCCCCGATGGTACTCCGAAGCGTGGGAGAGTGAAAACCGATGCGCCTTTCCGTCCCCACGCCACCGCGGGTATGATGCGAGGCATGGACGCAATGAATACTCAGGCATTCGAAGAATTCTGCGATGAGTGCGGCGAGCCAGCCGAAATGCATGTCACTGAGATAGGCCAGGCAGGGCAGATTTCTGTTCGCCACCTGTGCTTCGAGCATTCCATGCCAGAAGGTATGACGGAGGAACTGAAGACCAGGTTCCGGGCCAGACGAATCCAGAGACGGTTCGGCACATGATCATACTCCTCCCGACTCTGGCCGCCGCCTTCACCGCGTTCTGCGTCTGGCTCGCCGTGCGGATCGTCAACCGTCGCGAGCGATGGACGAAACGATTGGCATGGGGACTGATCGCGATGTCCGCCATCTATGCTCTCAGCAGTGGCCCGACGAGAACCTTCTCCATGCGACATCACTTGGTTCCCATCAGAGGACCATTTGTCATGCCAAACGGCGTTGTTTTCGGACCACATCAGCCAGGTGAGCTGCAGATATTTGAGGGGGAGGTCGTTCCGACGATTTCGGTGACCGATTACGGAGAACGGTGGCCGATGGTCTACCGTCCCCTGGCCTGGGCTTCGGAACAGTCGTGGGGTGCGCCAATACTCTGGTATTGGTCGCTGTTCCCGATTCGGCGGGCTGACAGCCGGTAGCCGCCAAAGACGTCACCATCCCAGACATTCCGTCGAGTTCAGCTTGTACCACGACCGCGACGTTCCCGGAAACCACGCATGAGCGAAGATCGCAAAAAACCTGGTTGGGCGTTCTGGACGATCGTGGTGATGGTCGTCGTGCTGCTGGGCTACCCATTCAGCTTGGGTCCGGCCGTCTGGCTGACCGGCCGCAGATACCTGAGGGAATCGACGGTCAGTTCATTTTACTGGCCCGTCCTCTGGTCGACAGCGCACGCTCAATCATTGGAGCATGGCGTCGATTGGTGGGGTTCGTTGTGGGCTCCGGCCGGCGAATTCGTCACCTTGCAAATCGTAACCGAAGAAGCAAATATCATTTTTCAGTTCGGGGATCCCCTGACACCGGATCCCGGCGGCGTGATGTGAAGGCGCCATTGGCCGTTCAATTCGCATTTCCTCAAGGCGGAAGGTGGGGACCACCCTCAATGACGGATGCACCCGGCGACGGGGCTGCGTCGTTATCGGCTCGGGGCGCGGCCTGCCGAGTCGGAGTCGACTTGCTCGCGCTCGATCATCACATCCTGGGCCTGAAGTTTGCTGCAGAGCTGTTCGCGCATATTGATCGCTTCATCGCGCGTCAGGCCACGGCAAATAATCTCGCGCTCGTCTGCGGCGGCGGTCAGCGCCACGATGCAGTAGGTGATCGTCTCTGGAATCGACATGACGGGTTCATCCCGCGGGGCTTGACCAAATCCTGGCCACTCGAGCGCATGGCGTGCAATGTGCTGTGGGAGAAAGTTTATCTGCACCGGAATGAAAGCGCTGTCAGGCAATGCCGTACATTGAGACTCCGGCTACGGCATGTGGATCTTCTGCATTCAAGTCATTCGGCCTATTCGTGGTTTGTCTTGTCTTGCGCGGCAGGCAATTGATCAGTGCTGCTGCGGCAGCAAGATCGAGCTGTTCCCGGCAAAATCGACCTGTCTTTTCACGGTCCATTGGCAGGTCACGCCGATACCGCAGGGATCAACCCTGCGGCTCGCTGGACCGAATCGCCACCCTGGAATGTGGTTGCTGGTCAAAACCACGGGGCGTGTCGGGATTCGCTTGACAGTGCCGTCCGAAAGTTGGATGATCGAAGAATTCCGACCGTCTTCTTACACATCGCATTGGACCACGCCAGATGACCCAGGGAAATCGCCGGCTCGACATTGAAGAGGTGAACGGAGTGACAGTCGCCCGCTTCACCGACAAGAAGATCCTCGACGAAAGCAACATTCAAATCATCGGGAATCAGTTGTTCAGCCTGGTCGACGACGACCACCGGCAGAAGATCGTTCTCGATTTCACGAATGTCGAGTATCTGTCGAGTGCCGCGCTGGGCAAGCTGATCACGATGGACAAAAAAGTGAAGGCGTCGGGCGGCAAACTGCGATTGTGCTCAATCCGTTCGGATATTAAAGAGGTTTTCAAGATCACGCGGCTCGATAAGCTGTTTCAGATTCTGGACAGTCGCGACAAGGCGGTCGAGGGTTTCTGACATTTCACGGCCTGGGCCGGCCATCGGCGGTTCTCTGCTGCCTCCCCAACCTGAATGGTGTAGCTGATCGCGATGTCCACGATCGAAGAAGTCATGCGGGAATTCGAAGAGATCATTCCCAGCAACACCGCCGCAGGCCAGTCGGTCCAAGAACGAATCATTCAGCTCCTGGAAGAGTTGCGGTTCGAGGATCGCGACGTGTTCGGTATTCGCCTGGCGCTGGAAGAAGCGCTGGTCAACGCGATCAAGCACGGTAATCAGATGGACCCGAGCAAAACCGTGCGGATCATGTGCCGGGCCGGTTTCCAGAAAGTGCGGATCGAAATCGAAGATCAGGGGGAAGGCTTTCACCCGGCCGACGTTCCCGATCCGACCGCCGATGAAAACCTGGAACGTCCCTGCGGGCGGGGGATCATGCTGATGCGGGCCTTCATGACGTCAATCACGTTCAATCCGTCGGGAAATTGCGTAATCCTCGAGAAGGTACGCAGCGAGCCGGAAGCCGAGTCGGAAACCGCCCAGTCGGCGTAGGGCGACTCTACTCTTTGCCGGGCGGGCCATGCCCACCACATGATGCGACGTTCCAGGCGGTCGGCAGTCGGTGGTCACAGCCCGCCCGACTTTGCTCTGACCCTGCCACACGTCAAACTCAGTCGCAGGCGCCGAAGTCCGGGGAGTCGCAGAAAATAAAAATGCCCCGGCCGTTGTGCGGTTCGGCCGGGGCATCACTCTCTCGCAGACGTCAAATAATCTCAATCTCTAACTATGCCGCCAAGCGAGACGGCAATCGCAGCGGTAAGATCATCGCCGATGGTCCTTCCAGCTTGGGCACGGCGGCCGCCGGCGGTGGCTGCGGCTGAACCGGCGGCACGATCGTTTGAGGCAGCTTGGCGCGCGTCTCGTCACGGAGCGCCTTGGACATCTCATCGCGGGGCTCGATCTTTACCGCCTTATCGAGTTGATCAACCGCTTCTTTCGGGAATCCCAGGTAAGCGTAGTGATAACCTGCCAGGAACCGGAGTGCCGGATTATCGGGCTTATCTTTGACCGCCACTTCCAGTGCGCGAAGCTGGTTCGTGTAGTCCTGCACGTTTCCGTAGAGGTCTTTGTGATTGGCAACCACCACACCCCATTTGTCTTTGGGGAGCACACGCATGGCCGCCTGGACCGCCCCGGCTGATTCTTCGAAATTGCCGGTCGCAAACAAGGCCTGACTGAGCATTAACACCAACACCGGGTTCTGGTTGTCGTCGACCATCGCGTGACGCCAGTTATACACGGCGCCTTTATAGTCGCCGGATTTGAACGCGGCCTCGCCTTGGGCCGTGAAAGTTTGCGCGCTGGTCGCTGGATCGGTCGACGTCGTGGGAGCGGGCGTAATCGCCGCTCCGGTCTGTGCTCCGGTCGCGGGGGTCAACGCGGCATAGGCATTCGGATCGTAGTAACCGGCCGTCGTCCCTAAGCCATAGCCGTAGCCGGGATATCCATACCCATATCCACCGTAGCCACCATACCCACCGTAGCCACCATACCCGCCGTACCCACCATATCCACCGTACCCACCATATCCACCGTACCCGCCATATCCACCGTACCCGCCATATCCACCGTATCCGCCATATCCACCGTAGCCGCCATACCCGCCGTAGCCCCCATAGCCATATCCGCCATAGCCATAGCCACCAAGGCCGTACATCAAACCGCCGAGCAAGCCATATCCCAGGCCATAGCCGAGGCCATAGCCGAAGAACGGAAATCCAAATCCAAATCCATACCCGAATCCGTATCCGAAGCGGCCAAATCCATAACCAAAACCGCGGCCGAAGCCGCCATATCCATAACCGCGGCCATAACCGCCATATCCATAACCTCGGCCGAAGCCACCACCCGAGCCACCGCCGCCAAAGCCCCGTCCGGAGAAACTACTGCCGGCGAAACCACGACCGCCACCCCCACCGAATCCGCCAGCACCGCCGACGCCGTGTCGAGCGGCGAAGGAGCTACCGCCCATTCCCCCCCGTGC
>DASYAR010000482.1:0-2061 GCA_036501235.1 Planctomycetaceae bacterium
GCCCGCGATCAAGCCATGGGACGCATCGGCCTCGTCTGGCGCCGCATGAAATTCTTTCACGCGGACGTGATGCTCCTCGCCGTCGATTGCTTCCGCACGAATCGCCCGCACGATGTGGAAGTGACGCTGCTCGGCGCGGGCGCCGCCTTCGAATCGAAATGGATTCGCCTAGCCGACCTGAAGGGAAATTTGTTCAGCTACCCGGAAACCGACGAGCAATATCCAACTCTGTGGTCGCAACAGCGCGCCGTCCTGTTGCAGCTGCTGAACAATCCCGATCCGCAGATGCAATCGGTCCTAGCGCATCCCGAAAATATGGCCCTAATCAAACGCATGATAGGCCTCGAGGAATTGGTCATCCCCGACGAGGAGTCGCGCACCAAGCAATACCGCGAAATCGCCCAACTAGTAGCCGAATCCCCAATAGTAGTCCGCAGTGGAGAAGGTGTCGTAGGGGCACAGCATGCTGTGCCCGGCACCAATACTTGGCGTGATGCGAGCCACCCGCCTCAATCGCCAGGCGACGCGCCGTACGCTTCGCCTGTCATTCCGAGCGAAGCGAGGAATCTCTCTTCAGGGGGTCGGAGCTTCAGCTCCGACATAAACGACGGGCGCGAAGCGCCTTCCTCTCTGCCGAAGGCCGTCGCGGAGGGCGCAAGCCCGCAGCGACATGCCGTTGACGTTCCCGGCACCTCGAATGACGCCGGCCCGGCCCTCGAACTCATCCTCCCGAGCATCATGCCCGACGAATTCGCCGACAATCACGCCACCGAACTCGAAATCTGCATGCGCTGGTTCTCCTCCGACGCCGGCCAAGTCGCAAAAATCGAATCGCCGTCAGGTTATGCGAATGTACGAGCCCACGCCATGTTCCACCGCGAATACCTGCTAAAGCAGCAGCGCCAAGCTGCCCAGTCCGCTCCCGTCCACTCGATGAAGCCATAAGGCTCGGTCGTTCATTCGGCAAATCGGCGCCAACTACACAAATGAAAACGGAGATAGAATGCAGTGTCACGCATCAGCTGCAGCAACTCTTGCACGCGCCATCCTCTCGTGAAAAAACCATTGCTATGCTGACTGCTTACGTCGATGAGAGCGGCATCCACGGTGGATCGGAAGTGTGCGCTATCGCGGGATTTGTCGGAAGATCTGAAGAATGGGAGGTTTTAAGTCGAAAGTGGCGTCAAGTTTGCGAAAAATGGGGCGTGCCAGGGGAACAGGGGTTTCATATGGCGGACTTCGAGAACCGCCGTCCTCCGTATGACCGATGGTCTGAAACACACGGAAGGGAGCTGTTGCGCGAGTTGCTTCAAGTAGTTAAGGGGCGGGAAGTTCGGGGCTTCGGATCGGGCGTTTTGATGAGCGACTTCAATCGACTCTGTGCCGACGACCGGTCTGTCCTGACTCATAGCCATCCCGATAGACCCTATTTCTTGTGCCTACAGCATTGCTTGGTTGAGGCAGCCCACTTTGCGGACGGCCTGCCGGACACGGAGCTAGTCGCGTTTGTATTCGATCGACAGGATGAGTATCACAAGGAGCTTACTCAGATTTACGATGAGTTCCGGGGAATCGCGGATTGGCCGCTTCACCGGCGCCTCGCCGGAGTCGTCGCGACGGCAAACCGTCGAGAAACGCCGGCTTTGCAGGCGGCCGATCTAGCTGCATACGAGTGTTACAAAGGGATGCTGAACCTCTACGGCAGCCACAAGCGCGACACTAGATGGTCCATGAAGGAACTGCTAAAGCGAAAGTTCGCTGTGAGACTCCTCGGTTACGACGTGCTCAAAGAAATCGTCGCGTTAAAACGAGCTGAATCGGAAGCTAGAGGCTAGGTAACCGTTACCTCTGGAATTCGACGGTGAGCACCATGTGGGCCGCGGTAGGCTTGCCATCCAACTGCGCAGGCTCGAATATCCAGAGCTGCACTGCCTGTTGCGCCGCGCGCTCGAGCAGCCGCGGTCCCGATACGATTCTCGTCTCTCCCAAATTTCCTTTTTCGTCGATCACCGCGTCGAGTCTCACCACGCTGCTCACGTCCAGCGTTTTCGCCCACGGCGG